>NZ_JBEXQJ010000046.1:0-52650 GCF_040612515.1 Streptomyces sp. NPDC006372 | reverse complement strand
GTGCTGGGCGCCCCACTTCGAGGTGTACGCGGGATCGACTGCGACCACGGTCACGCCGAGTTCGGCGGCCATGGACACGAGCCGGGCACGCAGCTTGGCCACGGGCATGCCGGAGATCAGCTTGCGGAACTTCTTGCGGCGGCCGTGCTTCTCTCGGGTCTTCTCCGCCGTGAAGTCCAGGTCCTCGATCGCGATGCTCAGGCTGTGCCGGACAACCCAGTGCAGGAGTCGGATGAGGGCTTGCCTGACCTGTGCGTCACGATGATCCGCGGGGCCGTCGAGCTGGTAGTGGAAGCGGCGGGGCTCACCGATCGGGTTGCCGTGCTCGTCCAGCCGCCAGGCGGCGAGATGATCGGCGTTGGTGTCCACCCCGACCATGCCGCCGGCACGTGCAGCGTCCAGTGAAACGGTCTTGACCGGGGCAATCGTCCACGACGCCGTCACGTACCAGCGGCCCCGCTCCACGTTCTCGTGGATGCGGTAGGCCACAGCCCGGTTCGCGGTGATGCGATCGCGCCAGGCATCGCCTCGGTGCGGGAACCGCACCGTGCCCGTGAGAACGTACCGGCCATGCCGGGCGTTGGCCAGGTGCGCCAGCGGTGCCGGGAGCTTGATGCTCACTTCGCCGTCCGGGGTGAGGCGGATCGTCTCATTCCCGAATCGCTTCCCGGACTCCCCCTCTGCCTGAAGAAACCGCCGCTCGGCCTCCCATTCCTGACGCCAGGAGGTCTCGGTGAGCTGGGCCGCCTCAAGGTTGTGCCGGTGGCGTGCCAGCTGCTTCCCTCCCCGCACCACGTGCACGACTCCTGACTCACGGTCCGCGCGTGCGGCCTCCAGCCGGTCTTCCAGCAGGTGGAGGCGACGGGCCTTGGCGAACCACTCCTGCGCGCTGCGGTATCCGCCCGGTGCCCGTCCGCTTCCCCTCTCACCGACCGGCAGTGACAGGCCGTGCGCGACCGTGCGCACCCCTGCCTCGAGGTTCTGGATATGCGCGAGCTGAGCCCGGCGGGACAGAGCCCACTGATCGTGCGTGGCCTTCGTGATCGAACCGGCCCACCTCGACGACGACTCCCCGGTCAGAGCGCGCTTGCGCTCCGCCCAGGCGTCGGTGTCGTGGTCCAGCCCAGCCTGGCATCGGGCCTTGAGATCCCGCCCGGCCAGCGTGCCCAGATGACTGCCGACGAGCCGCAAGACCTTCTCATCCTCGGGTGTGAGGTGCTTGAGCCGGTCACGGATCGCCACCCCGGACGGCCCGAGCACCACGAACGGCGCCTCAATGGCCCGCAACTTGGAGTCAGCCACGTTCAGCGGCAGCCAACGCAGCCCTGGCCCGGTTCTTCGCCGACCGGCGCCCATACAGGCGGGCACAGAACGACGTCAGCACCTCCACCATGTCCCGCACCAGGTCATCTTCGACCTCGCCGTCATCCAGCACGACGAGACGGCGGCCGTGTGCGGACAGGGCAGCCTCGACGAGTTCAACGTTCACGCGGCCGAGCCGGTCTTTGTGCTCCACGACCACGCAGGTCACGCCCGGATCGGCCAACAGGCGACGGACCTTGCTGCGACTGCCGTTCATACCCGAGCCGATCTCGGACTCGACCCGAACGACCCTGCCGCCCGCCTTGGCCGCCCACCCGGACAACCGGGCCAGCTGCCGCTCCAGATCGCCCTTCTGATCGTGCGAGGAGACGCGAACATACAAGCCCAGACCGCCCACCGCTCCCGCAGCGGCGCTGGTCTCCATGTTCACCAGGATCGTGCGCGGCCCGACCCGCTGAGCCGGTACCGGCAACGTCCCCTCACGGAACCAGCGATACGCGGTCTGCGGATGCACACCCTGCATCTTCGCCCACTCCGTCAGATTCACACTCCGACAACGACAATCACTCACACATGGTTACGCTCACTTACTCGACCTCAAAGGCCAACGGGTGAAAACCCCTCACGACGGCACCTGCGCCGGGATCCCACCCACCGGTGCGGGCTGGAAGCACGGATGCGGGGCGAGGTCACGCGCTGGACTCCGTTGGCCGGTCACCTGTTTCCGTCACGCAGGACAGCGTCGACGACGCGATCGACGAAGAGGGTGAGCTCGCTCTGGTCGTGCCGTCCGAAGGTCGAAGTCCACAGCGCGAACCGGCCGAAGAGCGCGGACCAGAGCAGTAGAGCGGCTGATTCCGCGCCGTCCGGCCAGCGCAGTCCCTCGCCCTCGCAGGCGTGCACGGCGTCCACCCACTGCTGCCAGAGAACACGAGCAGGGTGCTCCTGACCGGGCTCACCGAAGCTCGATGCATCGTGGCCGAACATCATGCGGATGACTCCGCGCTCGGCGACGGCGAAGGCACAGAAGGCGTTCGCCTGGGCGCGGAGGCGTTCGCTGGCATCGGCTCCGTGATCCGCCGCCCGGGTGTCGGCCTCGCGCATCGCTGCGACCACCCGCTGGTATCCGTCCTCGGCAACCGCGTGGGCGAGTTGGTCCTTGTCCGCGAAGTGCAGATACATGCTCTGGGCCGCGATGCCGACTTCCCGCGCGACCTCCCGAAGGGACACCGGGAGGGCGTTGTCGGTGATTTTCTCGTCGAGAAGACGGGCGACGGCGGCCAGGATTTCCGCGCGGAGCCGATCGCCCTGGCCGCGGGGGTTACGTCTGCGGGCGGTGTCGGTGCTGGTTGCGGTGTCCTGGTTCATGCCTCTCATTCTGCGGGAGCCGACGCCTTGCGGGGATACACCATCGTGGCCGTGGCCCCGCAAGGCACCGCGGTTACGCCTCCTCGAGCGCGCGGGCGGCGGTGGTCATGGCCTGGCCGGCGGCGGGAAGCCCTATGTACGGAGCGGTCTGGAGCACGGCCTCAAGGATCTCCTCGGAGGTCAGACCGTTGGCGAGAGCACCGAGGACGTGATTGCGCACCTCCCACTGATGGCCCAGGGCCATGAGCACACCCAGCGTGACCAGACTACGACTGCGCCGGTCCAGGCCCGGACGAGACCAGACCTCGCCGAAGCACTGCTCCAGTGCGAGCCGGGCCATGTCCGCTCCGGGGCCCGTCCCCTCGGCGGGGGCGACCATGTTCTTCTGCAGGAAGGTCTCGCCGAACATCTCCCGTACGACCTGCTCGCCGGCAGCGCGGCGCTCACCGGGTTCACTGCCGGTCATCGTTCTCCTTTCCCTGGGCATCACGCATGCGAGGCAGCATCCCCAGCACCGTGGTCGTGGTGGTGCCCGCGTCGACAGGGAGCACCGTGCCCGTGATCCAGCGCGATTCCACGCCCGCGAGGAAGAGAACGGCCCAGGCCAGATCCCAGGCTGTGCCCTCCAGACCGAGAAGGTTGGCCGCGCTGCGCATCCGCCGTCCCTCCGCGCCGCCGTGTTCCCCGACAGGGGTGTGCAGGTGGCCCGGGACGAGGCAGTTGACGCGGATGTGGTCCGGCCCCCAGCTGTAGGCGAGGTCGGTGGTCAGCGACTGCAGTGCGCCCTTGCTGGGTCCGTACGCACCACTGCCGAAACCACGCAGCGCCGCGATGGAGGAGATGTTGACGACGGATCCGCCACCACCTCGCACAAGGTGGGGGTGAGCGGCGCGGGCCACCTGCATGGCGGCCGTGACGTTCAGGGCGAAGACCCGGTCCCAGCCCGCGCGGCTGGTATCCATGACGTCGCCTTCCCCGCTGATGCCGGCGTTGTTGACCACGGCGTCCAGGCGCCCGGCGCGGGCGGCGAACTCGTCGACCGCCGCGCCCGCCGCCGCCTCGTCGGTGATGTCCGCGGTGAGCGCGATCGCCCGTCCGCCGGCGCCCTCGATGCGTTCGCGTGTGTGTTCGGCGCGCTCCGCGCTGATGTCGAGTATGCCCACGGTGGCTCCCTGGGCCGCCAGCAGCAGCGCGGTGGCCGCCCCGGTGCCCAGGAAGTCACCCGTGCTGCCGGCGCCGGTCACCAGCGCCGCCTTTCCTGTCATACGGGTGCCACGCCCGTCGGCATGTCCGCCGACGGCGAATGTCCGCTCGTCCTGCATGCCGCTCACCACTCGACGGGCAGGGACGTCAGGCCGTACACGATGCTGTTCTTCTTGAACGGCAGTTCGTCCTCGGGCACGGCGAGACGCAGGTCGGGGATGCGCTCGAAGAGGCGCGGCCAGGCGACCTGCATCTCGATCCGTGCCAGGTTCTGCCCCAGGCACTGGTGGGAACCGAAGCCGAAGGCCACATGGTGGCGAGCGCTGCGGCCGATGTCGAGCTGGTCCGCCGGGCACTCTCCCTCGCCCGCGCCGAAGGCACGTCCGTCCCGGTTGCCGGCGATCAGCGAGACGATGACCCCCTCGCCCTTGCGTACGAGCTGCCCGCCGATCTCCACGTCCTCGGTCGCCACCCGCCGCGGATCGGTCGAGACGATGCTCCAGTAACGCAGCATCTCCTCGGCTGTGCTGGGAGCGAGCTCGGGGTGTTCCCGCAGGCGGTCGCGCTGGTCCGGGTTGAGCAGGAGGGCCACGGTGCCCAGGCCGAGCATGTTCGCGGTGGTTTCGTGCCCTGCGCCGACCAGGAGCCCGACCAGGGCGGGGATCATCTCCGGCGCGAAACCGCCCGGCCCCTCGTGATCGGACAGCAAGCGGCTGATCATGTCGTCCGCGGGCTCCCGGCGCTTGCGCTCGACGAGAGCCGTGTAGTACTCGAACGCCTCGCTCTGCGTCCGCGCGCGCTCTTCGTGACTGATGTCCAGGTCGGTGCCGGCGTTCGCGTGCCGCTGGAAGACGTCGTGGTCCTCGTACGGAACCCCGAGGATGGTGCAGATGGCGAGCGAGGGCATCGGCAGGGCGAAGTCCTGGATGAGGTCGACCGGGCCACCCTTGGCGAGCATCGCGTCGATCAACTCGTCCGTCATCTGCAGCAGTTGGTCGCGCATCGCCTGAGTGCGCTTGACACTGAACTCCTTGGTGAGCATCTGCCGCAGCCGGGCGTGTTCGGGGTCGTCCAGGCGCAGGAACAGCCCGCCTTCGTGCTCGGGCTGGTTGGAGTGCACCAGGGGGAAGTCGGGGTTGCGTACGTCGGCGCTGAAGGACGGACTGGACAGTACGGCGCGAATGTCCGCGTGCCGGGTCGCCAGCCAGTGCCGGGTGCCGTTCCAGATGGTGACCTGGTGCAGTCCGCCGGCCTCCCGGAACTCGGTGTACTGCGGCGGCTCGCTGAAGGGACAGCTGCGCGGAGCCGGAAAGAACGGTGCCTCGTCGGCTGCGGGGAGTTCTGCTGCGGTCGTCGTCATGTCGTCTTTCTCGATCAAAGATCTGATGCTGCGATGGCGGGAACTGCGCACGCGGGGGTGGCGGGCCAGGGCGCGCGGTCCAGTACGGCCTGGCGCCAGGTGCGCAAGGACCGTGCCATGCCGTTGCCCAGCACGCCGTCGACCTGGTGAGGGCGTCCCTCGACGTCACGGTGGCCGTAGACCCCGACGAACCGTCCTTCTTCCAGGGAGCCCTCGACGACCGTGAAGGCCATCTGTCGCCCCGTGGAGCCGTAGGACTGGAGTTTCAGGTCGTACTGGTCGGACCAGAAGTAGGGCAACGCGGGGGCGGCCGGTTCGCCGCCCAGGATGGCCGCGCCGACCGCACGTCCCTGTTCTGTGGCGGCCAGCCGGTGCTCGTTGCGTATGTGGCGGTCCGTGGCGGGGCCCAGCCAGGCGGCCACGTCGCCGACAGCCCAGATCCTCTCCGCGGCCCGGCCCCGCGCATCGCACAGCACACCCTCGACGCCGTCCCGCTCCTTGTTCCCGAGCGGCACGCCGGATCCGGCGAGCCAGCCCACCGCCGGACGGGCGCCGACCGCGACGAGGACGGTGGACGCCTCGACCACGGAGCCGTCGTCGAGCACGACGCCCGTGGCCCGGTTGTTCTCGGCGAGCACCCCGACGACTCCCCGGCCGCACCGCAGGTCGACGCCGGCGGCGTGGTGACGGGACTCGAGCATGCCCGCCACTTCCTCTCCCAGCACATTGACCATGGGGAGGGGAAGCGGGTCGACCATCGTCACAGGAACGTTCATCCCCCGGGCCACCGCCGCGGCTTCCGCACCGACGAATCCGGCACCCACGACGACCAGCCGTCCGCCGTGCCCGAGGGCTTGGCGCAGGCGGAGGGCGTCCGGCAGGTTCCACAACACCTGGACACCGTGCAAGCCGGCACCGAGGGAAGGAGGATGCACTGCCGCAGCGCCGGTGGCGATCACCAAGGCGTCGTACGCGAGTTCTCCACCGTCGGCGAGACTCACCGTCGAGGCATCGGCGTCCACCCGTACGGCAGCGGTGCCGGGCAGGTGGGTGATGCCCAGAGCGTCCCACTGCTCCTGCGGGCGCAGCAGGAGCCGCTCGACCTCCCACTCCCCGGCCAGCAACTGCTTCGACAACGGCGGCCGGTCGTACGGCAGGCCGGGCTGCCCGTCGACCATGACCACGTCGCCCGTGAAGCCGCGGCGGCGAACCTCCTCGGCGACTCCCAGCCCCGCGGCCGAACCACCGACCACGACAAGCCGGTGAAGTCCCGTCGCGGCCGACACGTTCAGCCCTCCTCGATAGTGATCGCCGCGGCCGGGCACACCTGAGCCGCCTCCCGCACGGCGAGGTGCAGATCCGCCGGAGGCTCCGCGTCCAGCAGGACCACGATGCCGTCCTCGTCACGCTGGTCGAACACGTCCGGGGCCACCAACACACACTGGCCCGCTCCGCAGCACTTGGGTTCGTCAACAGTGATTTTCATGCCACTTGCCCTTCCGACAGCCAAGCCGGCGAGTCGGCGCGAGACCGCCGACCTTTCATCCGACACCTTACGAGTGTCACCTTACAGATGTAAGTCTTCGAGTGCGGAAGGAGCATGTGGATTGCCCGAACGAAAGTGCCGGAGAACTGCGCACACTTCGTCGCCTCGGCGTCCACCGTCCGGCTTCCGGGCACGCCAAAACCGATCGACAACAACCTCAGGCGGTCCGCGCGGGTGTTCTGCGAGGTCAAAGGGCCATCACGGCGCATTGATGGGGGGTTGATCCGCTCCGAGTCTCACCACGCACTGCGACCGGGTGCGCCATGGTGCCACTCCGTCCTGACCAACGGCGGAGACGAAGTGTGCGGGCACCACCGCTCCCCCGCCTCCCCGACCACCTCGAATTCATCGTCCTCGCGAAGTGCGGGCGTGAGCCGCGTCGCATCGGAACGGGTGAGACTTGCTATGCAACGAGTTGCATAGCACGATCGTCGTCATGGCGCTCGAACACGCGATCCTGGTGTCGCTCCTGGAGAAGCCGGGGTCCGGCTATGAGCTGGCCCGGCGCTTCGAACGGTCCATCGGCTACTTCTGGACCGCGACCCACCAGCAGATCTATCGCGTGCTGAAGCGCATGGAGAACGACGGCTGGGTCGAAGCCCGGGACGTCCCGCAGCAGGGACGGCCGGACAAGAAGGAGTATTCCGTCGCCGACCTCGGCCGGGCCGCGCTGTCCTCGTGGTTGCACGATCCGATCGAGCCGGAGAGCGTCCGCCACGACCTGGCGGTGAAGATCCGGGGTGCCGCCTTCGACGACCCGGCCGCCCTCATCCGCGAGGTGGAGCGGCACCGGCAGGCGCACCGGGACCGGCTGGCGCACTATCTGGCAGGTGAGGAGCGGGACTTCACGAGTCCCGAAGCGGTCGCGGCGGCTCCGCAAGCACCGCTGGACGCGGAGCGGGAGCTCCAGCACGTCGTGCTGCGCGGCGGCATCGCCTACGAGCGGATGATGATCGGCTGGCTGGACGACGTGCTCGCCACGCTGGCCCGATTCGGTCCGGGCCACTGACCGCGCCGCCGCACGGGCCGCCCCTGCTGCTCCTCGCCGGCCGCCCCACCTCTCGATTCCCATCCGCCGACCAGCCGAAAGGGGTCCTCACCATGGCTGACCACCTGCTCTTCAACCCGCGCACCTACGACCCCGAGCACTTCGACCCCGAAACACGCCGCCTGCTGCGTGCCACCGTCGACTGGTTCGAGCAGCGCGGGAAGCGGCAGCTGATCGAGGACTACCGGACCCGCGCATGGCTCGGTGACTTCCTCGCCTTCGCCGCGAAGGAAGGCCTGTTCGCCACGTTCCTGACGCCGGTGTCCAGTGCTGGGGAGGGGGAGCCGGACAAGCGGTGGGACACCGCCCGTATCGCCGCGCTCAACGAGATCCTCGGCTTCTACGGCCTGGACTACTGGTACGCCTGGCAGGTCACCATCCTCGGCCTCGGCCCGGTCTGGCAGAGCGACAACGCCGCCGCCCGCGCCCGCGCCGCCGAACTCCTCGCCCAGGGAGAGGTGTTCGCGTTCGGCCTGTCCGAGAAGGCCCACGGCGCCGACATCTACTCCACCGACATGCTGCTCGAGCCGGACGGCGACGGCGGTTTCCGCGCCACCGGCTCCAAGTACTACATAGGCAACGGCAACGCCGCCGGACTCGTCTCCGTCTTCGGTCGCCGTACCGACGTCGAAGGCGCCGACGGCTATGTGTTCTTCGCCGCCGACAGCCGTCATCCGGCCTACCACCTGGTCAAGAACGTCGTCGACTCGTCCAAGTTCGTCAGCGAGTTCCGCCTGGAGGACTATCCCGTCGCGGCCGAGGACATCCTGCACACCGGCCGCGCCGCCTTCGACGCCGCCCTCAACACGGTCAACGTCGGCAAGTTCAACCTGTGCACCGCCTCGATCGGCATCTGCGAACACGCGATGTACGAGGCCGTCACCCACGCCCACAACCGCGTCCTCTACGGCCGCCCCGTCACCGCGTTCCCGCACGTGCGGCGTGAGTTGACCGACGCGTACGTCAGGCTCGTCGGCATGAAGCTGTTCAGCGACCGCGCCGTCGACTACTTCCGCTCCGCCGGCCCGGACGACCGTCGCTATCTGCTCTTCAACCCGATGACGAAGATGAAGGTGACCACGGAAGGCGAGAAGGTCATCGACCTGATGTGGGACGTCATCGCCGCCAAGGGCTTCGAGAAGGACAACTACTTCAGCCAGGCGGCCGTGGAGATCCGCGGTCTGCCGAAGCTGGAGGGCACGGTCCACGTCAACCTTGCGCTGATCTTGAAGTTCATGCGCAACCACCTCCTCGACCCGGCCGAGTACCGGAGTGTGCCGACCCGTCTCGACGCGGCCGACGACGACTTCCTGTTCCGGCAGGGACCGGCCCGCGGCCTGGGCTCGGTGCGCTTCCACGACTGGCGCCCGGCCTTCGAGGCGTACGCGCATCTGCCCAACGTCGCTCGCTTGCGCGAGCAGGCCGACGCGCTCTGCGAGTTCGTCGCCACAGCCGCCCCCGACGCGGAGCAGAGCCGCGATCTCGACCTCGTCCTCGCGATCGGCCAGCTCTTCGCGCTCGTCGTGCACGGGCAGCTCGTCCTGGAGCAGGCCGGCCTGACCGGACTCGACGAGGACGTCCTCGACGAACTCTTCGCCGTCCTCGTACGGGACTTCTCCGGGCACGCCGTCGAACTGCACGGCAAGGACTCGGCGACCGAGCAGCAGCAGGAGTGGGCGCTGGCCTCGGTCCGGCGGCCGGTCGTCGACGAGGCGCGCACGGAGCGTGTCTGGCAGCGGGTCGAGGCGTTGTCCGGCACGTACGAGATGGCCCCGTAGGCGCGCCGCATCCATCACCGGTGGCCGGGCCGCGGCCCGGCCACCGGTCGGCCAGGGTTCGGCTTCGCGCCAGCGGGACCTGGCAAGGGCTACGCGCGGCGGCCTCAGCGACGCCATCGCCCCACGCGTCCGTCAGAGAGGTGGCCGGCGACTGAGAACTCGTCCCGTCGGGCGGGAGTTGGTAACCGGGTTTGCGGATCGACCACCGGACTGCAGGCTTGGCTTCATACCAGCAACTCACAAGGCTGCCCGGCAGCCTGGGGGCATCGTCCACGCATCGCTGCCAAAAGCGGAGCGGCGGCCCGTCGCACATCGTTACCCTCTGACTTCCCCGAGGAGGGGGGAAGCGAACGCCACGGCGAGCTGGTCGTGGAGCGGCGCTGCGCAGGGGTGGGGGTCGCGGTGCGGTGTGATCGTGTAGATGCCGCGGGTCGGGGGATCGACGAGGCTCACCGTGGTGACGTCGGTCCGCAGCGCGCACGTCAGCACCCCGGGTATCAGCGCGATGGCGTGACCGGTGGCGACCAGGGCCAGTTTGCCGTGCAGATCAGCCGCGCCGAGGTCGATACGGACGCTGACTCCGGCGCGGGCGGCGTGCTGACGCAGGAGCGCGGCCGAGCCGTCGTTGTCCTCGACCCACGTCTCGTCGGCCAGCGCCTGAATGGGTACCGGGCCGCTCCCGGCCCGCGGATGGCCGACGGGCAGGACGACGACCATGCCGTCCAGTCCGAGGAACCGTCGTTCGACCCGCGGGTCCTGGGGCAGCCCGGGTGGTGCATCGGTGACGACGGCGATGTCGAGATCGCCGTCGATCACGCGCTGGTGCAACGGTGCGCTCAGGCCGGGTACCAGGCTCCACGGGATGGATCCGGCCTCCTTCAGCAGGCCCCTGAGGGCCTCGGGGACGATCCCGGAGGCAAGTGAAGGGGCGGCGCCGACGGCAAGCGGCCGGCGAAACGTCCCGTCGTGAACCTCTCGTGCGGCGCGGACAGCACGGTCGGCCTCGTTGAGGGTGGCTACGGCGTGGTGCCGGAACGCCTCGCCGGCAGGCGTCGGACGCACACCTCGGGGATGGCGCTCCAGGAGTGATACGCCGAGTTGCCGCTCCAGCCCCGCGATCTGCCGGGAGACGGCCGATTGCGTGTGGTTGAGCTCGGCGGCCGCCGCCGACAGCGACCCGAGGCGGCACACGGTCACGAAGGCCTGCCACACAGTCAGTTCCATCGCGTCAGTATGGCGGGCGGTATGCGCATCTCGCAGGGCTGACCTGCAAAATCTGCGCTTGTCGCAGGTGTGGCGGTGCACCACGCTGGCGCACATGACCGCACCGCACACGTCACATACCGTCACCGTCCTCGGCTTGGGGCGCATGGGCGCCGCGTTCGCGACACGGCTCGCCGCCCAAGGCTGGGACGTCGTCGGCTGGACCCGCTCCGGGCGGACGTCAGACACCGTCAAGGTGACCGGCGATCCGAGCGCCGCCGTGGCCGGAGCCGACCTGGTGCTCCTGTCGCTGTTCGACGGGCCCGCCTGCGAGCAGGTCCTCGACGACGTCCGCGACTCGCTGCACACGGACACGATCGTGCTGAACACCAGCACCATCACTCCCGGCGAGGCATCGGAACTGGCCCGGCGTCTCGGCCCGTCCTATGTCCACGCGCCCGTGCTCGGGTCTGTGCCGGCTGTCGCTGCCGGCACACTGGAGATTCTCGCCGCCGGCGACCAGGACACGCTCGACCGGGTCCGGCCGGTCTTGGAAACGCTGGGCACCGTCCGGCGCGTCGACGACGCCTCCACAGCCGCCGCACTCAAACTGATCGCCAACCACAGCCTCGCCGGAGCCGTCCTCGCGCTGCGTGACTCACTGCGGCAGGGCGACGCGCTCGGCCTGCCCCGCAACCGGGTGCTGGACGTCCTCGAACTCGGCCGACTCGGCGGGCTCGTGGCCGGTAAGCGCCCCTTCCTCACCGGACAGTCGGCCACAGCCCCGGCCGAATTCACCATCGGTGCATTGGCCAAGGACATGGCACTGCTGGCCGCCGCGTCGACAACCCCCTTGCACGGCGCGGCCGGCCTGACCCACACCCCCGCCGCCCCCGAGGCCGACATCGCGGTCGCCGCCACGGTCCCCGCAGTGGAGGACGCGGTGCTCGAACCGCTTCGCGCCTACATCCGCGGGCACGCCACCGGTGACCCCGCCCACTTCCGCGACGCGTTCCTGCCCACGGCCCACATCGAGGGAATCCGAGACGGCGCATTCGTCTCGTGGCGTCTGGACGAGTACTGCGCCCTCTTCCCGGGACGGCCGGCCCTGGACGAACCGACCCGTTCCCGCCGTATCGACGTCGCCGATGTCCACGGCACCGTCGCGACCGCCACGATGACGCTCTCACACGGCGCGGACACGTTCACCGACATCTTTCTCCTGGTCCGTGTCGACGACGGCTGGCGCATCGCCAACAAGGCCTACCACCGCCACCTCTGAAGTGGGTCTGTGGCCGGATCACCGGCTCAGCGGGCTCCAAGGAGGGCACCGGGGTCGACGCCGGTCAGGTCACGGCTCGCGTCCCACAAGCGCGCCGCGACGCAGGTGTCGGCGAGGTGCTTCCACACCGGTTCGCGTCGGGGCTCGCCACGCAGGCCGAAGACGCGCGGCCCCCACAACTGGCCCCCGCTCACGGCCGGGTCCAGCACTGCGCGGACGGCGGGCCACGCGCCGGCGTGCTTGCCCTGGACGAAGAGGGCCGCGGGTGCCCCGCTCAGTCGTGCGCCGGCCGTCGGCACATGCATCGGCGGCCGTGAGGGGGTGAGGGAGTCCAGCGCGCCGCCGGGATGGACCACCACGCTCGCCACCGTGCTGCCGGCAGCGCGCAGGCGGCGGTCGAGTTCCATGCCGAAGTACATCTGCGCCAGTTTGGAGCATCCATAGGTGCGCTTGGGACGGTAGTCATGCAGGGACTGCAGGTCGTCCAGGTCGAGCCGCTCGGACTTCGCCGCGAAGCTGCCCATGGTCACGACGCGGCCTGCCGGCGCAGCCGACAGCAGCGGCATGAGCCGCTCGGTCAATGCGAAATGCCCGAGGTGATTCGTGCCGAACATGAGCTCGTGACCGTCCCCGGTCTCCTTGCGCGGGGGGTCGTCGAGCGCGACCCCGGCGTTGTGGACCACCGCGTCGAGGCGTTCCACCTCCAGTGAGTCCATCACCGACTGGAGCGAGGAGAGGTCGGCGAGGTCCATCCGTACGGCCCGAACCTGCGCACCGGCGACACGCGCACGTATCGAAGCCGCGGCGTTCTCGGCCTTCGCCGGATTCCGGCTGCCGAGTACGACGGCCGCTCCGGTGGCCGACAACTGCTCCGCGACGAAGTACCCGATGCCGGCGTTGCCGCCGGTGACCAGGAAGACGCTGCCATCGGCACGCGGCAGCCGGTGGACATTCCAGGCAGGGGTGGACGATACGGACGACGACATGGTGACGGACTCCCTCGCTGGTGAAGACGGCTGCGGCTGATCGCCGAGCAACCCGGCACCACGGTTCCAGCGGCCACCGACATGTCGCCGACAGATCACCGGCCGGGCGGCTCTCGGTGCACCACGGCCTTGGCCCGGCTCGTGCCGAGGCGGGCCGGAATGCCATCCCCCGACATGTCGTGCGAGTGTCTGCTCTAGTCTCTCGTGCATGGCGGTGCCGATTTTCGGCCTGCCAGGTGACGAAATCAGCCACGTATGCCGAGGTGGACCCGAAAGCAGGCCCCGGACCCGAGTCACTACCCCCCTGACTCGACGAGCTGCAGCCCTGCCGAGATCCCAGGAGGACCGTTGCACCACGATGAGCGGGCAGACCGGCCCGGAAGCCACGGCGAGCATCACATCCAACGTGAACTGGGCACGGTCGACCGTGCCGACCGCTTCTACGACGAGCAGGTGCTGGACCGGCTCAATCCGCGGATGCGGGAGTTCGTGGCCCGCCAGGAGATGTTCTTCCTCGCCACCGCGGACAGCCACGGCGAGTGCGACAGCACCTTCCGGGCCGGCCCGCCCGGCTTTCTCCAGGTACTCGACGACGCGACCCTGGCGTACCCGGAGTACCGCGGCAACGGCGTGATGGCCTCGCTCGGCAACATCCTGGAGAACCCGCACATCGGCATGCTGATGATCGACTTCTCCCAGGACCGGATAGGCCTGCACGTCAACGGCCGAGCACAACTGGTCACCGATGACACGATGCGCCGCCTGTTCCCGGGCCTCCCGGTTGATCCGGCCCCCGGTCGCCGGCCCCACGTGTGGGTGCGGGTCGCGGTCGAGGAGGCGTACATCCACTGCTCGAAGCACATACCGAGGCTGGTCCGAGCACCGCTCAGGCAGAACACCGACAGGACGGACCTGTCCGCCGCCGACGGCGAGCGGGCCTGGGGCACCGACGACGCCAAGCGCAAGGGCGGCGACTACTTCGGAGCGGCGGCCCAGCATCGCGGGCTGGCCCCCCGCTGACGGTCAGCCGGCGACCTGTGGCACACCTACCCGCCCCATGGCTCGAGTTCAGGCCGGCCCGCAGCGATCAAGGGCGGTACGAAGCCGGTTGAGACCCTCCACTCTCCAGTGGGCCCGGTCCGGCATCTGGTCGTCTCGGCGCCAGCGCCAGGCCGAGAACAGACCCCAGTTCAGGGCACGGCACCGGTGAGTGAGGTCGTGGTCGGCCCCGGCGTAGTGCTTGACCACCTCTTCGGGCGCGTGGGCGAGGTCGAACTCGATCGGACCGCGGCAGCACGTGGCGAGGTCCACGAAAAGCGGCCCCCTCCTGGTGTTCAGGACGTTGCCCGGATGCGGCTCGCCGTGCAGCAGCTGGTCGCCGGCCTGGTCGGCGCTGATCGCGGCGCTCAGATCGCCGAGGGTCTCGCTGAGGAATCGCCGGTCGGAGTCGGACAGCTCGGGGGACTGCTCCCGGTCGTTCACCGCCTTCATTGCCACGGCGACTCGATCGGTGAAATGCGGCGCGTCCAGATCGATCCGGCGCAGGGCGGCATGGTGCCGCATGAACACGTCGGCGTAGTCGGCCGGCGCGACCTCCGGCCCCACGGGCTCGTAGTAGGTCCAGAGCGAGATGGCGAAGGCATCACGCACATGGACTCGAGGAGCGACCCGAGGGTCGAGCTCGGCCACCGGAGCGTCGACGCCGGCGAGACGGTGAGCGACCTCCACTTCGAACTCGGCATCAGCGAGTTGCCCCGAAGGCGCGACCCGAACCAGGACGTCGCAAGGGACCAGGCGCAGGACGACACGGTCGGAGTTGTGGATGACGACCACGTCGTCGACCTGAAGGCCCAGATCCGAAACGGTCGCCCGTCCTGCCTCGACTGCGCGGCGGAGTTCCAACGGCTCCACGCCGCCTCCCTCGTTGTCGGGCACGTGTCCCCGAGGTCTTCGTGAACATCGTGCGGTGGCGCTACGGGGTTCGGTATGCCCGGAGGAAGGTCCGCACTCCCTCGACGACGAGTGGCCGTACGCGGGTGTCCTGCGCGGCATTCGCGGAACCGAGCCTGTCCAGTGCGACGCCGAAGGTCAGCGCGATGAACTGGTCGGCCGCGAGCCGGGGATCGGGGACGTCGAGCAGCCCGGCCGCGGCGAGGGCGGCGAACCGCTCGGCAAGTGCCTCGTCGGGGGTGTCGGCCATGGAGTTGTAGCCGCGGTGCGGCAGGTGACCGGATTCCGCCCGGACCAGGCGTTGCAGCGTCGCGTACTCCGCCGAGCCGAGCATGTCGGTCGCGATGCGCATCGAGAACGTGACCAGGGCGTCCTCGAGTTCGGCGGCCTCGGTGAGGCCGGTGAGGGTGTCGTCGAGGGTGCGCCGGATCGTGGTGATCAGTGATTGGCCGACGGCGTCGACGACCGCCTGCAGCAGCGTCTTCTTGTCGCCGAAGTAGTCGTAGACCGTCCGCTTGGACACCTCGGCCCGGGCGGCGACCGCGTCGACGCTGGACCGGTCGAAGCCGTCGGTGAGGAACAGTTCCCGGGCCGCGGAGAGGATGGCGGCCCGCTTCCGCGTGGACCCCTCGCGCAGTGTCTTCGTGGTCGGCATGGGGCTCATCCTAACCTTTCTACACTGCACGGTGTAGTGTAATTTCGTCGGGCACGGCCGGCCCGTTCCTCGCCCGGAAATGACGGAAAGGACGTCCATGACCACATCTCTGGCTCCCCCGGTTCGCATCGGGAAAGCGGCTGTCGGGGCCCTCGGCATGCTGGCAGTGGCCACCGGTGCCCTGGAGTCGGTGGTGGCGCCGACGCTCCCGCTCCTGCAGCGCGAACTGGACATGAGCCCCTCCGAAGGGGCGTTGCTCAGCATCGTGCTCCTCATCACCGGCGCGCTCGTCACACCGGTCGCAGGCAAGTTAGGCGACCGCTACGGCGGAAAACGGGTGCTGATCCGGCTGATGGCAGTGGTCTGCGCCGGCGGTCTGGTGTCCGCCCTCGCGCCGAACCTGCCGGTGCTCCTGCTCGGTCAGGTGCTGCAGGGGGCGATGGTGGGCGCGCTGCCCCTGTCGTTCATCCTGGTGCGCCAACACCTCCCCGCGGGCGAGTCCAAGGTGGCCATCGGGGTGGTCAGCGGCTTGTTCGTGGGCGGCGGGATGGCGGGAACCCTGTCGGCCGGGCCCGTGGCGGAAGGGCTGTCCCGGCACTGGATGTTCGCACTGCCGACGATCGCGGTCATCGGGGCCACCATGCTGGTGAACAGGCTGATGCCGCATGATCCGCCGGGCCGGCCGGACGACTCCGGGATCGACTGGCCCGGCCTGGTTCTCCTGAGCGGGACGCTGGTCACGCTCATGCTCGTGCTCGCGCTGGCGCCCGACATCGGTTCGCAGCCACTCGTGCTCGGTGCCCTCATCGTGGTTCTGGCCGCCTTCGTGACCGGATGGCTGGCCGTCGAGCGTCGTGCGGCCTCGCCGATGGTGGATCCGCGCATGCTGGCACGGCCCGCGGTGTGGAAGTCGTGCGTGCTGACGTTCGTGATCTGCGTCGGTACGTCGGTGGCGGTGTATCTCGTCCCGCAACTGTTCGCGGTGCCCGCCGGTGAGTACGGGTTCGGCGCAAGCGCCACCCAGATCGGCTTCTTCCTGCTGCCCGGAGCCGTGGCCGCGTCATTGGCCGGGCCGATCAGTGGGATCGGGGCCCGGCGTTTCGGCTCACGTGCCGTGGTCACCGCCGGGATCGTCCTCATGGTCGCGGCCCTGATCGCCCTGGCGGCCGTGCACACCGAGGTCTGGCACCTCGTCATCGGCAAGGCGATGATCGCGCTGGCCAACGGCCTGTGCGTCACGGCGATGGTGACCAGCACCGCCACATCCGTCGATCGAAGCGACACCGGCATCGCCACCAGCCTGGTCCTGGTGACTCGCGTGCTCGGCTACGCCGTGGGTGCGCAGGTCAGTGGCGCGATTCTCACCGCCTCGACCCCTTCCGGGTCGGATGTCCCGGCCGAATCGGCCTTCGTCACCGGCTTCGTCATAGCCGGCGCCGTCACGGCGCTGTCCCTGCTCGTCGTCCGCACCATGAGCAAAGGAGTCAAGGAATGAGCCGCACGCAGCTGTTGAGGGGCTTCCGTAACACGCCGAGGCGCACGGTCCTGATATCCGGGGCCGGCGTCGCGGGGCCCGCCCTCGCGTTCTGGCTGAACCACCACGGATTCGCCGTCACGGTGGTCGAGAAGGCGGGCGCGCTTCGTGGCGGTGGTTACCCCGTCGACGTGCGCGGCACCGCAGTGGAGGTCGTCCGGAGGATGGGGATCCTCCCGCGGCTGCGGGAGGCGCACATCGACCTGCGCCGGCTGACCTTCCTCGACGGGGACGGCGGCGAGGTGGCCTCGGTCGACCCGCACACCCTCACCGGCGGCGTCGCGGGGCAGGACCTGGAGGTACGGCGCGGGGATCTGACCGCCGCTCTCCACACGGCGGTCCGTGACGACGTGGAGTTCCTGTTCGACGACTGCATCGACAGCCTCGACCAGTCCGGCCACGGGGTCGACGTCACCTTCCGCGGAGGCGGCAGGCGTACGTTCGACATGGTGGTCGGTGCGGACGGTCTGCACTCACGTACCCGCGAGTTGCTGTTCGGCCCCGAAGCGCGGTTCCACCGGTACCTCGGCTACTGCTTCGCCGGGTTCACCCTGCGGAACACCTTCGGGCTCTTCCGCGAGACCGTGCTGTGGAACACCCCGGGCAGGGCTGCGGCGCTCTACGCCGTGGGTGACGACGATGACGTACACGCCCTCCTGAACTTCGCCCGCCCGCACCCGCCGTTCGACGCGTTCCGGAACCCCGCAGCCCAACGGGACCTGGTCGCCACGGCGTTCGCCGACGCGGGATGGCAGGTCCCGGGCCTGCTCGCCGCCATGCGCGACGCGGATGACCTGTTCTTCGACGGAGTCAGCCAGATTCGCATGCCCCGCTGGTCCAGCGGCAGGGTCGCGCTGGTGGGCGACGCCGCCTACGCACCCTCCTTCCTCACCGGACAGGGCTCCAGCCTCGCACTGGTCGGCGCCTACATGCTGGCCGGCTCCCTGGCCGGACGGGACCACGCCGCGGGCTTCGCCGCCTACGAACGCGACACCCGCGGGTTCGTGACCGCGAACCAGGAGCAGGTCGGCGAGGGCGATGCCGCACTCTTCCCGACCACCGCCCGGGCCCTGGAGCAGCGCAACGACATGCTGCGCAATCTCAGTGCCATGCCCTCCGGGGAGGGCCGACCAGCCCATTCGGCGCTCACCCTGCCCGAATTCACGCGCATGACGTGAGCCCTGTGCCCGTGATGGGAGCGGACAGCACACCTAGCCCCGCGCAACCCGTCCGGGCCGCTCCGGCAGCAGCCATGCCTCCGCGTCCCGACGGATCCGCGCGGCGTCGAAGCTGTCGTACTCCAGGATCACCGACCTGATCGTGCCTCTCCCCCGGTACTCGTCCATGATCGCGACATGCTCCGGCAGGCGTACGAACTCCCTCAGAGCCCGCCGCCCTGTCCACACCGAGACTGATCCGCAGCGCCGGGCCCTGGGCATGACCCACAACCACATGCCGACCGCTCCGTCGAGATGCGGCCAGCGGCGCCGTAGCGCGAGGCCGCGACGCGCGATGCCCGGCAGGTGGCGGTAGGTCCCGCTGGTGAAGTCGGTGACGCTGACGATCAGCGGACCGCTCCGGTGATCGCGCATGCCGCTGCCGACGTCGTTCGCCGCGTCGCGGGCGGCCGGGGAGTCGGCGGCCGGTCCCTGGCTCCAGCTGCTCCTCAGCATGGCCGCGGCGTCCAGGACGGGTCGCGGCCGAGCAGGGCGAGCAGGCGGTGTTCCGGCGAGGCGTCGTCGGGGAGGGCGACCCGCCGCCGGAACGCGGCACCGGCCCCGCGGCCCTCGTCCGGGACCTGGGTGGCGACGCGCAGTGCGGCGGTGGTGAGTTCGGCGGTGGGTTCCCACGGGGCGTCGATCGTCACGGCGACGTCCCAGGCGTGTGCCACGTAGTCGAGCAGGTGGAAGCCGATCGCGGTCCGCCCGGGGACGGTGAAGCCCTCGTCCACCTCCGGCAGCGCGAACCGCCGCTCCAGCACGTCGTCTTCCGCGAACGCCGCGGTGACCTCGCCCGCCGACGCCTCATACGCCGCCGCCGGGTCGTCGCCGAGTTCGCCGCCGTGCCATACGGCCCACGGCTCACCCGCGCCCCGGGCCGCGGCGCCGAACCCTTGGTTCTGGCTGACCAGATGGCGGAGCAGACCGTACAGGGTCCAGTCCGCGCACGGCGTCGCCCGTCGCAAGTGGTCGGTCTTCACCCGGGAGACCGCCTCCCCGGCCAGCGCCAGCGCCTGGCGGTCCAGTCGTCGTATGTCCATGGCCGGAGCGTAGAATCGCGCAGCGGTTCAACTCCAGATCCAATATGTCGTCAGTTGATTGAGCCAATTGCGGGCCCGCGAGCCGGCAACAGCCGAGCCGATATCCAATGGCTGAGACGGGAGAGCGAGTTGGACGTGCACGTCAGGCTCGACGGGAAGCGGGACCTGTCCGGCCAGATCTACCGCCAGTTGCGTGCCGCGATCCACGACGGGCTGCTGCGGCCCGGCGATCCTCTCCCTCCGACCCGGGAACTGAGCCGCCGTCTCGCGGTGGCCCGCAACACCGTCGGTGTGGCCTACGAACGGCTCGTGGCCGAGGGGTACGCGGACAGCAAGGTCGGCTCCGGGACCCATGTGCGTGCCACGGGCCTGCCCCCGCGCGGGGCCGCGACCGCCACCGACGCCACCGGCTCGGGACTGCGCCCGCGCGCCCTGTGGGCGGGCTTGTCTCCATGGGCATCCCCGGAGACCACGGGAGCGACCACGGCGGCCCACGACTTCCGGGTCGGCTTGCCCGACGCCCGGCTCTTCCCCTACGACACCTGGCGCCCCCTGATCTCCAGGGAAATGCGCCACTCGGCGACCGGGGCCGTCGGATACGGCGACCCGGCCGGCCACGCCGGACTGCGGGCCGCGCTCGCCCGGCACCTCGGACTCTCGCGGGGCGTGCGGACCCGCCCGGACGACGTGCTGGTGACCACCGGCACGCAGCAGGCCCTCGACCTCATCGGGCGCGTGCTGCTCGAACCAGGTGACCGGGTGGCCGTCGAAGAGCCCGGCTACCCACCGGCCCGGCTGCCGTTCCTGGCGCAGGGCGCCGAGGTCACGGGCGTACCGGTGGATGCCGAGGGCCTGCTGGTGGACGCCATCCCGCCGGGCACCCGCGCCGTGTACGTCACCCCCGCCCACCAGTTCCCGCTCGGCATGCCGATGTCCCTGCGGCGCAGAACGGCTCTGCTGCGGTGGGCACGACGGCACGGCGCGGCGGTGATCGAGGACGACTACGACAGCGAATTCCGCTTCGGCGGGCGGCCGGTCGAGACCCTGCAGAGCCTGGACCGGGACGGCCACGTCATCTACGTGGGGTCGCTCTCGAAAGTGATGCTGCCCGCCCTGCGCGTCGGCTACCTGGTGGCACCCGCCACGCTGCGCTCAGCACTGCGCACCGCGAAGTACGCCGCCGACTGGCACACAGCGGTCCCCACGCAGGCGGCGCTCGCCCGCTTCGTCGACGACGGGCTGCTCGCCCGGCACATCCGCAGGATGCAGCACACGTACGCGGCCCGGCACCAGGCCGTCACCGGCGTGCTCACCGGCCACTTCGCGGACCTGGCCGAACTGGTGCCGTCCGCCGCGGGCCTGCACGTGACGGCATTCACCCGAGGCCGCCTCACGGACCCAGGCGCCCTCGCGGACCGGGCCGGCCGGGCCAGGGCATCCGGTGTGGCGGTCTACACCCTGGCGGAAGTCGCCGCGAACCGCTCAACACGCCCGGGCTTCGTCTTCGGCTACGGCTCGATCAACGCCCCGGACGTCGAGCCGGGGTTGTTCCGCGTACTCGGTCCGCCTCAAAACCTCTGAAGGCACGTGTGCAGCGCGCTTGTACGCCCGTTACCGTCCGTCATCCTGCTTGCCGTCTGCCCCGCGATCGCACTCGCCGGCGCTCGTCACGGTGGCTGCATGCGGCGTGCCACCCTGCGGCCCAAGGTCTGGCTCGGCCTCTCGATGTAACGGTAGGTCACCAGACACAGAGGAAGGAGCACCGTGAAGAACGCCATTTCGAGCACGAGACTGTCGTGCCGCCGTCGGCCGATCGTGCTGTCGATCACCTCCAGCAGCAGCGGGTGCACCAGGTAGACCGAGTAGCTGATCGTCCCCAAGCCGGTCAGCATCCCCGGTGTGCGCAGGCGACGTGACGCCAGTCCGGCGCCGAAGGTGAGTACCGCCAGGAGAAAGGCGAGGATCCAGCCGCGCCTGGTGAAGTGCTCGCCGTCGCCGTACCGGTACGCGCTCCCCACGGAACAGGCGACCACCACGACGGCGGCACCGGCCGCACAGCGCCAGGTGCTCTGACCGCCCTCGGCACGGTGGACGGCGGTGCCGAGGAACATCACGGCGAGTATCACCAGGCCCTCCCACAGCGGAACCGTGCCGTTGAGCAGGACCAGGACGAGTGCCAGCATCCCGCCCAGCACACCCCCGGCCGTCCGGAGAACGGCTGACCTGGCGCTCGCACAGCAGATGGCGCCTCCCATGGCGATCGAGGCGAACGCGACCAGAGGGCCGGTGCCGACCAGGCCGGACAGCCCGGCGGCCGGCAGCGCGAGCCCTGCCGTCACGCTCAGAGCGGCGAGCACGGCCCCTGTGACGGCGATCGCCGCGGACTTCTGATGAAGGCGGACCGTGAAAAGCGCGACGACCAGCAGGTAGAAGGACATCTCGTAGGAGAGCGTCCACAGGACGAGGAGCAGATTGGGTGTCCCCAGCAGCTCCTGGAGCATCGTGGCGTGAGCCACGGCCACCGTGACAGCGCTCTGCTGGCCCAAGTCACGTATGTCCACCACGCCTACAAGATGGGCGGCGAGGAGCACGGCTACGACGGCGGTCCAGAGGGGGTACACACGGAAGACCCGCCCGATCCAGAACGTCCGGACGCAGCCCCGGCGTTCCAGTGACGCGGGGATGACGTAGCCGCTCACCAGGAAGAACAGCATGATGCCATAGCGGCTGGTGTTGAACTGCGGCATCAACTCGCGCCGGAAGTCCGCCATGAAGGTGTACGAGGAGTGATCGAACACCACGACGAGTGCGGCGATGCCGCGCAGCGCGTCCAGCCAGCCCCATCGCGACGGGCCCGCCGTCGCGATGGCCGTAGGTGAGGTTCGTAAGCCGGACTGTGAACGCGCCTGAGGTGCGGGAACTGCGGGTGGGGATTCCATGCCCCGAGCTCAGCGGCTGGAGCATTGTTCGGCAGTACGGTTCTGGCGGCCGAACAATGCTGGTCAGCCGGAGGGGTGAGGGTGTCGTGGCGGGGCGTCGTGAGGTGCCGGTGGATCCGGCGGCGGGTGCGGTGCAGCGGTTCGCGTTCGAGTTGCGCACGTTGCGGGCAGAGGCGGGCGGAATCACCTACCGGGCCCTGGCCCGCAGGGCGGGTTACTCGGTGACCACCCTGTCCCGGGCGGCGGCGGGCGAGCAGCTGCCGACGCTGCCGGTGGTCCTGGCCTACGTACGGGCCTGCGGCGGCGAGGAGGCACGGTGGGAAGCGCGGTGGAGGGCGGCGGTGGAGGAGTCCGCCGGTGACGACTCCTGCGACACCGAGAAGTCGTCTGCACCGTACCGGGGGCTCGCCCGTTTCGAGAGCGGCGACAGCGGCTGGTTCTTCGGCCGGGAACAGCTCACCGCCGACCTGGTCGACCTGCTGCGCCGCCGTCGGTTCGCCGCGGTGTTCGGCCCTTCCGGCAGCGGCAAGTCCTCCCTGCTGCGGGCCGGTCTGATACCCGTCCTCCGGCAGACCCAGGAGCCGGACCTGCGTCCGGCCGCGATCCGCATCCTGACTCCGGGCGAACGCCCCGCTCGCACCCATGCCACCCTTCTCCCCCCCGCGGGCACGGGTGCCGGCAGCGGCGCGGCGGACACGTTCGTGATCGTCGACCAGTTCGAGGAGGTCTTCACCCTCTGCCACGATGCCGCCGAACGGGCCCGCTTCATCGACCTGCTGCTGGCCGCCAAAGAGCCCGAGCACCGATTACGGGTGCTGCTGGCGGTGCGCGGCGACTTCTACGGACGCTGCGCCGAGCACCGCGACCTGGCGGAGGCACTGCGCGATGCCAACTTGCTGGCCGGTGCGATGAGCCCGGCGGAGTTGCGCGACGCCGTCGTCAAACCGGCCAGGGCCGCCGGACTGACCGTGGAACGCGCCCTCACCGCCCGGCTGGTCGAGGAGGTCGCCGACGCGCCGGGTGGGCTGCCGCTGCTGTCCCATGCGTTGCTGGAGACCTGGCGCCGCCGCCGAGGCAAGACCCTGACCATGGCGGGCTACGAGGCGGCCGGATGCCTGGACGGGGCGATCGCCAAGACCGCCGAGGAGGTCTTCGGCCGGTTCACCGAAGCCCAGGCGGCCACTGCCCGCCGGGTGTTGCTGCGCCTGATCGCCCCCGGTGACGGCACCCCGGACACCCGCCGTCCCGTAGAGCGCGCGGAACTGCCCGGCACGGGCAGGGAGGACACCGCCGAGGTGCTGGAGGCGCTCGCCAAGGCCCGGCTGCTCACCCTGGACGGCGACACCGTCGAGATGGCCCACGAGGCCCTGATCACGGCCTGGCCACGACTGCGCGGATGGATCGAGGAGGACCGCGAACGCCTGCGTGTGCACCGGAATCTGACCGAGGCCGCCCACGCCTGGCAGCAACTGGGTCGCGAAAGGGGAGCCTTGTACCGGGGAAGCAGACTCGGCGCCGCTCAGGAACACTTCGGCGGCGCAGCGCGCGAGGACCTGACCGAGCTTGAACGCGCGTTCCTCGACACCAGCCGCGACCAGGAGCGAAAGGGACGTCGCCGGTACCGGCTGATGCTCACCGCAGTCACCACCGCCCTGTGCATGGCCCTGGTCGCCGCCGGCCTCGCCGTCGGGCAGTGGAGAAGCGCGGTCACCGCGCAGGTCCTGGCCGAGTCCCGGCAGTTGGCCGCCCAGTCCGGTGCACTGCTCGACACCGAACCCGACCTCGCCTCTCTGCTCGCCGTGCGGGCCTACCGCACCAGCCCGACCCGCGAAGCCACAGCCGCCCTGTACGCCGCCGCGGCGCTGCCGCTGCGCAAGCGCCTGATCAGCGGCCGCGAACCCGTGCACTCCATCGCCGTCAGCCCGGACGGACACACCCTCGCCGCCCAGAGCGGAGACGGGACAGTGCGGATCTGGAGCCTGCCCGGGGGCGAGCTCCGACGTACGTTCACCGTTCACAACATCAGGGAGGTCGAGGCGTTCAGCCCCGACGGACGCATCATCGCCGTCGTTGTCGACGGCGAGGCCGGCAAGGCGACGCTCTGGGATTCGGTCACCGGCAGGAAAATCAAGGCCTTCACCGTCCCCGGTGGTGCGGTGCGCGGCATGGCCTTCAGCCCCGACGGACGTACCGTCGCCGCCACCTCCATCACGGCTGTCCGGGTGTGGGACGTGACCACCGGCCGCACGGTGCACAGCTTCACCGGCCTCCCCGACCCGGAGGCGCTCGTCTTCGGCCCCGACGGACGCACCTTGGCCGCGGCCAGCTTCTACGGATCGGAGCGGGTGTGGGACCTGGCAACCGGCCGCACCCTGACCTCCCACGACCAGCACAAGGGCCGTGCTGTGGTCTTCAGTCCCGACGGCCGGACGTACGCGGTCGTACTCGACGGTTCGGTGCAACTGCGGGAGGTCGCCACCGGCAAACTCCGGCGCGTCATCGAAGACGGTGCTGTCCGCACGAACGAGGTGGCCTTCGCCCCGGACGGGCGGACCCTCGCCGTCGCGCACGCGGGAAACACGGTGCGGCTGTGGGACACCGTCTCCGGCACCGCGCGGGCCACCGTGACCGCCGGGCACCACGGCGGTGGGGCGATGCAGGTGGCCCTCAGCGCCGACGGGCGAGCCTTGGTCACCAGCAGCAACTCCGACCCCGCCGTCCGCGTCCACCGGCCGTCCGCCGAAAAGCCGCGGACGACTCTGCCGGGCCCCGCCGGCACGGTCATCGCCGGCCTGGCGTTCAGCCCGGACGGACGCGCGGCGGCCACAGTTCATCAAGGTCCGCCAGGCCGTGCATCGGTGGAGCTTTGGGATGCCGGCAACGGCGACCGAGAAGCCTCACTGACGCTGGACAGCGACCAGGCACGCCAGGGAGAGGAACTGACCGTCATCGTTTCCCGCCTCGGAGCCGTGGAGTTCAGCGCGACCGGGCGCGCCATGGCCGCCAGGTCCGTCAAGAGGAGGGTGATCGAGGTCCGGGATGTCGCCACAGGCCGCCTCCGCCGGAGCCGGGTCATGGACTCCGACACCAGAGCGGTCTTCAGCCCCGACGGGACGCGGCTCGCCATCGTCGGCGGCGAGGGTGCGGTGCGGATCTGGCACCTCTCGACCGGCGAACTCCACACGATCCGAGCCGGACACGGTCAATCCGTCACGGCGCTGGCGTTCGCCCCCGACGGCCGGACACTCGCCGTCGTGGACGTCGAGGCCGATGCCGAAAAGGTCACGCTGCTCGACGCCTCAACAGGTCACATACAGCGCACCATCAAGCCGGGCGCCCGGAGTTCGCTGTCTCTCGCGTTCAGCCGGGACGGCCACACCTTGGCCACCGCGAGCGGCAGCAACGGATCCGTGAGGACGTGGGACGCCCGCACCGGTCAGCTCCGTGAGAGCTTCACCGTCGGCAGTGAGGTGGTGTCGCTGGCGTTCAGCTCCGATGCACGCACGCTGGCCGTGAGCACCGTCAGAGAAGTCCAGCTGTGGGACCTCGCCACCAGCCAGTCCAGACTCACCCTGCCGACCCGCTCACCCGCGATAGTGGCGTTCAGCCCGGACGGACGCACCCTGGCCGCCGCCGCGGGCGGCTCCGCGGCGCTGTGGAACGTCGACCTGCCCGACCCGGCCCGCGCGATCCGCACCCTCTGCGCGGCCATCGACTGTGCCGCGAGCACGGTCCCGCACCGATGACCGGCGCCTCCGGGGTGACCTCACCGGTCGGCCGGACGGTCCGCCGTGACCAGCCACGACGTGCTGCGCAGCCGGACCGTGCCGTCCGCTGTCTCGTGGTCACGCAGATGGTTCGTCAGGACGCGGCGGGCGCGTGCCCGTGCGGTCGCGTCGGTCTGCTCCAGCAGGTGGCGGCCGGGCCCCGTTCCCAGCAGGAACTCCGCCGCGTCCTCGGCTCCGTGCCCCCAGGTCCCGTACGCCTGCGCCCGGTCGATGGTGATGCCGGTGAATCGGGCCGTCGTCAGGACGTCGCGGATGTGGTCCGGGGAGGCCAGGGAGAACATGCCGGGCAGGCCCGGCCGGCCGAAGTCGCCGACCGGCAGGAGGTCGCGCAGTGACGCTACCGCCGCCACCCACTCGTTGAGCGTGGCATCGGCCGGGCAGACGAACGCCAGGCGTCCGCCAGGCCGCAGCGCCCGACCGACGTTGGCGAAGGCCGCCACGGGGTCGGCGAAGAACATCACCCCGTAGCGGCTGATCGCCGCGTCGAAGGCGCCCGCCTCGAAGGGGTGCGTCTGCGCGTCGCCCTGCGAGAAGGACACGTTGGCGATGCCCTCACGATCCGCGCGGGCCCGGGCCTCGGCGAGCATCGGGCCGGAGAGGTCGAGGCCGAACGCGTGCCCTCCGGGCGTCCGGAGCGCGGCGAGCCGCGTGGTCTGCCCGGAGCCGCAGCCGAGGTCGAGGGTCCGGTGCTCCCCCGCGATCCCGGCGGCGTCGAGGAGCGGCTCGTCGAAGCCCTCGTTCACAGCGTTCCAGCGGTCCTGGTTGCGGGCCCAGTGAGCACCCTCGGGGCCGTTCCATGCCTGTGCCTGCTCGGTGTTGACGATGTCCGGCACGGGTGCCTCCTGGAGTGGACGACGGGGAATGGGCATGCGCCCAAACAACATGGGGAACAGTATGGGCACATGCCCAGACTCGCAATCCCCGTTACGATTCCAGGGGTTGGCTCCCTTGAGGG
Source organism: Streptomyces sp. NPDC006372 (assembly GCF_040612515.1). Classification (NCBI taxonomy): domain Bacteria; kingdom Bacillati; phylum Actinomycetota; class Actinomycetes; order Kitasatosporales; family Streptomycetaceae; genus Streptomyces; species Streptomyces sp. NPDC006372. Next base: position 25,472 of record NZ_JBEXQJ010000046.1, on the reverse strand, counting down.
CGGCGGAGACGGAACGGAAGAGAGGCCCATGTCACCGCGTGGAGTGGCGACGCCGGACGTGCGCGAGCGGCTGTTCGCGGCGGCTGAACGTGTCGTGGACAGGGATGGACCCGGTGCGCTCACCAGCCGGTCCGTCACCACCGAGGCGGGGTGCGCCAAAGGGCTGCTGCACGCGCACTTCGCGGGGTTCGACGAGTTCGTGGCCGAACTGTGCCTCGACCGGTTCGCGCGGACGGCGGCGAAGGCACGGGAACTGCCGGGGCTCGCCGGGCAGGGAACGGTGGCACGGAACCTCGACGCCGTCGCCCTCGCACTGTTCGAATCCGGCGGGCCCGCCATCGCGGGCCTCGCCCTGACCCGCCCCGGCGCCGCCCTGCGCATCCGGGAGGCCTTGGAGGCCGGGGCGCCCGGCTTCACGGCGACACAGGACGCCATCACCGGCTATCTGGAGGCCGAGCGGGAGCTCGGCCGGGTACCGGAGAGCGTCGATCCACAGACGGTGGCCCTCGCCGTCGTCGGCACCGCCCACCACCTCCTGATGACCAGCCGGCCGGGCACACCCGACCCGCGGCCCTCCATGACGCGCCTGGTGGCCGCGCTGGTGGGGCACTGGAGCCCGCCTGAGGAGCTGAAGGAGTCGCCCCTCGACTCCCGACGTGCTCGTCGAGGGGGTGAGTGACGCGGTACCGGCCGGGCATGCGGTTGTTCGGGCTCGTGCGGGAGCCCTGGACATTTTGTCTCCATGGTTTCAGTGGGAGGTTTGGCATGGTGGTCGACGGCATACCGGCACCCCTTGCTCCCGGCGCCGCGCCGGACCCAGCAGCGCGCAAGCAGCGTTTGCGCCGACGTCTGGAGCGGTTGCTCGGCGTCGCCGCCACCGAGGGCAACTCCTTGGTGCCGCTGCGCAACGGTGATGAGATCTTTCCGGCGATGCTCGGGGCGATCCGTTCGGCCCGGCACACCATCGACATGATGACGTTCGTGTACTGGCGGGGTCAGATCGCGCACGACTTCGCCGCCGCCCTGGCCGACCGCGCCCGCGCGGGGGTGCGCGTGCGTCTGCTGCTGGACGGCTTCGGCGCCAAGGAGATCGAAGGGCGGCTGCTGGAGCTCATGAGCGACGCCGGTGTGCAGGTGGCCTGGTTCCGCAAACCCATGTGGCTGTCACCGTTCAAGCAGAATCACCGCTGCCACCGCAAGGCCCTCGTCGTCGACGAGCACACCGCGTTCACCGGTGGAGTCGGCATCGCGGAGGAATGGTGCGGCGATGCCCGCAATCCGGCCGAGTGGCGAGACACCCACGTCCAGGTCCGTGGTCCGGCCGTGGACGGCATCGCGGCCGCCTTCGCGCAGAACTGGGCGGAGTGCCACGACGAACTCTTCGACGAACGTGACCGTTTCACCGAGCACCCGCAGGCCGGCTCGTCGGTGGTCCAGGTCGTCCGCGGGTCCGCGAGCATCGGCTGGCAGGACATGCAGACCCTCATCCGGGTCCTGCTCACCTCCGCCGAGGAACGCTTCCGGCTGGCCACCGCCTACTTCGCCCCGGACGCCTACTTCGTCGACCTGCTGTGCGAAACCGCGCGTCGCGGTGTGCGCGTCGAGATCCTGCTGCCCGGCCCCCACACCGACCAGCGCGCCTGCCAGCTCGCCGGTCAGCACCACTACACGCGGCTGTTGCGGGCCGGTGTGCACATCCGCCAGTACCAGCCGAGCATGATGCACGCCAAGATCATCACCGTGGACTCGGTAGCCGCCCTCATCGGATCGACCAACTTCAACCGCCGGTCCATGGACCACGACGAGGAGATCATGCTCGTCGCCCTGGACGAGGAGTTCACCGCATCGCTCGACCACGACTACGACGCGGATCTGCGGCGCAGCGTGGAGATCGATCTCTCCCGGTGGAGACGAAGAGCGGTGCCGCAACGCGTGAAGGAGGCCGCGGTCACTCCGATCCGGCGCTTCCTGTAGTCGTGGCAGACCGCCCTGCGCCGCTGAACCCGAGCCCTTCTGCCCCGATACGGATCAGTTTGTACGGAAGCTTCGGCGGCAACCCGGGACGTGAGGTCAGGCCCGGGCAGCCGGGCGGAACAGAGGTGTCCGATGACGACTGTCGGCGTGGAAGAGGAGTATCTGCTGCTCGACCCGGTCACGGGTCTGCCGGTGCCTCAGGCGGACAAGGTCCGTACCGCGGCGGGCCTGGGGCGTCTCGTGGCCGACCAGGAGGTGCAGTACGAGTTGCTCCAGGCACAGGTCGAGGTGGCCACCCCGGTGTGCGCGACCCTGGAGGAGATCGGCGGGCATCTGCTGCGGCTGCGGCACGCGATCGGCATGGCCGCCGAGGAGCACGGCTGCCGGATCGCGGCCTGCGGGACCCCGCCGCTGCGTCACGGCCACCCCATGGCCGTCACCGACCAGGCCCGGTACCGGGCGATGGTCACACAGGCGCCGCAGCTGGTGGCGGAGCAGCTGGTCAACGGTACGCACGTGCACGTCGCCGTGCCCGACCGAGAGGCCGGCGTGCAGGTGCTGAACCGGATCCGGGCCTGGCTGCCGACGCTGACGGCCATGTCGGCGAACTCCCCGCTGTGGGACGGCGGCGACACCGGCTTCGCGAGCTGGCGCACCGTGATCTTCGGCCGTTGGCCGGTCAGCGGCATGCCGCCGCACTTCCACGATGCCGCCGACTACGACGAGCGGGTGCAACGGCTGCTGGACGCCGGCCTGATCTCCGACGCCGGCCAGGTGTACTGGCAGGCCCGCCTCTCGCCCCGCTACCCCACCGTCGAGGTGCGCTGCTTCGACGTCCAGCTCAGCGCCGACGAGGCGGTCATGCTCGCGGCGGTCACCCGGGCTCTCGTGGAGACCGCCCTGGCGGAGACCGCCGCCGGGGCACGCGCACCCGACTTCACCCCGGAGATGCTGCAGGCCGCCATGTGGCACGCCGCCCGGCATGGCCTCGGCGACACCCTGGTCGGCCCCGGCGGTGCGACGCACCGGGCCGGTGATGTCCTGTACGAATTTCTCCGGCACGTCTCGCCGGCGCTCGACGCCTCCGGCGACAGCCGCCAGGTGACGTCCCTGGTCCACCGGCTCCTTCAGAACGGGACCGGGGCGGACCGGCAACGCGCCACCCTCGCGCACGGCGGCCTCCGGGCGGTGACCGACCTGGTGAGCGGCCAGAGCACAGGGACGTGAAGCACCGGATGACCGGCTCATGGCCGGATCGCCGGGGATTACCCCCGGGCAGGGTGGGAACGCGGGGCGCTGTCCGAACCCGAGCAAGGCCGGTGGCGCGATGACCGAGTACGAACGTTCACGCACGATGCCCGCACAGCCCGAGCACGTCTTCGACCAGGCGGCGAACGTCGGACAGCTGGACACCTGGCTGCCGGAGGCCCTGCACGTGGAGGCCCGTGAGCTGCCCGCCGTCACGGTGCACGAGGACCGCACCGACGAGGACACCTCCGCCCTGTTGCGGGCGCAACGCGACCAGATGCGGCTCGAGTGGGGCACGCGCGACCAGGGCAGTTACACGGGGTGGCTGCAGGTCGCCGGCATCGGTGGCGGGGCCAGTGAGGTGACGGTGCACCTGTCGTTCTTCGACGACGGTCATGACCCGGGCGAGACGGCGGTCCGCGACGCTCTGGACAGCAGCCTTCGGCGCCTGGAGGAGCAGGTGCGGCTGCGTGTCGAGCACACGGCCGGCTGACCCGAGGGCCGCGTACGCCATGGCACGCGTCAAGCAGTACGCCGTCGCCGCGTCCGGGCAGTGGACCGACGAGGAGGAGGGCCGGCGCCGGCTGCCCTCCGGTGAGGTGCACGCCTGGGAGCCGGGGCTGAACCAGACCGTCTGCGGACTGTCGCTCAGCCGCTCCGACCTGGTCCGTTTCCCGCACGTCGGATGGCCGGACACCTTCCCGGAGTCCGGCGGCGCGGCCGACCGGGTACGGCGCCAGTGCCCGCGCTGCGCCTCCGTCGCCGGACGCCGCGGTCCTGACGCACGCCCAGGCTGGCGTCGCGTGAACCCGCGGCCCTGAACGGCCGACCGGAACACCGGGACGCGCTTCGAGCACGCTGCCGCGTTCCGGCCCTGGCCTCGCTTCCCACCCTGGCCTCGCTTCCGACCCTGACCTCTTTCCTCCCTGCGGCCTCGTTTCCCACCCCGCGCCACGGGCACTCGCCGCGCCATGGATCAGAGACGTCGTCCACCGATCGCCGACAGCTCTCTCGCCCTGTTCGCCAAGGGGTACGCATGGCTGCCCGACCTGAGGCGCCGCACCACCGCCCCGCTCGTGCGGACCCGGCTCATGGGACGGCACGCCGTCGCCCTGCACGGCCCCGACGCGGTGCGCTTCTTCTACGACGAGAGGCATGTGGAGCGCGGGACGGCGCTTCCCGGCCCGGTGCTGAGCACCCTGTTCGGGCACGGTGCCGTGCACACCCTGGACGGACGGGCCCACCGGGTCCGCAAGGAGATGTTCCTGTCCCTGCTCACGGGCGCGGAGGCCGTCGCCGGCCTGGTGGACCGGGTCGGCGCGGTGTGGGACGAGGCGGTGGAGTCGTGGTCCGGGCGCCGGGTGGTGCTCTTCGACGAGACGAGCCGGGTGCTCACCCGGGGCGTCTGCCACTGGGCCGGTGTCCCGCTCGACGACGCCGCCCCGGTGGCCCGGGACCTGGTCTCCATGGTCGACGGTTTCGCCACGCCGGGACCGCGCCACTGGCGAGCCCGCCGCGCCCGGACGCGCGGTGAGGCATGGCTGGCACACCTGGTCGAGGACGTACGCGCCGGGTCCGTCACCGCGCCGGACGGGTCGGCACTGGACGTGGTGGTCCGGCACCGGGACGCCGACGGACGGCTCCTCGACCCGCGCACCGCCGCCGTCGAGCTGCTGAACGTCATCCGTCCGACCGTCGCGGTGTCCTGGTTCGTCACCTACGCCGGCCACGCGCTGTGCCTCCGGCCCGACATGCGGGAGCGCCTGAACACCGACGACCCCGCCTATGCCGTGGCCTTCGCCCATGAGCTGCGGCGCTTCTACCCCTTCGCCCCGTTCCTCGGCGGCCGGGCGGTCACCGACCTCGACTGGCGGGGCGAGCCGATCCCGTCCGGCACACTGATCCTGCTCGACCTGTACGGGCAGAACCACGACCCCGCGCTCTACGACGATCCGTACACGTTCGAACCGCGCCGTTTCCTGGAGCGGCCGCCCGCGCGTGACGAACTGATCCCGCAGGGGGGCGGCGACCGCGCCGCGGGGCACCGCTGCCCCGGCGAGGACATCACGATCGCGCTGCTGCGGACCCTGGTCCCCCGGCTGGCCAGGCTGGAGTACGACGTGCCCGAACAGGATCTGCGGGTCCCGCTGGACCGCATGCCGACCCGGGTGCGCAGTGGGTTCGTCATCGAGGGTGCCCGGGTTTTGGCGCCTGCCCCCAAGGTGGGACAGGCAGCGTCCTGAACGCGTACGAGGTGGTGCGTCGGCGAGCAGGACCCGCCCCGATGCGGATGGTGGGCGGGTCCTGCTCGTGCGGACCATTGTCGGGATCGGGGTCCCGGCGCGGCCACGAGTGAGATCCACCGATGTGCGCGCGCCGCGCACACCCCGTGCGCGTGGCGCCCCTCTCGCACACCTCGCGCCCGGCACAGCAGGGCGCCACGCCGGGTGCGACCCCCGGGTCATCCCCGCCCGCCTGCGGCGACGATACTGGCAGGCGCACCTGCCCCCGCTCCCAGATGGACCCATGCCGACCTCCCCCACCGCTCGCCCCATGACTCCCGCCACGGTGTGGCTGGCTCGTGGCCGCCAGGCCCGAGGCGCCACGGAAGACGTGCTCCGGCGCTCGCTGGAGCAGCGCAAGCACAGTCGAGCCATCGACGACTTTCTGGAGTTGCCCGAGGACGAGACCGCGCCCGCCGAGCGGGTGTTCGAGGCACGCTGGCGGGTGGCCGGGACGGTGACCGTGCGGGCCCGGCTGAGCCTGCGGCCCGGTGCGGACGAGGGGCAGGAGTGGATCCTGGTCGCCGAGGCCGAGGAGCCGTGGCGCGATGAGTGGCCCTCCCCCGCCGCCCTTTTCTGGCCGGAGGAGCCGGACGCCGGCTGGGACCGGGACGCCACCGGTGAACTGTCGCTGCGGGAGATCAACCCGCTCCCCCAGGACGACAAGGAGACCCGGCGGCTGCTCAGGAACGCGGTGCGCGGGGGGTGGCACATCCATGTCGTCGTCCATGAGGCGATGACCACGGACGACCGCGGCCGGAGGCCGGTGGCCCGGTGGCTGCCGCCGGGCCTGCGGCACCGTGTGGTGGAGCACCGTGCCGCGCCGCAGCAGCTGCGGGGACTCAACTGGGCTCTGCGGGACTCCGGCGTCGAGGTTCCGCGCGGCGGTGCCGTGGTGCTGCCCGGCAGCCCGGCCCCGGACGGCTACGAGGCGGCGGACTTCTCCGTCCGCGCGGTCTTCCTCGACGGTTCGGAGCCGGCCGACCTCGTCGACGCGGTGACACGGTTCGCCGCACTGCCGAGGCCCCTGCCCGACGGCGCCGAGGACGCCCTCACCGCGCTGCGGGAGGACTGGCACCTGTTCACCCTCCAGGAGGAGCTGGACCGGCAGCGTGGTCTGGTGGCCATGTACGCCGAGGCGCTCGAGGCCATGACGAAGTCCCGTGACCTGTACCGGGAGGCGGCCGAGCGCGCCCACGAGGCCCTCACCGCCTACCAGGAGACCGCCGAGGCGGCTTCCGCGAGGCAACAGCCCGCCGACGCCCCCACCGCGTCGCCGCTGCAACAGCTCACACGGACGTTCGAGCGTCTCAAGAGCAGGTCCCCGCGGCCGGCGGGCCCCTCCGGGGAGAGGGAGTAGCCGCGGGGGCAAGGGACGGGCGCCTTCCTGCCGGGGCGCAGGTGTCAGGTGTGGCCTTCTGGATACGCGGTCCGTACGGCAGTACGGCCCGCCCGGGAAGGTCCGCCACGACATGGGCAACCAACAGCACCACTCCGAGACGACGTTCCGCGTCAACGGCAAACTCCACACGCTCACCGTCGACCACCGGCGGGTCCTGCTGGACCTCCTGCGGGAGGATCTGGACCTGACGGGAGCCAAGAAGGGCTGCGACCACGGCCAGTGCGGTGCCTGCACGGTCCTGGTGGACGGGCGGCGCGTCAACAGCTGTCTGCTGTTCGCGGTCGCCCTGGACGGCTGTGAGGTCACCACCGTCGAGGGTCTCTCCGGCGACGGAGAGCAACCCCATCCGCTGCAACAGGCCTTCCTGGAGCGCGACGCCTTCCAGTGCGGCTACTGCACACCGGGCCAGATCTGCTCCGCGGCCGGCATGCTCGCCGAGGCGGCCGCCGGTCACCCCTCGCACGTCACCGATCCGGCGGCGCCCTCGGGCGAGCCGGTGCGGCTGGACCGGGGGGAGATCCGGGAACGGCTGAGCGGCAACCTGTGCCGGTGCGGTGCGTACCCGCGGATCGCCGAGGCGGTGGAGGACGTGATCCGGTGAAGGAGTTCGCGTACGTCCGGGCCGGGAGTGTCGAGGAGGCGACCTCCGCGTACGCCTCCCATGCCGGCGCCCGTTATCTCGGCGGCGGCACCAACCTCGTCGACCTCATGAAGCTCGGCGTGGAGGGGCCCGCCGCCCTCATCGACGTCACCCGTCTGCCACTGGACGCGGTGGAGGAACTGCCGGACGGGGCGCTGCGGATCGGGGCGACGGTCCGCAACAGCGACCTCGCGGCCCACCCGGTGGTGCGCGACCGGTACCCGGCGCTGTCCCAGGCGCTGCTGGCGGGGGCCTCCGGGCAGTTGCGCAACGCCGCGACGACCGGCGGCAACCTGCTCCAGCGCACCCGGTGCCCGTACTTCCAGGACCTCTCGAAGCCGTGCAACAAGCGCGAGCCGGGCAGCGGCTGCGGTGCGCGGGACGGCGTCCACCGTGATCACGCGGTGCTCGGGCACTCCGCGCACTGCATCGCCACCCACCCCTCGGACATGGCGGTGGCGCTGGCCGCTCTGGACGGGCGGGTCGAGCTGTACGGGCCCGAGGGCGCCCGGAGTGTCGCGGCGGCGGAGTTCCACCGGCTGCCCGGGGACCACCCCGAGCAGGACACCGAGATCCGCCCCGGCGAGCTGATCACGGGCGTGGTGCTGCCGGCCGCCACGGCCGGGCTGCCGTCGGCGTACCGCAAGGCCCGCGACCGGGCCTCGTACGCCTTCGCGCTCGCGTCCGTCGCGGCCGTGCTGCGGGTCTCGGACGGTGTGGTCGACCAGGTGGGGCTGGCGTTCGGGGGCCTCGCGCACCGGCCCTGGCGGGCCCGGCGTGCGGAGGAGGCTCTGGTGGGCGCGGCTCCCACGGTCGCCGCGTTCGAGCACGCCGCCGATGTCGAACTGTCCGCCGCGCAGCCGCTGCGGGACAACGCCTACAAAGTGCCCCTGGCCCGCAACCTCGCCGTGGACGTGCTGTCCCGGCTCGCGGACGAGGCGCCTGCGAGGAGGACTCCATGACCGGCAGCCTGGGCGCTCCCGCCGAGCGCCGGGAGGGACGGGAGAAGGTCAGCGGCACCGCCCGCTACGCCGCCGAGTACCACTTTCCCGGCCGTGCCCAGGCCTGGCCCGTGCCGGCGGCCGTCGCCCGGGGCCGCGTGACCGGCGTCGACACCTCGGACGCCCTGGCCGTGCCGGGCGTCCTCGCCGTCCTCACCCATGAGAACGCGCCGCGCCTCGCGGAGCCGGACGATCCCACGCTCGCCGTGCTGCAGAGCCCGCGGGTGCCGCACCGCGGCTGGTTCGTGGCGCTGGTGGTGGCCGAGACCCTGGAGGCGGCCAGGGCGGGTGCCGCCGCCGTCCGTGTCACGTACGACGCCGAGGCGCACGACGTGGCCCTTTCCGCCTCCCACCCGGGTGTGTACGTCCCCGAGGAGGTCAACGGCGGGTACCCCGCCGTCCGTGGACAGGGCGACCCCGAGGGGGCGTTCGGTACCTCGGCCACCCGGGTCGACGTGGCCTACCGGGTGCCACCGCTGCACAACCACCCCATGGAGCCGCACACCAGCACCGCCCGTTGGGACGACGGCCGGCTCATCGTGCACACCTCCAGCCAGGGCACCGGTGCCGTACGGGGCGTGCTCGCCGGGTTGTTCGAGACACCCAAGGAGCGGATCGTCGTCACCGCCGAGCACGTCGGCGGCGGTTTTGGCTCCAAGGGCACGCCACGGCCCGACGTCGTGCTCGCCGCGATGGCGGCACGGCAGACCGGCCGGGCTGTCACGGTGGCACTCCCGCGCCGCTTCCTGCCCGCTGTCGTCGGGCACCGTGCCCCGACGCTGCACCGGGTGCGGCTGGGGGCCGGCGCGGACGGGCGGCTGTCGTCACTCATCCACGAGGCCACCACGCACACCTCCCGCATCAAGGAGTTCGTGGAGCAGGCGGCGGTGCCCGCGCGGGTGATGTACGCGGCGCCCCACAGCCGTACGGTGCACCGGGTCACGGCGCTGGACGTGCCCTCCCCGTCGTGGATGCGGGCGCCGGGCGAGGCTCCGGGCATGTACGCCCTGGAGTCCGCCATGGACGAGCTCGCCGCCGAACTCGGCATGGACCCGATCGAGCTGCGCGTCCGCAACGAGCCGGACACCGAGCCCGACAGCGGCAAGCCGTTCAGCAGCAGGCATCTGGTCGAGTGTCTGCGCGAGGGCGCCAGGCGCTTCGGGTGGGAGAGGCGCGATCCTCGCCCGCGCTCCCGCCGGGACGGGCCCCTGCTGCTGGGGACGGGCGTGGCGGCGGCGACGTATCCCGTCATGGCATTTCCCTCCGCGGCTACGGCCCGCGCGCTGCCCGACGGGACGTTCCTCGTGCGGGTGAACGCCACGGACATCGGTACGGGTGCCCGGACCGTGCTCGCGCAGGTCGGTGCCGACGCGCTGGGCGTGCCGCAGGCACAGGTGCGGATCGAGATCGGCAGCACCGAACTGCCGTCGGCTTCGCTGGCCGGCGGCTCGTCCGGTACGGCCTCCTGGGGCTGGGCGGTCCACGAGGCCTGCGACCGGCTGACGCGACGGCTGGCCGAGCACTCGGGGCCGCTGCCCGAGCAGGGCCTAGAGGCGCGCGCCGACACGAGGGGCACGGCGGACGCCGAGAGCGCCTGGTCGCGGCACGCCTTCGGGGCGCATTTCGCCGAGATCGCGGTGGACACGGTGACCGGCGAGGTGCGGGCCGGCCGGCTGCTCGGGGTGTACGCCGCCGGGCGCATCCTCAACGCCCGTACGGCGCGTTCCCAGTTCGTCGGAGGCATGACGATGGGTCTGGGCATGGCGTTGACCGAGGGCAGCACGATGGACGTGGCGTTCGGTGACTTCGCCGAGTCGGATCTGGCGTCGTACCACGTGCCCGTGCACGCCGACGTGGCCGAGATCGAGGCGCACTGGATCGACGAGGACGATCCGCATCTCAACCCCATGGGCAGCAAGGGGATCGGGGAGATCGGCATCGTCGGGACGGCCGCGGCGGTGGGCAACGCCGTTCACCATGCGACCGGCGTCCGCTTCCGTGAACTCCCGCTCACGCCGGACCGGGTACTGGCCGGGCTGCTCGGACACCGGGCCACGAACGACGCTCGGACCGGACCCGCCACGAGCGGATCCGGTCCGGTACCGCGGCCGTAGTGGTCACTCCGCCATACGGCGTACCTCGGGCGGAGAGACGGGCGCCCACTGTCTGCCCATGAGGGGCAGGAGAGTCCGGAAGGCCAGGGTGGTCACGGACAGCAGCGCCGCGCACACGGCGGCCCCGGAGGCGAACCACGGCGGGGCGAGCGCCAGTTCCACGGCCTGCGGCAGCGACGCGGACGGGAAGGAACTGCGGTACGCCTGCGCCCCGGCCAGCACCGTGGGCACCACCACAGCTCCGGCCAGCACCACCAGGACCGGGCGCACGGCCAGCAGCAGCGCCAGCACCGTGCACAGCACCGACAGGGCGAGGGCGAACGCGTGCAGGCCCAGGGGCGCTCCGCCGCGTTGCAACGGGAAGTGGGCCACCGCACACACCACCAGGGCGAGGGCGGCGAGCCAGCCCGACCACGGCACGAACCGGGCGAGCGGATCCGTGGCACGGTCCTGGCCCGGAGATGCGGATCCGAACGCCCGGGGGGTTCCGTGCGCCGGGCCCAGCCGTGCCAGGCGGCGGCCGCCCAGTCGGCGGGGCGGCTCCGTCTCGATGACGTCGCCGGGGTCGGGACGCGAAGGCCGGGGAGGCAGGGGGCCGTTGCGGTCCAGCCGCTCCAGGCCGAGGCGGTCGATCAGCTCGACCAGTTCCTCGACGGACCGGCCGGTCGCGGCCGCCCGCAGGGCCTCCTCGCGGACGTGAGGTTCCTGTGGCTGCTTGTGCAGCAGGGTGACCAGCCGGGTCACTTCCGCCACCGGACGGTGGGCGGCCGCGGCCCGGATCGCCTCGTCCGCGCACTCGGGGTCGCGCGGAGGCCTCGTCAGCAGGGCGATCATCCGGCAGACGTCCTCGACGTCCCGGCCCACTCCGGCGGTGCGGAGTGCGTCGAGCCTCGCCTCCGCGTGGGCGGGGGACTCCTCCAGCGAGGTGATGAGGGCGACGACCTCCTCCAGGGGCCGGTCCGCGACCGCGGCGTGCACGAGGTCGCTGACGGCCTCGCCGTACGGTGGGGCGGCGTCCGGGCCGGTGCCGGGCCGGAGTTCCACCAGGTTCTCGTCGAGGGAGCGCACGACGAACGCCCCGGAACCGGGCCGGCCCGTTTCGCGCGCGGCGGGCTCATGGGGGCGGGCCGCGTACGTTGCGTCGAAGGCGCGCCGCGCGGCGGGCCGGCTCATCCGCTCCGGGGCGGGACCGGCAGGCGGCGCGTCCGCTGCGCCCGCGCCGTCCGCGTCGCAAGCGGCAAACTGTGCGGCTGCCTTCGCCGTCCGGCCATCGACGTCGGTGGCACGTGGGTACGCCTGGTCCGCCGGAGCCGTCCGGTCCCGGCCGGGCTCGGCGGGACGCTCCTCAGCACCATCGACCTGGTGGGAACCGGGTCCGTCGGGCGCACGGTCCACCGGATGAACGCCAGGGGCGACGGGCTCGGTGCCCGGCCGTTCGGGGTGTGAGCCGGCTGCGGGCTGTGTGCTCGTCTGGTCCGCCTGATGGCTGCCGCCGGCGACGGGTGATGAAGAGCAGGTGGTCATACTCGCCTCCCGGGGAAGAGTGCGGCCGCTCCTGCGCCCCCCGTCGTGTGACGAGCGACGTTACGGTGACCATTACTAGGCGCCCCCGTCACACCGTGCCACTCGGGTACGCCACAGGGATGATCACCCGCACGGGAAAATCCGCCGACTCGCCGACATGTCCGGCTCCGATGGCAATACAGCCGCCGGAAACGGGAATCCACGTAGGGACACCCTGTGTCGCGGCACGCCTGGGAGGGGACCCCGTGGATACGACCACAAAGGTGATCATCGTGGCCGCGTTTCTCGCGGCGATCGTCCTCGTCTTCGCCGTCGGCATCCTCGTGCGGCTGGTCCGGACCCGGCGCGAACTGCGGCGGGTGGGATTGCCCACAGGACCGCGCTGGGTCTTCTGGGGCGCGGTCCTCTATTTCGTGCTTCCCGTCGACCTGCTGCCCGACCCCGTGTACCTGGACGACATCGGCGTCCTGCTGCTCGCTCTGCGCACCGTCCGCGGCTCCCTCGGCGAGCGGGAGCGCAGTACGACACGCCGGCCGGACCGCCAACCGGCGCGATGACTACGGAAAGTAAGGAAACCAACCACCCGTTCGATTCGTATAAGTCTCTGGAAGCCGAAACGAGCCGGCGGACCGGGTGGCCGTGCCCCTGAACCACCGCTCGATCGGCGCAGCACCGACGAGGGAGAGACGATGCAACCGTTCGCGCTCAACTACGCGCGCCCGGCAGTGGAGTTGGAAGCTGTCATTCCGTACGTGTACGACGCCGGACTGCAGCTGAACGTGCTTCTTGACGGCCGGGTCGCCGCCTGCGACTTCGCCGTGCTGAGAGAGGCGGGCACCACGACGTCCACCGCCGGCTCCAAGACGCACTTCGACGACTGAACACGGGCCGCCGAAGATGACCGTACTGATCCTCACCTGTGAGGAGGACGTGACCGCGGACATGGTGGTCGTGCACCTGAACGCCTCGGGGGTCCCCGTGGTCCGGGTCGATCCCGCCGACCTGACCGGGGGTGTGGCACTGTCCGGGGAGTACGTCCACGGCCGTTTCCGTGGCCATCTGTCCGCCGGGGGGCGGCTGGTGAGCATAGGCGGACTGCGATCGGTCTGGGTCCGCCGGCCCGGCGCGCCCGCCGGGCGGGCGGTCCAGCCGTCGGCGTGGCTGACGGAGGAGGCCGCCCAAGCGCTCTACGGCATGCTGCGGGGCTCGGACGCGCGGTGGATGAACCATCCGGACGCCGCGCGCCGGGCCCGGCACAAGCCGTGGCAGTTGCGCCTCGCCCAGCGGTGCGGCCTGCCCGTACCGGCGACGCTGATCACGACTTTCCCGCGCGCCGCCCGCGAGTTCGCCGAGCGTTACCCGGAGCTGGTGGTCAAGCCGGTGTCGGGCGCGCATCCGCAGGACCCGCCACGGGCCGTGCCGACCAGCCGGGTCGCGCCGGACACGGACTTCTCGGCCGTGGCGTTCGGGCCGACGCTGTTACAGCGGCGGATCGGCAAGCGGGCCGACATCCGTCTCACCGTGGTGGGCGAGCGGATGCTGGCCGCCCGCAAGGCGACCGCCGCGGACGCCGACCCCGAGGAGGTCGACGTGCGGTTCGCCGCTCCCGGTTCGCCGTGGGAGCCCACCGACGTGCCGTCGAGCATCGCGCCGGGCGTCCGGGCCTACCTGCGGGAGGCGGAACTGGCGTACGGCGCCTTCGACTTCGTCGAGGACGCCGACGGGACCTGGTGGTTCCTGGAGTGCAACCAGTCGGGACAGTTCGGGTTCGTGGAGGTGGAGACGGGGCAGCCGATCGCCCGCACCATCGCCGAGTGGCTGGCCCGTCCCGTTCCCCAGGAGCTGTCGCAGGTCAACGGCTGGAACACGAGTATCCGTTGAGAGGGAAGGCTCACTGCTGCCGGGGGGCCGGCAGCATGGCGGTGCGTTGCCAGCCCGTGCCCGGGGAGTGCGGCCGGTCGTATCCGGGGGACTGCGCGGGCCGCATGACCAGCTCCAGTTCCCTGCTCACGCGTTCGGCCTCGCGGCGAACCTGTGCGGGCACATCGCCGCACTCCGCGATGAGTCGGTCGTAGATGGGGGAATCCTGGAACACCCGTCAACGTGCCTTTCTGCTCGTCGCACCCGTACGGGGGCGAGAGTGCGAGTGTAGGCGGCCCGATGCCCCGGAGTGTGAATTCCCTGGGCGGACTTGACGCAGACCGGACACCTGTGACAAGTGCCGCACGCGCCGGGCTCAGGCCCCCGTCGTGGAGCCCGGCCGGACGATCATCAGGACGGTGACCGTCGCCCACAACAGGTTGAAGACGCCGGTGAGCATGGCGAGTTGCACGGTGGCACGGTGGTCGAGGGCCTGTTCGCCCCTGAGCTGCCCGAGAAGCTCCTCCTGCCGGGGCAGGACGAAAGCCATCAGGACACCGGCCGCCGCGGCGGTCAGTGCGACGGAGGTCACGAGCCAGCCGCTGCCCAGGACGCCCATCGCGGCACCGGTGGCGAAACCGAGGAGCGGGACGGCCAGTCCGACAGCGGCGTAGACCCGGCAGATGCGGTGCAGCAGGGCGACCGTGCCGGTGGCCGACGGGTCGGGGGCGTCGCCGTCCGCGGGAGCGGCGCGACGCGCGGCCGGCGGGAACATGCTGGCCGCGACGGTCACGGGACCGATGGCGACGATGGCGGCCAGGACGTGGAGGGACAGCAGGAACTTGGTCACCGGGACTCTTTCCGTGATGCGATCGACGGTGCCGGGCTCACGTTAGGCAGCCGGGGCGTGATCTCCCATGGGCTGGAACGACAGCTTCCAACGGATTCCCGCCAACTCGCCTGACCTGCGCCCCTGTCCCGGCGGGCGCCCTTTCCCCGTGTGATGCGGCTGGCGGGAAGTCCCCTAGGGTGGCGGTCATGCACACCGTGGCGATCCTGGTTCTCGACCGAGTGGTGCCGTTCGACATGGCGGCTCCCCAGCAGACGTTCGCGTGGACCCGGATGCCGGACGGGCGGCCCGCCTACCGGGTCCGGTTGTGCGCGGAGACACCGGAGGTGCGTGCGGACGGCGGGTTCACCCTGCGCGTCGACCGGGGGTTGGAGGCGCTCGCGGAGGCCGACACCGTCATCGTGCCGGGCTGCTCCCCCGATGCGGCGCCGCCTTCGGCCCGGGTGCTCGCGGCGCTGCGGCAAGCGGCCGAGGCCGGTACCCGGATCGCGTCCGTGTGCGTGGGCGCGTTCGTGCTGGCGGAAGCCGGGCTGCTGGACGGGCTGCGCGCCACCACGCACTGGGTGGCGGCCGGCGAACTGGCCCACCGTTACCCGCGGATCGAGGTGCAGCCGGATGTGCTGTACGTCGACAACGGGCAGATCCTCACCTCCGCCGGTGCGGCCGCCGCGCTGGATCTGTGCCTGCACATGATCCGGCGGGATCTGGGGTCGGCGGTCGCGGCGAACATCGCCCGGATGTCGGTCATGCCGATGGAACGGGAGGGCGGACAGGCCCAGTTCATCGTGCACGAGCACCCGCCCGTGCCCCGGGGGTCGGCGCTGGAACCGTTGCTGGAGTGGATCGAGGACAACCTCGCGCACGAGGTGACACTGGGCGCGCTCGCGGCGCGTGCGGGGATGAGCGAGCGGACCTTCAGCCGTCGTTTCCGCGAACAGACCGGCACCACGCCGTTGCAGTGGCTGCTGCGGGCCCGGGTGCGCCGGGCGCAGTACCTGCTGGAGAACACCGACCACTCCGTCGAACGGATCGCGCGTCAGGCTGGGTTCGGTTCACCGACGGCGTTCCGGGAGCGGTTCCGCAGGGTGGTGGGTACCACGCCGTACGCGTACCGCACGGCGTTCCACGGGCGGACGAACGGGCGAACGAACGCCTCGGCGG
This sequence comes from Streptomyces sp. NPDC006372, assembly GCF_040612515.1. NCBI lineage: Bacteria > Bacillati > Actinomycetota > Actinomycetes > Kitasatosporales > Streptomycetaceae > Streptomyces > Streptomyces sp. NPDC006372. The sequence goes on along the minus strand of NZ_JBEXQJ010000046.1, from coordinate 9,416 downwards.
CCCGTTCGTAGGCCGCCGAGGCGCGACACCCGGCCCGTGCCGGGTCTCTCACGATGTCAGCCGACCAGCGTCAAGCCGTTCTCCCCGTCCGCGTCCGCGGCCTCGGACCGCCCCTTGACGAGCAACAGGGCGTCCGCCTTGGCGATGGCGTCGTGAATGCTCGACGTTCCCATCATCACGCACAGCGTGTAACTGAGGTCCTCCAGCTCGCGTGCCGCCGTCGGCACGTGCCTCTCCGCCTGAGCGATCCTCAGCGACGCGTACCGCGTCAGCAACTCCCTGACGACCTTCCGGTCCGGTACGAGCACGTAGCGCCCCTCTCTCTGTTTTTCGCTGCGTATGCCCGAACCACGCGGAAACATTCACATGTCTTTCTCACCTGGGGTGGATTTGACGCGAACTGATCGGCTCCGGCCGGTCGTCAGGCAAGTTGGCCGCTGTGCAGGGCCGTGTAGGCCCCGCCGGGAGGCGCTCGATGCGGCCGATACCGCAGCTGGCGAAGAAGGCTGCGGCCCGGGTCAGGAAGGCCGCGCAGGTGGTGGCTCCACGTGGACCAGCTCGCCGGGCCGGTCGCGTTCGTAGCGGCGGATGACCTCGCCGGTGGGCCGGTCCAGGAAGGCCAGACGGCTCATGCCGTGCCGGGTCAGGACCCGGTGGACGGTCGAGGCGGGCAGGCCCAGGATCGGCCCGATACGGGGCCGGGCCCAGCATGCACACGACCGGACGGCCGGAACGGACACGCTCGATGAGCAGCCGCCTGCCGTGAACGGTCAGACGGGCAAGCCCGGCCAGCGTTAACAACGCTCGTGATCAATACACCTAGGCGGCGTCCAGGTCCGCCAGCTCCTCGGGGGTCAGGGTGAGGTCGGTGGCGGCGAGCGAGTCGCGGATGGTCTCCGGGCGGCTCGCGCCCGGTATCGGGACGACGACCGGCGACTTGGCGAGCATCCAGGCCAGGCAGACCCGCTGCGGGCTCACCCCGCGCACCTCGGCGATACGGGCGAACGCGGCGTGGGCCGAGCCCAGTTCACCGGCGCGCGAGATGCCGCCGAGGGGGCTCCAGGGCAGGAACGCGATGCCGAGTTCGTCGCACAGGCGCAGCTCCGGTTCGCTGGAGCGGAACGCCGGGGAGAACTGGTTCTGCACGGAGACCAGCCGGCCGCCGAGGATGTCGTTCGCCTGCTGGATCTGGTCCGGGTCGGCGTTGGAGATCCCGGCCATGCGGATCTTGCCCTCGTCGAGGAGATCCCGGATCGCTCCGACGGAGTCGGCGTAGGGCACGCGCGGGTCGGGGCGGTGGAACTGGTAGAGCCCGATGGCCTCCACGCCGAGCCGGCGCAGGGACGCCTCGCAGGCCGCCTTCAGGTGGCGGGGGCTGCCGTCCAGCGTCCAGCTGCCGTCGCCGGGGCGCAGGTGGCCGCCCTTGGTGGCGACCAGGACGTCGCCACCGCGGTCGTGGGAGGCGAGGGCCTTGGCCACGAGGGTCTCGTTGTGGCCGACCTCGTCGGCGTCGCGGTGGTAGGCGTCCGCGGTGTCGATGAAGGTCACGCCGGCGTCGAGCGCGGCGTGGACCGTGGCGAGGGAGCGCTCCTCGTCCGGTCGTCCCTCGATGGACATGGGCATCGCGCCCAGGCCGATCGCGCTGACCTCGACGTCACCGATGCGGCGGGTGTGCATGGGCTCGTGACCTCTTCCGGCTGTCGTTCCAGCTGTCGGGCGATGGTGCGTTCCAGCCTGGACGCCGGGCGGCCCGAGGTCCAATAGAAGATGGAGAACGCATTCAGCACTCGGGCCACTGAATCGTGCCCGTCCCTCGGCGGCCGGGCGGACGGCCCGTTGTCACCGGGGGATGAAAGCCCGCGTCCGAGGACTCAACTCCCCCACACAGAACGGCGATCCGCTCGGCACTCCCCCGTCTCACTGCCATATTCGAGGACCACTTCGGAGGTGGTCGTGAGCACAGAGGTGACGGCATCCGGTCCGGGGGAAGCGACGACACACGTGCCCGGGAGCACCGCGGAGCGTGTCGCCGGCCTGGAGGACCGCCGGGACGCGGCGGTGGCTCCGGGCGGGCCGCGCAGACGCGGGGAGTTCTCGGCCCGGGAACGGATCGAGCGGCTCGTGGACAAGGACTCCTTCACGGAGACCGGCCTGTTCGTGCGGGCCCGTCCCTCCGCGGAGGGCGCCCGCCGTCCCTACGGCGACGGGGTGATCACCGGCTACGGCACGGTCGACGGCCGCCCGGTCTGCGTGTTCGCCCAGGACTCCACGGTGTTCGGCGGCAGCATGGGCGAGGCGTTCGGCGAGAAGACCGCCGCGCTGATGGACCTGGCGCTGAAGACCGGATGCCCGGTGATCGGCCTCAACGACGGCGGCGGGGCCCGGATCCAGGAGGGTGTCGCCGCTCTCGCCCTCTATGCCGAGCTGGTGCGCCGCAACGTCAAGGCATCCGGGGTGATCCCGCAGATATCGGTCGTCCTGGGGCCGTGTGCGGGCGGTGCCGCCTACTCGCCGGCCATCACCGACTTCACGGTGATGGTGGACGGCGCCTCCCACATGTTCGTCACCGGGCCGGACGTCATCGAGACGGTCACCGGTGAGCGCACCACCGCCGAGGAGCTGGGCGGCGCCCGCACCAGCAACACGGTCAACGGCAACGCCCACTTCCTGGCCGCCGACGAGGCGGACGCCCTCGACACCGTGCGCGACCTGCTGTCGTACCTCCCGGGCAACAACCTGGAACGGCCGCCGGAATACGCCCCCGGGCACGTTCCGCCCGGCGCCGCGCTCGACGAGGTCGTCCCGGACCGGCTGGGCGAGGCCTACGACATGCGGGACGTCCTGCACGCGGTCGTCGACGACGGTGAACTGCTCCAGGTGCAGGAGCTGTTCGCGCCGAACATCATCTGCGCCCTGGCCCGTGTCGAGGGCCGCTCGGTGGGTGTCGTCGCCAACCAGCCGCTGCACGCCGCCGGGGTCCTCGACATCGACGCGTCCGAGAAGGCCGCCCGGTTCGTACGGTTCTGCGACGCCTTCGGCATTCCCCTGCTGACCTTCGCCGACGTACCCGGGTACCTGTCCGGGGTACGGCAGGAGCAGGCCGGGATCATCCGGCGCGGAGCGAAACTGCTGTACGCCTACGCCGAGGCGACCGTGCCCAAGGTCACGGTGGTGGTGCGCAAGGCGTACGGCGGCGGGTACGCGGTGATGGGCTCCAAGCACCTGGGCGCCGATGTGAACCTCGCCTGGCCCACCGCCCGGATCGCCGTGATGGGCGCCGAGGGGGCCGTGGGCGTGCTGCACCGGCGTGAACTCGCCGCCGCCGCCGACCCCGAGGCGCTGCGCGCCCGCCTGCTCGCCGCGTACGAGAACACCCACGGCACCCCGTATCTCGCCGCCGAGCGCGGCTATGTCGACGCCGTCATCGCGCCGCGCGAGACCCGGGAGCAGGTCTGCCGCGCGCTGCGCGCCCTGCGCGGCAAACGCGCGCCGATGCCGGAGCGCCGGCACGGCAACATCCCGCTCTAGCCAGCCCCCCATTTTTCTTGCAGCCCGTAAGCAGATCCGCGCCGTGAGGAGCCCCGCCTGATGGACAGCCGCCGCCCCCCGCTCGCGCCCGTGTGCGCCACGCTGCCGGAGTACGTGCGGCACTGGGCCGCCTCCACCCCCGAACGCCGGGCGTTCAGCTTCGTCGAGCATCCGGCACCGCACTCGCGCGGCGTCCACCGCACCCTGACCTGGCGGCGCCTGGACGTACGCGTGCGGGCACTCGCCGCGCGCCTCGCCGGGCAGGCCGCGCCCGGGGACCGGGTCGCGCTGCTGTGCCCGCAGGGCACGGAGTACGTGACCGCCTTCCTCGCGGCCCTGGCCGCCGGGCTGGTCGCCGTACCGCTGTATCCGCCGGGCCTGCCGGGCCATGCGGACCGGCTCGCGGGCGTGCTCGCCGACGCGTGCCCCTCGGCCGTCGTGACCACGAGCGGGGCCCGGGAGGAGGTGCGGGAGTTCATCGGTGCCGACGGGCCGCGGATCGTCGTCGCGGACGAGGTGCCCGACGACGAGGGCCGGGACTGGCTGCCGGTGGCACCGGATCCCGGGGCGACCGCCTACCTCCAGTACACCTCCGGTTCGACCCGTGCCCCGGCGGGCGTGGAGATCAGTCACGGCAACGTGGTCGCCAACGCCCGCCAGGCTCTGTCCGCCTACGGTGCCGACACGCGCCCGGTGACCTGCGTCGGCTGGCTGCCGCTCTACCACGACATGGGTCTGGTGCTCAGCGTCGCGGCCCCGGTGGTGTGCGGGCGGCTGTCGGCGCTGATGGACCCGGCGGCGTTCCTGCACGAGCCGGTGCGCTGGCTGCGGCTGCTCACCGCTCATCCGAACGCGATCAGCGCCGCGCCCAACTTCGCCTACGACTACTGCGTCGCGACCGTCACCGACGAGCAGAAGGAGGGCCTGCGGCTGGACGGGGTCACCGCGCTGATCAACGGCAGCGAGCCGGTCCGCCCCGGCACGGCCGACCGGTTCCACGCCGCGTTCGCCGCGCAGGGCCTGGCGCCCGAGACGCACTGTCCCTCGTACGGACTGGCCGAGGCCACGGTGTTCGTGTGCGCGGCCCGGCCGGGCGAACCGCTCCGCCGGTTCGCGCTCGACCGTGACGCCCTGGCAGCCGGGAAGGCCCTGCCCGCGCGGCCTGACGATCCGTCAGCCGTGCTGCTCGCGGGCTGTGGCAGCCCGGCGGACCAGCGGGTCCGGATCGCCGACCCGGTGACGCGGGCGCTCCTGTCGGAGGGCGAGGTCGGTGAGATCTGGGTGCAGGGGCCGAACGTGGGCCGCGGCTACTGGAACCGGGACGCGCAGGACGTCTTCGGCGCCGAGTTCGCGGACTCCGCCGCGGGCCCCGGCCGGTGGCTGCGCACGGGTGATCTGGGGACGGTGCTGGAGGGGCAACTGGTCGTCACGGGCCGGCTGAAGGACCTGATCATCGTCGACGGCCGCAACCACTACCCGCAGGACGTCGAGGCCACGGCCCAGGAGGCGCACGAGGTGGTGCGCCGGGACCGGCTCGCGGCCTTCGCCGTGCCGGGTGGACCCGACGGTGGTGAACGGGTGGTCGTCGTGGCGGAGCACGCACGGACCGCGCGCCTCGCCGAGCTGGACGTGCCGGGCGTGCTGCGGGCCGTGCGCGGTGCCGTCTCCGCGCGGCACGGGCTGCGGCTCGCCGACGTCGTGCTGGTGCCACCGGGCACGGTGCCGCGCACCTCCAGCGGGAAGGTGTCGCGGTCGCTGACCCGGGCCCGGTACCTGGAGGGCGCCTATGGCGGGCAGGTCCGGGTGGCGGCGGGTGCCGCGGGATGAGGCGGGCCGACGAGGGCGCGCTGCGCCGGCTGATCGCGGAACGGGTGGCCGTCTGGTACGGCACCACCCCCGAGGGCGTCCCGATGGACCGGCCGCTCGCGGATCTCGGCATGTCGTCACGGGACGCGGTCGCCCTGGCCGGTGAGCTGTCCCGGGCCACGGGCCGGGAACTGCCGGCCACGCTGCTGTGGGAGACGCCCACCGGGGAGGCCCTGGTGGCACGGCTGTGCGGCACGGAGGCCAAGGCGCCCCAGGTGGCACGGCTCACGGTGCAGGGCGGGACCACCGAGCCGATCGCGGTCGTCGGGGTCGGCTGCCGGCTCCCCGGCGGAGTGCACGGCCCGGACGGCTACTGGCGGCTGCTGAGCGAGGGCGTCGACGCGATCCGGCGGGTACCGGAGGACCGGTGGCGTGACTTCACCGCCTTCCCGCCCGCCGACGCGCACCCCTACGGCGGGTATCTCGACGACATCGCCGGGTTCGACGCGGACTTCTTCCGCATCACCCCGCGCGAGGCCGCCGTGATCGACCCTCAGCAGCGGATCCTGCTGGAGGTCGTCCACGAGGCGCTCGACCACGCGGCGGTGCCGGCCGGCTCGCTCGCAGGCACCGCCACCGGGGTGTTCGTCGGCGTGTCCGCTCCGGAGTACGGGCAGCTGACGGGCGCCGATCCGGCCGCCGTCGATCCCTGGGCCCCGGCCGGGGGCGCGTTGAGCGTCGCCGCCGGACGGCTCGCCTACGTCCTGGACACGAGGGGGCCGAGTCTGGCCGTCGACACGGCCTGTTCGTCCTCGCTGGTCGCGGTGCACCACGCCTGTGTCAGCCTGCGGACGGGCGAGAGCGACACGGCGATCGCCGCCGGGGTGAACCTGCTGCTGTCGCCGGCCGTCACGGTCGCCTTCCACAGAGCGGGGGCCCTCGCGCCGGACGGGCGGTGCAAGCCGTTCTCGGCGGAGGCCGACGGCATCGGGCGGGGCGAGGGCTGCGCGGCCGTGATCCTTAAGCGGCTGTCCGACGCGGAACGCGACGGGGACCGGGTGCTGGCCGTCATCCGCGGCACGGCCGTCAACTCCGACGGCCGCTCGAACGGTCTGATGGCGCCCAACCCGGCGGCTCAGCAGGCGTTGCTGGAGAGCGCGTACGCGCGGGCGGGGCTCGCCGCGGCTCAGGTCGACTACGTGGAGGCGCACGGCACCGGTACCCCGCTGGGCGATCCGATCGAGGCGGGCGCGCTCGGCGCCGTGCTCGGCGCGGGACGCGACCCGGACCAGCCACTGCTGCTGGGGTCCGTGAAGGGCAACCTCGGCCATCTGGAATCGGCCGCCGGCATCGCCGGCCTGGTGAAGACCGTGCTCGCCCTGCACCACGACAGCATTCCGCCGTCGCTGCACTGTGCGGAGGGCACCTCCCTCACCGACGACCGGCTGCGCGTGGTGACCGAGCCGGAGCCCTGGCCCCGCTACGGCGGCACGGCCGTCGCCGGGATCTCCGGGTTCGGCTTCGGCGGCACCAACGCCCATGTGGTGCTGGAGGAAGGGGCGCCCGGCCCGGTCCCCGCACGACCGGTCGGGGAGCCCGCCGCCCGCCTGCACCTGCTCTCCGACCTCGACGCCGAGCGCCTCCGCGACACGGCGGGCAGGCTGGCCGACTGGCTGCGCGGGAGCACCGCGCACCCCGCCGACGTGGCCCGAACCCTGGCCGGGCGGACCGGCCGCGGCCCCGTCCGCGCCGCCGTCGCGGCCCGGGACCGTGCCGAACTGGCCGATGCCCTGGGCGCGTTGGCGGCCGGGCGGGCCGACCCGCGGGTGGTCACCGACGACCGTGACCGTGTGGGGCGCGGCCCGGTGTGGGTCTTCTCCGGCTACGGCAGCCAGTGGCCCGGCATGGGTCGCCGGCTGCTGGCGGAGGAACCGGCGTTCGCCGCCGCCGTGGAGAAGCTCGACCCGCACCTCGCCCCGGAGTGCGGTCTGTCCCTCCACGACCACCTGTCCTCGGGGGCCGGCCTCGACCGCCTGGAGGTCGCCCAACCCGTCCTGTTCGGGATCCAGTTGGCGCTGGCCGAACTGTGGCGTTCGTACGGGGTCGAGCCCGCCGCGGTGATCGGTCACTCCATGGGCGAGGTGGCGGCGGCCGTGTGCGCGGGCGCGCTGGACGTGGCGGACGGAGCGCGTGTCATCGCCGTACGGGCCCGGCTGCTGAGCGGGCTGCGCGGTGGTGCGATGGCCGTGGTGGACCTGGACGACACCGAACTGGATTCCCTGGAGCGGGACTTCCCCGGTGTGCACGTCGCCGTGCACTCCTCGCCCCGGCAGAAGGTGGTCACGGGAGAGGAGGCGGCGGTGGCCGGGCTGGTGCGCCGGCTGGAGGGACAGGGACGGGCGGCCCGGGCCATGCGGGTCGTCGGCGCCGGGCACTCTCCGCAGGTGGAACCGCTGTTGCCGGAGCTGGTCGAGGCGCTCTCCGGCATCCGGGGCCGGCGGCCGAGTGTCCCGGTCCACTCCACCGTCCTCGACGATCCACGCGGCGACTGCGTGTTCGACGCGGCCCACTGGGCGGCCAACCTGAGGCGGCCCGTGCGGCTGGACCGGGCGCTCGCGTCCGCGGCGGCCGACGGCCACACGGCGTTCGTCGAGATCTCTCCCCACCCGGTACTGGCGGGCGCGGTCGCCGACACCGTGCCCGGCGCCCTCGCCCTGGCCACCCTGCGCCGGGACGCCGACGGGGCGGAGGCGTTCGCCGGCCGGCTGGGCGCCCTCTATGCGGCGGGCGGGCGGCTGCCCGTGCCGCCCGGCCGGGTGATCGACCTGCCCCTGCCCCGGTGGCGGCACGTACGGCACTGGTGGACGGACGGCCGGGCACACGCCGAGCCGGTGCCGAGGGAGGAGCCTCCCGCCGACGGGGCGGAGCACTCCTCGGTCCTGGGCCGGCTGACCCGCCACATCGCCGCCGTCACCGGCCACCGGCCCGCCCGCATAGGTCCGCAGGCCCGTCTGGCCGACCTCGGGCTGGACTCGCTGATGGCCGTCCGCATCCGCACGGCCGTCGAGCGCGAGTTCGGTATCCAACTGTCCCTGCGCGACCTCTTCGCCGCCGCCACCGTCGAGGACGCCGCCGCCCGTGTCCAGCGGGCGCTCCCCCGTGAGGGAACTCCGTTGTCCGCGCTGCGCGCCACCGGCTCGCGGCCCCCGCTGTTCCTGGTCCATGCCGCCGGTGGTCCGGTGTCCGTCTACCGCGCGCTCACCGAACGGCTGGGGGACGACCAGCCGGTGTACGGCCTGGAGCGGATCGAGGAGGCCCGGACCGTGCCGGAGAAGGCACGTCGGTACGCGGAGGCGATCAGCGCCGCTCGTCCCGACGGGCCCTGTGTGCTGGGCGGCTGGTCCTTCGGTGGTTTCGTCGCCCAGGAGACCGCCCGGCAACTGACCGCCGCGGGGTGGGAGGTGCGGCTGGTGGTGCTCATCGACTCCGTACGGCCCCTCCCCCGCCCGGGGCTGACGCGGGCGGACCGGATCCGGGCACACTTCGAGGGTTTCGCCCGCCACATCGCCGGCACCTACTGCGTAGAGCTGGAGTTGCCCTACGACCGGCTCGCGGCCATGGACGACGACCGGGCCCGCATCGACACGGTGCTGGGGGCGCTGCGCGAGGCCGCCGACGTGCCCCCCGCCGCGCTGGAGCACCAGCGGGCCTCCTACCTGGACCTCGGCATCGGGGAGTCGCACGACCCCGGCGGCTACACCGGGCAGGTCGTCCTCTACCGGGCCACCGAGCCGGCTCCCCACACCGTGCGCGATCCGGCGTACGAGCGGGACGACGAGGCGCTCGGCTGGGACGAGGTGTGCCCGCGGCTGGAGGTCGTGCGGGTGCCCGGTCACCACCTGTCACTGCTCGATCCGCCGCACGTCGACGAGATCGCCGCCCACCTGAGCCGGGTGCTCGCCGAGCGGGCCCCCTGAACCGAACCCGAGGAGCCGCCATGTCCGACCTGCCGCCGAAGCCCGCCGCCGGAGTGTCGCGGCGTACCGTCGCCCGGGCGACGGCCGCCGCCGGCCTCGCCGTCC
>NZ_JBEXQJ010000045.1:0-53855 GCF_040612515.1 Streptomyces sp. NPDC006372 | reverse complement strand
CTGGAGGCGGACCGCAAGTTCGGCGCCCACGTCTTCGACTCCGCCAACGGCGGCGCCCTCCTGTGGCAACACCTCTTCTGGTTCTTCGGCCATCCGGAGGTGTACATCATCGCGTTGCCGTTCTTCGGCATCATCTCCGAGGTCATTCCGGTCTTCTCCCGCAAGCCGATGTTCGGTTACACGGGTCTGATCGGCGCGACCATCGCGATCGCGGGTCTGTCCGTGACGGTGTGGGCGCACCACATGTACGTCACCGGCGGTGTGCTGCTGCCGTTCTTCTCCTTCATGACCTTCCTGATCGCGGTCCCGACCGGTGTGAAGTTCTTCAACTGGATCGGCACCATGTGGCGCGGCAGCCTGTCCTTCGAGACGCCGATGTTGTGGGCCATGGGCTTCCTGATCACGTTCGTGTTCGGCGGACTCACGGGTGTGCTGCTGGCCTCGCCGCCGATCGACTTCGCCGTCTCCGACTCGTACTTCGTGGTCGCGCACTTCCACTACGTCATCTTCGGGACGGTCGTGTTCGCCATGTTCGCCGGCTTCCACTTCTGGTGGCCCAAGTTCACCGGCAGGATGCTGGACGAGCGCCTCGGCAAGATCACCTTCTGGACGCTGTTCATCGGCTTCCACGGCACGTTCCTGGTCCAGCACTGGCTGGGCGCCGAGGGCATGCAGCGGCGGATCCCCGACTATCTCGCGGTGGAGGGCCTGACCACGCTCAACACGGTGTCGAGCGTCTTCTCGTTCCTGCTCGGCATGTCGATGCTGCCGTTCTTCTACAACGTCTGGAAGACGGCCAAGTACGGGGAGCGGGTCACGGCCGACGACCCGTGGGGCTACGGCCGCTCCCTGGAGTGGGCGACCTCCTGCCCGCCGCCCCGTCACAACTTCGTCGCGCTCCCCCGTATCCGCAGCGAGTCCCCGGCGTTCGACCTGCACCATGCGAAGGTCGCCGCGGCGGAGCGGGAGCTGACGCTCCGGTGACCGCCATGGAGGGTCTCCCCGTGGACATGCGGGCGTTCCACAACGAGGTCGAGGGGCACCTGCTCGCCGCGGCCGCGCACGAGGAGGCGCGCGCGTCCGCCGAGCGCTTCGCCGCGCGCCTCGACTGGCTGACCGAGGCCCAGCGGCACGAGGTGGAGCGGCGGTTCGCGGCGGAGCACCTCGAACTCGCCCGGGCCTCCTGGCAGCGGACCGCGCGGCGCGGGGAGGAACTCCGGGACGAGTACGAGGCGGTGTACCGAGGCCTGCGTACACGGCTGCTGGCCGGCCTGCTGCTGGGGTTCGCGCTGGTGACGGCCGTGAGCTTCGTGGTGCTGGTGTCGGGCTAGCCGTTCGCTCAGTCCCTGGGGGCGGTCCGCAGGACCTCGATCAGGCTGGCGTAGCTGTCCTTTCCGTGGCCCGCGGCACTGGCTTTCTCCATGGCTGACTTGAGCAGTTCGGGCAGCGCGTTGTCGACACCCCGGGCCGCAGCCGCGTGGATGAGGTGGTCGATGGCCGCGATCTGCACGTCGACCGTGGCGTCGTCGCCCGGGTAGCGGCCGGCGTCGACCTGGGGCGCGTAGGTGGTGAGGAAGCGGGTCACCGTGCCCAGCCAGCGGATCGCGACGGGGGTGAAGTCGGTGGCGGGTGTCCCTTCGGCGCCGACCAGGGCGGTGCCGTGCAGCCAGCCGGTCATGGTGGACCACATCAGGCCGAGGAGGGCAGCGTCGTAGAGGGAGGCGAGGCCCGGGTCGGTGCCCAGGTGGAGCGGGTCGCCGAGGGTCGCCAGGGTGGGACGGTGGGCTTCGAAGACCTGACGGGAGCCGCTGTACAGGAACATCACGGCGGGGTCGCCGACCCCGGGCGGCGTGGTCATGATGGCGCCGTCGAGGTAGTCGGCCCCATGGGAGTGCGCCCACCGGACGGCCTCCCGGGCCTGCTCGGGAGAGCCGGAGGTGAGGTTGACCAGGGCTCTTCCCGCCAGACCTCCGGCGACCGGGTCGAGGACGGTGTACAGCGCCTCGTAGTCCAGGACACAGGCGATGGTGAGCGGGGAGGCCGCGACCGCCTCCTGGGGCGTGGCGGCCAGGCGTGCCCCGCGCTCGGCCAGGGCACGGGCCTTGTCCGGGGACCGGTTCCAGACGGTGGTCGGGTGGCCCCGGTCCACAAGCGCGGCGGCCAGTGCCGAGCCCATCGAGCCGAGTCCGAGGACGGTGACGGCCGGGTGTTCTGCGTTCATGCCCAACTCCTCGTAAAGCGTTCCCAAGTGACGTGTGGTCACGTACGACTCACGTTCGCAGCGCGCGGAGATCGGAACCAGTGACAGGAGTGACGCCATCCACCAAATTCCTGCCATAGGCTGCGGAGCATGAGTGCCGGTACCGTCGCGGTGGTCGTGACCGAGGAGATCGGGGTCCCTTCCTGGGACCTGTACGAACTGAGCATCCCCTGCACGGTGTTCGGGAAGCCGCAGCCCGACCTCGCCGACCCCTGGTACGACCTGTGGCTGTGCGGGACCGGGTCCGGAGCGGAGGACGGCCCGCAGGGGCTGAGCCTGCGCACCCGGTACGGGCTGGACGACCTGGCCGGCGCCGACACGGTCATCGTGCCCTCGGTGCCCGACCGTTGCGTCGAGGAGGGCATGCCGCTGCCGCCGGAGCTGGTCACCGCGCTGCGCCGGGCCTACGAGGCGGGTGCCCGCATGGTGTCCCTGTGCACCGGGGCCTTCGCACTGGCCGAGGCCGGGCTGCTCGACGGACGGCGCGCGACCGCCCACTGGATGCACACGGCGCAACTGGCCGAGCGCTACCCGAAGGTGGACGTCGACGCGTCCGTGCTGTACGTGGACGACGGTGATGTGCTGACCAGTGCGGGCCTGACCGCCGGGCTCGATCTGTGTCTGCACCTGGTGCGGCGCGATCTCGGCGCGCACGTCGCCAACCAGCTGGCGCGCCGCATGGTGGTGCCCGCCCACCGGCCGGGCGGGCAGGCGCAGTTCATCGAGCAGCCCGTGCCGCTGGGCGACGACGAGGGGCTGGCCCCCGTGCTCGCGTGGGCGGGGGAGCACCTCGACCGGCCCCTGACCGTCGCGGACCTGGCACGGCGGGCCGCGATGAGTCCGCGCACGTTCTACCGCCGGCTGCACGCGGCCACCGGGGCGACGCCCCTGCAGTGGCTCCTCGACCAGCGGCTCGGGCGTGCCCGGTCACTGCTGGAGTCGACGGACCTGCCGATCGAGAAAGTGGGAGAGCTGAGCGGCCTCGGCACGGCCAACAATCTCCGCCACCACTTCCTCAAGCACCTCGGGGTGTCGCCCGGCGGCTACCGGCGGGCGTTTCCCGGCGCCCAGGCGGCCGGGCGTGAGCGCCCGGGCCCCTGACTCAACCGCGCGGCGCCCATCCAGGCGGCCGCAGGATCCCCAGCAACTGCCGGACCAGTTCGTCGACGACCTCGTCCAGCGTCGCCTCGACCCAGCCGGCACTCCAGTCGTGGAGCAGGCCGTTGACGCTGCCGATGAACCCCGTCGCCGCGAGACGGTAGTCGCGGGGTGCGGCCTCCCCGCGCGCGGCTGCCGCCCGGGCCTCGGCGCAGATGAGGTCGACCCAGCCGGCCCGGCGGGCGAGCCGCTGTTCCTCCAGGCGGGGACTGACTCCGATGATCTCGACGAAGGTGATGCGGATCCGGCGCGGATCGGCCGCGAGGTTCCCGGCGTAGGCGCGGAAGATCGCGGTGGCGCGCTCGACGAGCGGCAGGTCCGCGGCTCCGGCTGCCGCCTCCAGCACCGCCGACTCGGCCCAGTCATTCACTTGGAGGTGCAACGCGGCGAGCACGTCCTCGAGGGTGCGGAACTCCTCGTAGAACTGACGGGTGGACAGGCCGGCGGCCTCGCTGAGCGCCGCGACCGTGGTGGAGCGGAAGCCGGGGCTGTCGCCGAACAACTGGAGCGCGGCGTCGAGGAACCGCCGGCGCCGCTCGGCCTGCCGCTCCTCGGCCGTCTTGCCGCCGTAGCGGCCGGTCGGCGCTCTGAGTCTGCCCGGCACCGGATCTCCCTTCGTGGTTCGAACACCGATTTTGTCGTGCACGCGGTCTTGTGGAGAAGGCCACCCCTTCCTTACTTTGCAGTAAGTTCACTTTGAAAGCACCCGTGTTCAGATTCCTCACCCCACCCCAGAGGAGGGATCAGCCATGCCTGTCTTCCGACGACGGCACCTGTGCTCCGTAACCGCCGCACTCGCCCTGACCTTCACCGTTCCCGCGACCGCCGCCCACGCGGACGCCCCGGACGCCTCCGCCGCGCTGCGCGAGGTGCTGTTCGTGGGCAACAACTGGGACGGCACCGCCGATGTCATCAAGTCGACCGGCGACTTCGGGAAGATCGGCCGGATCAACGTCATCCCCGACAAGGACGAGCGGATGGCGGAGATCAACGCCGACCCGATCAGATGGATCGCCTTCATGACGATCCGCAACAGCGTCGGCGAGGGCCACGACCAGTTCGTCGACGACATGTACTCCACGCCGGACGGCACGTCGGTGGTCGTCTCCCGGCCGAGCTTCGCCGACGTCGTCTCCCTGGACCTGGCCACCGGGCGGGTCAACTGGCGCTTCCCGGTGTCCGGTTACCGCGCCGACCACATGGCCGTCTCCCCCGACGGCAAGCGGGTCGCGGTGTCGGCGTCGACCTCGAACACCGTGCACGTGCTGGACATCGTCACCGGCAAGCAACTGGGGAAGTTCGCCACCGGCGACAAGCCGCACGAGAACATCTTCACGCAGGACGGCAAGTACATCTACAACATGGCGATCGGCGACGTGAACACGCAGACCGACGCCCCGTGGCTGGACTGGACGAAGGGCGACCGCCGCATCACCGTCGTCGACGCGACGACGTACAAGCAGGTCAAGGTCATCGACATGCGCCCGCAACTGGACGCCCTCGGCCTCAAGGACCACTCCGACGCGGTCCGGCCGGCCGTGTTCTCGCCCGACGAGTCGAAGCTGTACTTCCAGGTGTCGTTCTTCAACGGCTTCTTCGAGTACGACGTGGCCACCGACAAGATCACTCGTACGAAGACCCTGCCGAAGAACCCGGCCACCAGCGACGACCGCACCACCTTCGTCAACGACTCCCGTCACCACGGCATCTCGATGAGCCCGGACGGCAGGAAACTGTGCGTCGCGGGCACCATGGACGACTACGCCACGGTCGTCGACCGCGCCACCCTCCAGGAGGGCCCGCTCGTCACCGCCTCCAAGCCCTACTGGGCCACGGTCAGCGGTGACGGCAGGTCCTGCGTCGTCTCCGAGAGCGGCACCGATCAGGTCACGGCCATCGACTTCGCCACCGGCAAGAAGGTCGTGTCCGTACCGGTCGGCGACCACCCGCAGCGCGTCCGGCTCGGCCATGTGGCGACCGGCTGGACGAGCCCGCCGACTAGGTGACCTCCTTCGCGGCCCACGCGGCCAGCTCGGAACGGGCCGCGTCCAGCAGGTCCGCCGAGGGAGCCGCCGCCCCGTTGGTCACCAGTGCCCAGTGCAGGACGCCCGAGTCCGGCGCGGTGAGCAGCAGGCGGCGGCTCCCGGTGCCGCCGGGCTCCTGGGCGACACCGATCGGGGTCGTCGAGGTGTAGGCGGGCGGGGTGTGGGCCGTACCCAGGTCGGACACGACCGTGGTGGACGAGGCCGGGAAGCTCGCCGGCAGGTGGAGCTCGGTGGGTGCCGAGCCGCCGTTCGAGCGCCACAGCTGCAGCCCGTACTGCCCGGACCCGACCAGCCGCCGCACGTTCGGCAGCGACTCCGGCACCGGGTTCCAGGTGAGGGTCGTCCCGCCGTCCCGGGAGCGGTCCTCGTAGGTGAAGCCGACGGTCGTGCCGGCCGTGGCGCTCGGGTAGAGGCGGTCCAGGAGCCGGGCGTCCTGGCGCAGCACCGGCCTGTCCGAGTCGTCGAGGCGTACGGCGGACAGGTCCTCGTCGTTCCAGGCGTCGCCGGCGGTGAGCACCTTGTCGGGGTTGCCGTTCATCAGCTCGCGGTGGCGGCCGTTGTAGATGTCCCACTGCCACTGCGACCCGGAGAGAACCGGCCCGGAAGCCGCCGGGTCGGACCACCAGTCCGCCCCCTTGAGCCTTGAGTCGAGGGCCTGGTACATCGCTTTGAGGACCGTCGGCGCCTTGTCGGAGACGTTGCCGGCCAGTGGGTGGCCGAACTCGCTGACGACGGCGGCCGTCTGCGCGGCGGACGCCCGGTCGCGAACCGTGCGGAAGTCGTTCGCGTACTGGCCGTCGGCCGCCTTGCCCCACATGAAGACACCGGAGATGGCCTTCTGGTCGTAGAAGTGGGTGTTGAAGACGTAGCGGGGTCCGAGCTTCCCGGCGTCCAGCAGGCCGCCCTCCTGCTTCTGGAAGTCCAGGTTGGCGTTCCAGAAGAGGTTCGGCTCCACGAAGGCGGGCTTGTCCCGCCATCCGGCCGTGTCCATACGGGCCCGGAACCTCTCGTAGAACGGCCACAGCACGTCCTTCTCCCAGGCGCGGCTGGTCTGCCCGGAGTCGTACACGCCCGCGTGCGGCTCGTTGTAGGGGTCGAAGCCGACGACGCCCTTGAACTGGTCGGCGCTCAGGTGCTGCGCGACATAGGTCATGGTCTTCCCGGCGGTGGTGAGGAAGGCGTCCTGCACGCCGTGGGCGTTGTGCCAGAAGTCGTACGTGGCCCGCTTCACGGCCTCGTTCTGGGTGATGTTCTGTCCCCAGAAGAGACAGATCCCGCAGGACTCGTCGGGGTAGTTCCCGGCTTCCACGGCCCACTTGGGCGCGCCGTCGCCCGTGTACCAGCTGTCGGGGTCGAACAGGTACCGGGAGTAGAGGTCCTGGTGGAAGTCGGGGTAGACGCGGACGCCGGCGTCGAGGAAGGCCTTCATCTGGTCGGTGGCGGCGGCCAGATAGGCGGTGTCCACCTGGCCGCGCTCGGGCTCGGCGTACGCCCAGGAGAGCAGGAAGCGGACGGTGTTGCCGCCGCCCAGCGCGCGCAGCGCGGTCGCCGACTTGCGGGCGTCGGCGACCGACGCGAAGGGCAGGCCGTTGTTCTCGGCGAGCTTGGTCCCGCCCGAGACGTTGTAGCCGCGCAGCACGGTCTCGCGGCCGAACTCGTCGGTGAAGCGGCCGCCCCGCACGGTGACGGTCGGGTCGTCGAACCAGAGGGAGCCGGGAGGGGGCGCGGCGGTGGCGGGCGGTACGCCCGCCACCGACACGGAGCCGAAGAGGACAGCCAGGACAACCAGCAGACGCAGTCGGATAGTTGGCATGTCCACTACAGTCCGGCGATATCAGGACACCGTCAACACCCCTGACTCTGGAGTAAGTTCCCTCTCGGCCCGGGCGCACACCTCAACCGCCCACCCTTCGTGCCACATTCAACAAGTACTCCTTCCTGTTCAGCGGGTTGTGGTCGGTGCGTGGGCGCTCGGGGACCGTGCCGTGCGCGACGGGCGCATAGTGGGCGAAGGCGCTCTCCAGCTCGCCCTCGCCGCGGGTGAGCCCCGGCAGCCGCTGACCGAGGGCGTGCACCTCGGCCGCCGGCACGGTGCCCTCCAGGACGCAGGTGTCGTCCCGGTTCCGTGTCGTCTCGGGTACGGCCCCGAGCCCTGCCAGGACCGGCAGCAGGGCACCGAGGGTGTCGGCCGGTGCCTCGACACGGAAGCGGTGCACCGGCTCGTGGACCCGGGTGCCGGCCTGCCGCAGCGCCGCCACCAGGACCAGCGGGGTCAGACCGCGGAAGTCGGCGCCGGTGCTCGACATGCTCTTGTCGAAGCCCTGGTGGGCATGGCTCTGCCGGGGCGAGTAGCCGCTGTGCGTCATGGTGACCACGCAGTCGGGGATCCGCCAGCCGTGCAGGCCCTGGCCGAGGGTCTCGCGCAGGGTGTCCTCGACGGCCTTGAAGAAGGCGTACGGCATGGAACCGAGCTCCACCTCCAGCCGGAAACGGACGCCCGAGCCGGCGGGCGCGGGTTCGACTCGCAGTCCGACCGTCGCGAGGAACGGGTTGGCGCCCTTCTTGTTGAACTCCACGGCCTGCCCCGTGCCGAGGAGCCGTTCGACGCACAGGGGCGTGGTCTCGCGGAAGGTGACGTCGAGCCCGTACTCCTCGGCGAGGGTGGCCTGGACGACCTCCTTCTGCACCTCGCCGTAGAGGGAGACGGAGGTCTCCTGCCGCGGTTCGTCGTGGCGCAGGCCGATCAGCGGGTCCTGTTCGGCGAGTTGCGCGAGCGCGAGGTGGAGTGCGCCCCGGTGCACGCCCGGACCGGGGACGACGACCGTCTCCAGGGTGGGCGGGGCGAAGAAGTGCTCGTAGGCCTTGCGGGGTTCGCCGAGCGCGTCGCCGATCCTGATGTCTCCCAGGCCCCACAGCCGGGCGATCTGCCCGGCGCGGACCACGTCGCCGCGGGTGTCCGTGCCGTGGCCGAAGGCGCTGATCGCGGTGACGCGGCCTTCGGTGCCGTCCGCTCCGAAGGGGACGCGGTCGCGGGTGCGCAGGGTGCCGGAGAACATCCGGGCGTAGGCGACCTTCTCCCCCGCCGGGCCCCGCTCGACCTTGAAGACGGTGCCCGACACCGGCCCGTCCGCGTCCCCGCCGGCCGCCGGCAGCAGTTCCTCGACGCCCCTCAGCAGCGCGTCCACACCGGCGCCGGTGACGGCGGAGCCGAAGTAGACCGGATGGACCAGGGCCTCACGGGTCCGGTCGGCGAGGGACGTGCGCAGGAGCGCATCCGTGACGGTGTCCTCGACGTACGCCGACAGCAGGGTGTCGTCGTGCTCGGCGAGGACGTCGAGGGCCGCGGCCGCTGCGGCGCCCGGGGTGAAGCGGGCCGCACGCGTGCCGAGGCCGGTGGCCGTTCCCATGGGCACGATCGCGGGGGTCAGCCGGGCCGAGATCGACCGCAGCACCTTCTCGTACCCCGCCCCTCGTCGGTCGATCTTGTTGACGAACAGCAGGGTCGGGATGCGCAGCCGCTGGAGGGTCCGCATCAGCACACGGGTCTGCGCCTGCACCCCCTCGACGGCGGAGACGACGAGGACGGCACCGTCCAGCACACCGAGTACCCGCTCGACCTCGGCGATGAAGTCCGGGTGACCGGGGGTGTCGATGAGGTTGACCGTCACACCGTCGAGAGGGAACGAGACCACGGCGGACTTGATGGTGATGCCGCGCCGCCGCTCCAGCGCGAGGGTGTCGGTGCGGGTGTTCCCGTCGTCCACGCTGCCGATCTCGTCGATCACCCCGGCCGAATGGAGCAGCCGCTCGGTCAGGCTGGTCTTACCGGCGTCGACATGGGCGAGAATTCCGAGGTTGAGCGAGTGCACGAAGCGTCATGTCCTTCGAGGAGGGGTCCGTTCCTGGCTGGGGGGACATGAACGGAGTGCGCATCTGTGCTCCTCGGGACTCTGGGACGTCTTCGTCCCGTGCAGTGCAGCAGACCGGCCCGGCGGGCCACAACGGAATTAACCGCCGTCGGGGTACCCGGGGGGCTGCGTGGAAGGAGGCGGATCGTGCGGGACATCCTCCCGGTGCTCGGCCGCTGGTACGCGGCCCGCCACCCGTTCGGCCTCGCCACGGTCGTCCAGGTCAGCCGCAGCGCGCCGCGCGACCCGGGTGCGGCGATGGCCGTGGGGCCGGACGCGGAGGTCGTGGGCAGTGTGTCCGGCGGCTGTGTCGAGGGTGCGGTGTTCGAGCTGACGCGGGACGTCGTGGCGAGCGGCGCGGCCCGGCTGGAGAGCTTCGGCTACGGCGACGAGGACGCCTTCGCCGTCGGGCTGACCTGCGGCGGCGAGATCACCGTGCTGGTGCGGCCCGTGACGGCCGAGCTGGATCCCGCCTTCGGTGACGTCGCCGAGTCGGTCGCGGCCGGAGAGCCGGTGGCGGTGGCCACGGTGACCGGCGGTCCGGCTCCGCTCGGAGCGAGCCTCGCCGTCTGGCCGGACCGGGTCGCGGGCACGCTCGGCACGAGCGGCCTCGACGCCGCCGTGGCCGCCGACGCGCGCGGCGAGCTCGCCCTCGGCGCGACCGGCCTGCGGCACTACGGGCCGGAGGGGCAGCGCCGCGCGGACTCCGTCGGGGTGTTCCTCCAGTCCTTCGCGCCGCCGCCGCGGATGCTGGTCTTCGGCGCGATCGATCACGCCGCGGCCGTGGCCCGCATCGGGGACTTCCTCGGCTACCGCGTCACCGTCTGCGACGCCCGCCCCGTCTTCGCCACGCCCCGGCGCTTCCCGGAGGGCGTCGAGGTGGTCGCGGAGTGGCCGCACCGCTATCTGCGCCGCACGGACACCGACGAGCGGACGGTGGTCTGCGTCCTCACGCACGACCCCAAGTTCGACGTCCCGCTGCTCCAGGAGGCACTGCGCCGGCCGGCCGCCTACATCGGGGCGATGGGCAGCCGCCGGACCCAGGCCGACCGTGCGGAGCGGCTGGCCGAGGCCGGGCTCACGGAGGACGAGCTGTCCCGGCTGCGCGCCCCGGTGGGCCTCGACCTCGGGGCCCGTACGCCCGAGGAGGTGGCGGTGTCCGTCGCGGCCGAGATCGTCGCGCTGCGCTGGGGCGGCAGCGGCGTACCGCTGACCGCCACGGAGGGAGCGGTGCATCCACGCCGCTCCTCCTGATCACCCGCACCGCCCCCTCGATCGGCTCACAGCCCGGGCAGCGGCTGTTCGGTCCACACGGTCTTCGGTGGCGAACGCCAGGTGTTCCAGCCCCCACTGAGTAAGTTGGGTCGTGGCGAGCCCTCTGGCCTGTGCCGCGGCGGTCGGCCCTCCCGGCAGTTGCCGCGACATCCTCCGGTGGCAGCACCCGGTGCGTGCGATGAGAAGGGCGATGTCGTCAGCGGGCTGTCCGGACACGAGGGACTCGACGACGGCCCGGCACGTCTTCTCCAAGGGATCCGCCGGCTGAGCACTGTCATCCGCCCCTGTTCTCCGCGGGCGGCCGGCAACCGTCGTGACTCGGACCCGGGTGTCGTGGCTCCTTGCTCCACGATGGATCCGCCCTGCCGTCCACGCCACAGGGCGGCGAGCAGGTCACGGGGTTCGTACGATCGTGTCGCCGGAGCCCTGTGTTTCCGTCGGCTCGGCGGAACTCAAGCACGGCCCGGCTGCCACATGAGCGAAGGGAATCCCATGATCTTCATCACTGCGAAGTTCCGAGTCCGTCCCGAGCACGCCGACCGCTGGCCCGAGATCACCGCTGACTTCACCCGGGCGACGCGCGCCGAGCCCGGCTGCCTGTGGTTCGACTGGTCGCGCAGCGTGGACGAGCCGACGGAGTACGTCCTGGTCGAGGCCTTCCGCGACGACGAGGCCGGGGCCGCACACGTGCAGTCCGCGCACTTCAAGGCGGCGCAGCAGACTCTGCCGCCCCATCTGGTCGAGACGCCGCGCATCGTGAACGCGACGATTCCGCAGGACGACTGGGCGCTCCTCGGGGAGATGGGGGTCGGGCAGCAGTAGACCCCCGCCGTCGGCACGGCACGTCTCCTCGGGGGGTTCCGGACGACGGCGGATCTGCGGAGCCCGGCGTCCGCCCAGGTGGGCAGGGCCCGGGACGCCGCACCGCGGCCCGGCGGTCCGCGGCCGTGCACACGGATGCTTCCGTCCGCGACCCCCCGCCGGATGTCCTCCTCGACGCCGGTCCGCACGAGGCTGAGATGCTCGGCCATCACGCCCTTGACCCCGTCGGCGCTGCCGACCGCCTCGACGAGGAGCACCAGCAGCGCGCGCGCCCGTAGCCCCGGTCCGGGTTCGGCCAGACGGGCGAAGAACTGGTCGAGTTTGGCCAGTACGGCTTCGAGCCCACTCAGCCGTGCGTATCCGGGCCGGGCCCGGAGCACGTCGATGAACGTCTCGCGGATATCGGCGACCACAGCCTCCACGAGCCCCGCCTTGGAAGTGAAGTGGTAGTTGACCATGCCTCGGCTGACGCCGGCACGGTCACCGACCTTCTTCACCGTCAGACCGCGGTAGCCCTCCTCCGCGAGGATCTCCACCGCCGCCTCCAGGAGTCTGCGGCGGGAGGCCTCTCGCTGCTCGTCACGCCTGGTCGCGGGGCGCGGGGTTGCCTCGGTCGGTTCGCTCGTCGGACCAGAAGTATGCCATTGCCGGTCCGGACCCTCGGCCTCCCGACGGCGACATCATGATTCGGCCATTTCAGGGTCCGTCCGTGGACACAGGAAGGTCTGAATGGAACGCTCCCTCCAGACCGTGGGCGGCACCAGGAGACGCGCCCCCCGGCGCGCCGACGCTCTTCCCCGTACGAGCCGCGCATCGCTCACCAGCACGAAGTCCTCGCAGCAACCGAGTCCTGGCACGCCCGGATTTCTCGCCGAGAGGGGTTCGACCCATGAACCGCACAGCCGTGACGGCCGCGATCGCCGCCGTCCTGCTCGCCACCGCCGCACATCCCGTCGCCCATGCCGGCGCTCCAGCGGCCGCCGACCCCACGGAATTCACCGTGAACACCACGTCCGACGCGGTCGACGCCGACGGAGCGGACGGCCGGTGTCTCACCGCCTCGGGCAGGTGCAGCCTGCGTGCCGCGGTGATGGCCGCCAACGCCAAGCCGGGCAGTACGATCACGCTGCCTCCCGGCCACTACCGGCTGACGATCCCGCCCGACCCGCGGCTGATCATCGGCGACCACCCCGACCCCACCACGGGTGACCTGAACGTCGCCGCCCCCATCACGATCAAGGGCACCGGCGCACGAACCACCGTCATCGACGCCAACCACCTGGACCGCGCCTTCCGCATGCAGGCGGACAGCCGACTGTCCGATCTGACGATCACCGGAGGAGTGACCGCGCAACGCGAACTGCCCATCACCGACACCGGTGGTGGCGCGATCGCCAACGGACATCACATGACGCTGCGGCGGGTCACGGTGGCCGGGAACTCCGCCGGTTACGGCGGCGGCATCTTCAACGTCCCGGACTCCCACCTCGATCTGATCGACAGCACCGTAAGCGGGAACGTCGCGGGAGAGGCCGGCGGCATCCGGTTCGACGACACCGGCACCGTCACCAACTCCACGATCGCGGACAACCGGGTGACGAATCCCGGCGACCGCCCCGGCAGCCTCGCCGGTTACGGCGGAGGCATCGACATCCGGGGGACGGGACCCGTGGAAATCCTCAACTCGACCATCACCGGGAACCGTTCCAGCGACGGCGGGGGCGGGATCAACATCGCCCCCGCGTACCTCGACAGCCTGCCCTCACCTGTCCCCGACATCATCGATCTGCCCCTCGGGCGCATGACGCTGCGCAATTCCATCGTCGCGAACAACACGGTCGACGGTGCGCCCGCAGACTGCAAGAAGGCCTTCGCGACCATCACGTCGCAGGGCCACAACCTCGACGGCGACGGCAGCTGCCGGCTGACCGCCGCGGGCGATCTGCCCAGCCGCTCCCCCCTGATCGGACGTCTGGCGGACAACGGCGGCCCCACCGACACCGTCGCGCCGCTGCCCGGCAGCCCCACCCTGGACGCGGCTGTCGGGTGCCCGGCCACCGATCAGCGCGGCGTCGCGCGTCCCCAGGGCGCCGGCTGTGACATCGGCGCGTACGAGGCCGCGTCATGACCCCGCGCCATGGCCTCGGCCCGCGTCGGCACTCGGAGCGACGCACGACATTCCCGCGTTCCGCGTCGGCCCGCGCCGCAGCCGCCTTCGCGGCACTGCTCCTGTCACTGACCGTTCCCCCGTCCACCGCCCGCGGCGCTCTTGGCCCTGACTCCCTGGTCGTGCGGACCGACCGGGGCTGGGTGCGGGGCGCGGCCGTCCACGGCGGCGGGCGGGTGTTCCACGGGATCCCGTTCGCCGCCCCGCCGACCGGTGAACTGCGCTGGCGTCCGCCGCGTCCCGCGGCGCGGTGGTCCGGCACGCAGAACGCCACGGCGCCGGCTCACCCGTGCCCCCAGTTACCGCTGACGCTGCTCCCCGACGGTGGCCCCGTTCTGCCCGGGGAATCCAACCGCACCGGCAGCACCGTGGAGGACTGCCTGTACCTCAATGTGTGGGCGCCCGCCCGCAGCGACGGCCGGCTTCTGCCGGTGCTGGTGTGGCTGCACGGCGGCGCCAACGCGTATGGAGCGGGCAGCGACTACGACGGTGCCGCGCTGGCGGCGCGGGGTGTGGTCGTGGTGACGGTCAACTACCGGCTCGGCGCCCTGGGATTCCTGGCCCACCCCGCCCTGTCCGCCGAGAACCGGGACCACGCCTCCGGCGACTACGGCCTGATGGACCAGCAGGCCGCCCTGCACTGGGTGCGGCGCAACATCGGCGCCTTCGGCGGCGACCGGAACCGGGTGACGCTGGGCGGTCAGTCCGCCGGATCTGCGGACACCTGCCTCCACATCGCCTCGCCGACCGCGAAAGGCCTGTTCCACCGGGCGATCCAGCAGAGCGGAGCCTGCGCCGGGGGCGGTGGTCTGACACCCCTCACGCTCGACGCGGCCGAGCGGAGGGGCAGCGACGTCGCGGCCTCGGTCGGCTGCACCGACCCGACGACCGCCGCGGACTGCCTGCGCGCCGTGCCCACCACCGAGCTCATCCGCGCCACCGGGACAGGAACCGCCTCGCTGTGGGCCCCGAACACCGGCCCCCGTGTCCTCCCCCGCTCACCGCACACGGCGTGGGCCGAGGGCCGAGTGAACGCGGTCCCGACGCTGAGCGGCAGCACCCATGACGAATACCGCTACTTCACCGCGCTGTACGTCGATCTGCTCAGCGGCGGCCCACTGACCCCTGACTCCTACGCCGCCCTCATCCGGCTCCAGTACGGCAACCGGGCTGCCGCAGTCCTGGACACGTACCCCGCCTCGGCGTATCCGTCCCCCAACCTGGCCTACTCCGCCGTCAACACGGACCAGCGGTTCGCCTGCCCGGCATGGGCCGACAGCCGGCTGTACAGCAGCCGTGCGCCGGTGTACGCCTACGAGTTCGCTGACGCCCAGGCGCCGCCGTTCATCCCGGCACCGCACACGCCGCAGGGTGCCTTCCACGCCTCCGAACTGGCCTATCTCTTTCCCACGGACGCGCTGGCACCCCTGACACCGGCCCAGCGGCGACTGTCCGTCACGATGACCGCCTACTGGGCCCGTTTCGCGGCCACGGGCGACCCCAACGCGCCCGGGACTCCCCCCTGGCCGCGCTACACGGCCGGCGGGGACCGCGTCCAGGTGCTGGCACCGGACCGGGTGGCCCCGGCCACCGGGTTCGCGGCCGACCACCACTGCCCGCTCTGGCAGCCCGCCCCCGTTCCCCCGGGAGCCGTGCGATGACCTCGGCACTTTCCCTGTTCCGGGACGGGCGCCGGACGCTGCGGCAGGGCCCGGACGCCCTGGCGCACCGGCAGCGGGAACGGCTGGCCGCGATGGTCGACTTCGCCCGCGCCCACTCCCCCTACTACCGCGAGCTGTACCGGGCCCTGCCCGAACGCGTCGAGGACCCCGCCCTGCTGCCGGTCAGCCGCAAACAGAACCTGATGGCGCGCTTCGACGACTGGGTCACCGATCCGGAGGTGACCATCGACCGCGTACGGGCCTTCGCCGCGGATCCGGGTCGGGTCGGCGAACGCTTCCTGGGCCGGTACCTGGTCACCACCACGTCCGGAACCACCGGCCACCGGGGCCTGTTCCTGCTCGAGGACCGCGCGACGGCGGTGGTCAGGGCCCTGTCGCTGCGGGCCGCCCGGCGCTCCCTCACCCCCGTGGTGACGGCCCGGTTGCTCGCTCACCGCGTGCGGTCGGCGCACATCGTGGCCACCGGCGGCCATCTGGCCGCGTACGCCGTCCTGGTGCGCTCCCGCGCGGCCGGCCGGCTGCCCGCCCGGGGCGGCCGGGTGCTGTCGGTGCACCGCCCGCTGTCCGAGCTGGTGGACGAGCTCAACCGGTTCCGCCCGGTGTTCCTGGCCGGCTACGCCACTGTGATCGCGTTGCTGGCCGGCGAGCAGCTGGCCGGCCGGCTGCGCATCGCCCCGGCCGTGGTGTCACTGCTGGCCGAGGGCGTCAGCGACCACGACCAGCGAAGGATCCGCTCCGCCTTCAGAGCACACCTGGTCAACACGTATGCCTGCAACGAGAGCCTCGCCCTGGCCTACGGCTGCCCGTTCGGATGGCTCCACGTGCACAGCGACTGGCTGATCCTGGAGCCCGTCGACGCCGACCACCGCCCCACGCCGCCCGGCCGGGAGTCATGCACCGTGCTCCTGACCAGCCTGTGCCGATGGGCGCAGCCGATCCTGCGCTACGACCTCGGCGACAGCGTCCTGCTGCGTCCGGACAGCTGCCCGTGCGGGGACCCGCTTCCCGCGATCAGGGTGCGCGGTCGCGCGGCGGACCTGCTGTTCTTCCCGCTCCGGGACGGCGGCAGCGTGCGTATCGTGCCCATGGCCTTCGAGACCCTCCTGGAGGCCGTCCCGGGCATCGACCTGTTCCAGATCGTCCAGACAGGGCCGACGTGCGTCCGCGTGCGGATCCGGTCTTCCGCCGGAGCCGATCCGGACCAGCTGTGGACGGTGGTGCGAAAGGAGATGGCCGCCCTGCTCGCCGCACACGGTGCGGCCCACGTGAGCGTGGAACGCGCCCACGAGCCACCCGAGCAGTCCCCGGGCGGGAAGTACCGGGTCGTCATTCCCCTGTCGTGACACCGCGGGAGGGGGCGTCGTCGCCAGGGACGTCCCCCACCGGAACGCCGTGGTGGCTCGCCAGCGCCAGCAGCGCCACACGCAGTGGTCCGGTCTCCAGCGCCGTGTCCGGCTCGAACCAACGGGCCACCACGGTTCCGCTGGCCATCCTCAGGGTGAAGCGCGCCAACTCGTCCGCCACCTCGGGGCGGTCACGCAGGGCGAAGACGGAACTCACCGATTCCCGGGCCCAGGTGACCAGCGCGTCACGGTAGTGACGCACCTCGGCCACGGCCGCCGCGCTGGCGTCCTGCTGCACCATACCCAGACCCAACAGCAGCTTCACGCCTCGCGGTTGACGCCGGAAGGCGCTCCCCACCGCCGTGAGAAAGGTGTCCAGGCGCTGCGCGACGCCGGCGCCCGGCACCTCGGCCGGGGGCAGGGCCGCCAGCAGCCCGGTCCTGGCGCGCTCCAGCACCGCGACGTAGATCCCGTCCTTGCTGCGGAAGTGCCAGTAGATCGAACTGACCGGCAGGCCGCATGCGGCGGAGATCATCGAGATGGACGTGGCGGCGAAGCCGTGGCGTGCCATCAGCTCGCCGGCGGTGTCGAGTATCGCGTCACGGGACCGCGCGCCGCGGTCCAGGGCCGGTGCCTCCGTCATAGGGCCGACTCTAGAGGAGGCACCGGCCGGTGGTGACGGGTTCGGTCCTCCGCAGAACCGAACTCCTTGCGGGTGTCCACCGGCTCACCGAACAGCTTGTGGGACCGGGCGTGGGCACGGCGCAACGCCCGCCTTCTGGATGTGGACCAGCAGCGCGGGTCGGCCGGGTCCGCGTGCCCGTGCTCACCACCGTGATCGGCGGGGCGGCGCGCGAGCTGGGTCGAGAGGGAGGCCCGGGAGATCGTGGACGAGGTGTGCGGCATCCTCGTCCGCCTGTCGGCTCCGCCCGGCCGAACGCCTGGTTCCGGTCCGCCGCGGAAGGGTGATCGTGTCAGGGCCGCGAGCCGTCGTCCACCGGTCGGCGGCCCCAGGCCGAGATCATCGGTGACGTGGCGAGATCCAGGCGCCCCGCCTCGACGTTGCCGAGATGCCGCTCGATCTCCTCGTCCGTGGCGAGGCCCGCCGCGACCAGCTTGTCCCGCACCTGCCGGACCGTGGCCGCCTCCAGGACGGCGCACGCGGGCGAGGTGACCGGGAAGTAGGCGTCGGCCTCCACGTCGGCGAGGCCGGCCTCACGCAGCAGCCGCGGCAGCCTGCGTCCGTAGGCGAGGTCGGCACCCCGCCGCCGCAGCAGTTCGCGGAAGCCTCCACGCAGCCGGTTGGCCAGCTCCTGCTCGGAGCCGTGCTCGTCGGGGCAGATCAGCGGCTGGAGCGCGGGGTCGGCGTCCTCGATCAGCAGCAGGCCGCCGGGGCGCAGGGCCTGGACCAGGGTGCGCAGTGCCGCGTCGCGCTCGGCCACGTGGACCAGGACGAGACGGGCGTGGATCAGGTCGAAGGGTCCGGCCGGGGGATCGTCGCGGCCGACGTCGTGGCGGAGCACCTCGACTCCCTCGGTGGCGGCCGTCCCGGTCCAGGACACGTCGATGTCGGTGGCGAGCACGCGGCCGCGGGGCCCGACGCGCTCGCGCAGCCATGCGACCACGCTCGGCCCGCCGGCGCCGACCTCCCAGCACCGCCATCCCTCGGCGACCCCGAGCGTCTCGAAGTGCCGGAACGTCGAGGCGTCGAAGAGGGCCGCCAGCGCGTCGAAGCGGGTGCCGGCCTCGGCCTGCCGGTTGTCCAGGAGGTATCCCTCCTCGTCCTGAGCCATGGGCCGATCATGTCACGGTCGTCGCGACGGCGGTCACGGGGACGAGGGGCCAGGTCAGCGCGGTGTGCGGGGTGGCAGCCGGTGCAGTTCCACGTCGGTGAGCAGGCCATCGGCGACGGTGGCGGTCATGTAGGTGCAGTGGGGCTGGCGGCGGCGGTCCGTCGGGGAACCCGGGTTGAGCAGGCGCAGGCCGGTGGGGGCCGTGGTGTCCCAGGGGATGTGGCTGTGGCCGAAGACGAGGACGTCGAGGTCGGGGAAGCGGGCGGCGCAGCGCTTCTCCCTGCCCTGGGCGGGGCCCGTCTCGTGGATCACGCCGAAGCGCAGTCCGTCCAGTTCGGCGTGCGCCACCTCGGGCAGCCGGGCACGCAGGTCCGGGCCGTCGTTGTTGCCGTACACGGCGACGAGCCTGCGGCAGCGGTCCGCCAGCAGGTCGAGGGTGGCGGTGTCGACCCAGTCTCCGGCGTGGAACACGACGTCGGCCCGCGGGAGTTCCGCCAGCAGCCCCGCGGGCAGTTCCCTGGCCCGTTTCGGCAGGTGGGTGTCGGACATGAGGAGCAGTCGCACGCCTTCAGCCTAGAGGCTGCCGACCGCTCCACCCGGGACCCACTTGACCGTGAACAGACAGACAGACCAGCTCAGTTGCCCGCCGGCCGAGATGATCACGGCCCGGTATCGAAGTGCGGGGCGGACTTCCCGGCCGGGTTAGCATCGGGCAACACGCAGTAAGACAGGACGTCTACGGCAAGCGACCCGAAGGGGCCCGGAAACCCGATGCCGGTCAAGGTCAGCGTCATCATCCCCGTGTACAACCCGGGGGTCTACATCGAGGACTGCATCTCCTCGCTGCAGCGGCAGTCGCTGCCTCCGGACGAGTACGAGGTGATCTTCGTCGACGACGGGTCGACCGACGAGACACCGGCCCGGCTCGACGCGCTGGCGGCCGAGGACCCCCGGATGAAGGTCATCCACCAGGAGAACTCCGGCTGGTCGGGCAAGCCCCGCAACGTCGGCATCGCCGCCTCCCGGGGCGAGTTCGTCATGTTCGTCGACAACGACGACTACCTGGGCGACGAGGCCCTGGAGCGGATGTACGACTACGGCGTGGCCAACGGTGCCGACGTCGTGGTGGGCAAGATGGCCGGCAAGGGCCGCGGGGTGCCGGTGGAGCTGTTCCGCCGCAACCACCCGCGCGCCACGGTCGAGAACGCGCCGCTCATCGACAGTCTCACCCCGCACAAGATGATCCGCCGGGCCTTCCTGGACCGCATCGGCCTGCGTTTCCCCGAGGGCAGGCGGCGCCTGGAGGACCACGTCTTCATCGCCGAGGCGTATCTGCGGGCGGAGAACGTCTCCGTGCTCAGCGACTACGTCTGCTACTACCACATCCGCCGTGAGGACGGCTCCAACGCGGGCTTCGAACGTTTCGATCCCGTCGGCTACTTCAAGAACCTCCGTGAGGCCCTCGACGTCGTCGAGCGGTACACCGAGCCCGGCCTGGTGCGCGACAAGCTCTACCGCCGCTGGCTGCGCGTGGAGATGGTCGAGCGGCTGCGGGCCGGGCGCTTCCTGAAGCTGCCGGACGACTACCGCAGAGAGCTGTTCGCGGAGATCCACCAGGTGGTCGTCGAGCGGTTCGGGCCCGGGGTGGCGGCCGCGCTGCAGCCGACGCAGCAGGTCGTCGCCGCGCTCACCGCGGCCGACCGGTACGACGACGTCGTGTCCTTCGCCCAGTGGGAGGCGGGGGTGGCGCCCAAGGCCGCTCCCGAGCACGTGGAGTGGCGGGACGGCTCCGTCAGCATCGGTTTCACCGCGGAGTACGTGTCGGGCGACCGGCCGATGACCTTCCCGGCCGACCCCGAGGCGACGCCGCTGACCGACACGCCCAAGGACGTGACGGAGGCGGTGGAGTGGGTGGCCGCGCAGACCGCCGCGCGCTTCGGGCAGGCCACGGCCGATCTGCTGCTGCGGGAGCGGTCCAGTGCCGCGCAGTACTTCCAGCCCGTGCGGCTCTCCCGGGAGACCGTGCCGGTCGGGGACGGTGAGGAGGTCCGGCTGGTGCTGCGGGCGACCGCCACCGTCGATCCCGCCGCCCTGCCGCGTGACGGCGCCTGGGACGCGGTGGTCCGCGTCAAGCTGGGCGGATGGACCAAGGAGGTCCGGCTGGGGCCGGCGCCGCGCGAGAGCCGGCCGGCACCGGAGGCGGGGGTCGTCGGGAGCCGCTCGGCCCTGCCGTACTGGACGGAGCCGCACGGCAACCTCTCCCTAGAGCTGGGCACCCGCGGCAAGCGGCTCGGGCTCGGCCGGGTGAAGCAGTCCGACGTCACCGTCTCCGGGGGCCGTTTCCGGGCGTTGCTCCCCCTGCACGTCCCGGGCGACACGGAGGTGCGCCTGCGGTTCGTCTCCTCCCAGCGGTACTTCGACGCGCCCGGCACCCTCTCCCCCACCGCGGAGGGGTCGGGAGCGCTCCTGGGAGCGCCCCTGCCCGCCGACGACCTCTCCCGCGGCACCTGGCGCGTGGCGCTCTGCCTGACGCCCTCCGCCGACCGGCCACGCTTCACCGGCCTGCCGTTCGCCCTGCGCGCCACGGGCGAGGACGTCCTGGTGGTCCCGGTCCCGGGCCCCGGCGTGGCGCTGCGACTGGCCCGGGGCGCGCGACGCGTGCTCGGTGCGGCGCGCCGGAGGGTGGTGCCCCGGGCCAAGTCCGGGAAGCACTGACGTCCGGTGTCACGGGCAGGCCCACGACCTGCCCGTGACACCCGAGGCACAGCGCTGAAGGGATCAGCGGCTGACGCCCACCTGCTCCAGCGAGCGGCGCAGCGGCTCCCAGCCGATGGAGCGCGGGAGGCCGCGGTTGCGGGCCTGGGCCAGGGGCCGCCAGAAGCCCGCTTCCAGGAGCGCCTCGGGGCGGACCGCCCCGGCGCGCTCCAGGATCTGCTCGGGGACCTTCTGCGGGTCGGGCACCTTGTACTCGGCCATGATCTCGTCGTACTTGTCGTGCAGGACCCGGTTGTCCGGGTCGGCGCCGAAGACCACGAGCTGGCCGGTGGGCGCGGTGTCCACCTGGACCGTGACCAGGTCGGGCCGGTAGCGCGCCAGGACCTCGGTGATCTTGTAGACGTCCCCGGTCCAGGCGTTGGTGTGCCGGTCCCGGGCCGCCTCGTCGACGCTGCGCGGCAGCATGTCGTCGAGGACGATCACGCTGCCCCAGTCCGAGTACTTCTCGACGTTCATGAAGTCGCGCAGCGCGAACTCGAACAGGTGCATGCCGTCGATGAACGACAGGTCCAGGGTCGTGCGGCGCCAGTAGCCGATCGGGCTGCGGCCGCGGCGCAGGTTGCGCAGCGGGTGCCGGCCGCCCTTGAGGTGCTGCAAGGGGTTCTCGCGGGCGAAGAAGTCGTCACTGGTGGCCTTCACCAGGTGGACGTCGCACCTCAGCTCCGAGACCACCTTGAAGGCGGGGTCGATCGCGATGCTGGGGACCCGGGACAACGTCAGGCTGCGGCCGTCGTTGACGCCGATCTCCAGGTAGTTGCGATTGGCGCTGACCTTGTGCAGTTCCCGGAGGAACTCATGGCGTTTCACGAGGAGGACTCCTTGCGGATGCGGGGCAGTGCTTCGTGCAGGGCGGAGCGCCAGTCGCGCGGCGGCGGCAGGCCGATCTCCTGCCACCGGCGGTGTGCGAGGACGCTGTACGCCGGGCGGGGCGCGGGCCGGGGAAAGGCCGCGCTGCTGGTGGGACGCACCCGGTCCGGGTCGGCGCCGACGAGGGAGAACACCTCGCGGGCCAGCTCGTACCAGGTGGCCTCACCGGAGTTGGTGGCGTGGAAGACGCCGTGCGCGCCGGGACCGAGCCGCTCGCCGAGGCCGGTGATCCGCTCGGCGACGTCCGCGCTCCAGGTGGGCTGCCCGCGCTGGTCGTCGACGACGTCGACGGTGTCGCGGCGGGCTTCGAGACCGATCATGGTCCGCACGAAGTTAGCGCCGTGGACCCCGTAGAGCCAAGCCGTACGGACGATCGCGCTGCGCCCGGGGAGCTCCTCCAGCACGGCCTGCTCCCCGGCCAGCTTGGTGCGGCCGTAGGCGGTGCGCGGGGCGGGCCGGTGGTCCTCCGGGTAGGGAGCGGTGCGGGCCTCCCCGGAGAAGACGTAGTCGGTGGAGACGTGGATCATGCGGGCGTCGTGGGTGGCGCAGGCCCGGGCCAGCAGGCGCGGTCCCTCCCCGTTGATCTCCAGGGCGCGGGCCTCGTCGGTCTCGGCGTCGTCGACGGCCGTGTACGCGGCGCAGTTCACGACGAGGTCGGGCCGGTGGTCCGCGACCGCCCTGCCGACGGTCTCGGGCCGGGTGATGTCCAGGGCGGCCCGGTCGAGGGCCACCACCTCCTCGCCGCGCCGGGTGAGCTCCCGGGCGACGTCGTGGCCGAGCATCCCGCCCGCCCCGGTGACCAGCCACCTCATGCGCGCTCCTGGGCGACGCGCCGCTTCAGGGGCTCCCACCAGGCACGGTTGTCCCGGTACCAGGCGACGGTGTCGGCGAGGCCGGCACCGAAGTCGTGGCGGGGGCGGTAGCCGAGTTCGTCGCGGGCCTTGGACCAGTCGACGGAGTAGCGCAGGTCGTGGCCCTTGCGGTCCTCGACGTACTCCACCCGGTCCCAGTCCGCGCCGCAGGCCTCCAGGAGCAGGCCGGTGAGTTCCTTGTTGGTGAGCTCGGTGCCGCCGCCGATGTTGTAGACCTCGCCGGGCCTGCCCTTGGTGCGGACGAGGTCGATGCCCTGGCAGTGGTCGTCCACGTGCAGCCAGTCACGGACGTTGCGGCCCTCGCCGTACAGCGGCACCTTGTGGCCGTCGAGGAGGTTGGTGACGAACAGCGGGATGACCTTCTCGGGGAACTGGTGCGGTCCGTAGTTGTTGGAGCACCGGGTGACGCGCACGTCCAGGCCGTGGGTGCGGTGGTAGGCCAGGGCGAGCAGGTCGGAGGAGGCCTTGGAGGC
This sequence comes from Streptomyces sp. NPDC006372, assembly GCF_040612515.1. Taxonomy (NCBI): domain Bacteria; kingdom Bacillati; phylum Actinomycetota; class Actinomycetes; order Kitasatosporales; family Streptomycetaceae; genus Streptomyces; species Streptomyces sp. NPDC006372. The sequence continues at coordinate 30,415 of NZ_JBEXQJ010000045.1, read as the reverse complement.
CGAGTACGGGGAGTTCGGCTGCAGGGGGTGGTCCTCCGGCCACGAGCCGGACTCGATGGAGCCGTAGACCTCGTCGGTGGAGACGTGCACGAAGGGGCCCGTGCCGTGGCGCAGGGCGGCGTCCAGGAGCGTCTGGGTGCCCAGCACGTTGGTGCGCACGAAGTCGGCCGCGCCGGTGATCGAGCGGTCCACATGGGACTCGGCGGCGAGGTGCACGACCTGGTCCGCGTCGGCCACGAGCTTGTCGACGAGCTCGGCGTCGCAGATGTCGCCCTGCACGAACTCCAGCCGGGGGTGGCCGAGTTCGAGGTTGTCGAGGGTGCCGGCGTAGGTGAGCTTGTCCAGCACGGTGATGCGTGGCGCGTCGGGCGCGTCCGAGGCGAGCAGTGCGCGGACGTAGCGGGAGCCGATGAAGCCGGCGGCTCCGGTGACGAGGAGGTTCATGAAGTGATCTGCACCTTGCTGTGGTCTCCGAGGACGAGGCGGTGGGCGCTGGGGACGCTGGGGGCCGGGGTCACCTCGACGTGCCGGCCGATCAGCGAGGACTCGATCCGGCCGACGCCCCGGATCGAGGAGTCCCGCAGCACGATCGAGAACTCCAGTTCACTGTCCGTGATCCGGCAGTTCTCGGCGATGGAGGTGAAGGGGCCGACGTAGGAGTTGCTGATGACGGTTCCCGAGGCGATGACGACGGGGCCGACGACGCGGGAGTTGACGATCCGCGCGCCCTCCTCCACCACCACCCGGCCGATGGTCTGCGACGCGTCGTCGACGTCACCGTCGATGCGGCGTTCCATGGCCTCGAGGACCGTGCGGTTCACCTCGAGCATGTCGCCGACGTTGCCGGTGTCCTTCCAGTAGCCCTTGATGACCGTGGAGCGCACGTCCGCGCGGGAGTCGATCAGGTGCTGGATGGCGTGGGTGATCTCCAGTTCGCCGCGCCAGGACGGCTCGATGGCGCGCACCGCTTCGTGGATCAGGGGGGTGAACAGGTAGACGCCGACCAGGGCGAGGTCGCTCTTCGGCTGGTCGGGTTTTTCCTCCAGGGCGACGACCTGGCCGGACGGGTCGAGTTCGGCGACGCCGAAAGCGCGTGGGTCGGCCACGCGCGTGAGCAGAATCTGGGCGTCGGGCCGGTTGTCCCGGAACTCCTCGACGAGACCGCTGATGCCGCCGACGATGAAGTTGTCGCCGAGATACATCACGAAGTCGTCGTCGCCGAGGTAGTCGCGGGCGATCAGTACCGCGTGCGCCAGCCCCAGGGGCCGTTCCTGCGGGATGTAGGTGACGTTCAGGCCGAACTTCGACCCGTCGCCCACCGCTTCCTCGATCTCCGCGGCCGTGTCCCCGACGATCATGCCGACGTCGGTGATGCCGGCCTCGGCGATCGACTCCAACCCGTAGAACAGCACGGCCTTGTTGGCCACTGGGACCAGTTGCTTGGCCGACGTGTGTGTGATCGGCCTCAGTCTTGTTCCTGCGCCGCCGGACAGCACGAGAGCCTTCATTCGGCTCACCTTAGTCGGGTTCCGGCGGATGTGAACATCACTTCTTTTGGTTGCCGGCGCGCGGAGTTACCCGGATCGTCACCGAGCGGCTCCCCGAGGTGCTGTCAGTCCTCGCCCCGCACGATGTTCCAGTCCGGCTCGGCGTGCCCGGTGCCGGTGGCCGCACGGTCCTCCACGGCGGGGAGGCAGGTCCGCAGCGCGGCCTTGCCGCGCAGGCGGCGCGCCTTCGACCAGCCGGTCTCGGGGCGACGGACGACGGGCTTGACAGTGGTGTCCATGGGCGTCACGACTCATCATCTTCCTTCTGCATCCGCTGTTGTTCGAGTGCCCAGGGACAAACCGAACAAACTCCGGCCATGACGCCGTGTTCACACTCTGAACTCCCGGTGATCGTACGGTTGTTCACCTCGTACGACGGTCCCGCGCACGGTGTGTGCACGGGACCGTACGGAACGGTGCTGCCGGTCAGGTGTTGGGCCGCGCGGCGCTGATGTCGCCCAGCGCCGACTCCGGGTCACGCTCCACGGCCATGTCGCCCAGGGAGACGATCCCCACGGGGTGCCCGTGGTCGACGACCGGGATACGGCGCACGGAGTGCTCGCGCATCAGCTCCACCGCGTGGTCCAGGTTCTCGTCCGGGCTGACGGTGATCAGGTCGTCGCTGCACGCGCCGGCCACGGTGGTCCGCTCCGGGTCGCCGCCCCGGCTGATCGACCGGACCACCAGATCGCGGTCGGTGACCACACCGCGCAGGTTGTCGCCGTCCGTCACCAGGACGACGCCGAGGTCCTCGTCGCGCATGATGCGGGCCACTTCGGCGACGGAGGTCTGCGGCTCGACCGTGGCCGGATCGCTGGTCATGATGTCGCGGACATGCTGAGCCATGACGTTCCTCTTCCTTCGGCTCCTTGCGGGTTTCTCCGTCTTGCCCCGCCCGGGTACCCGGTGATCCGGCCTGGTCACCAGGTGGGGCGGAGGCCGTTCACCGGCCCAGCACCAGCTCCGCCCAGACCTGCTTGCCGCCGCTGACCGGCAGGGTGCCCCAGGTCGCCGAGAGCGCCTCGACCAGGAGGACACCGCGGCCGCCCGTGGCCTCCCAGCCGATGCTGGTCGGCCGGACCGGCGAGCGGGGCGAGGCGTCGGCGACAGCGACGCGCAGGCGGTTGTCGATGAGCGTGAGGTCCATGCGGACCCGGCCGTCGGTGTGGACGAGAGCGTTGGTGACGAGTTCGGAGACCACGAGGAGGACGGCGTCGACGTCCTCGGTGACGCCCCAGGACCGCAGGGTGCGCCGGGCGAAGCGGCGGGCGTGCCCGACCGCCTGCGGGACCCGCCACACCGTCCAGCTCTCCCGCAGCGGGCGCAGCTCCATGCCGTCGTACCGCAGCAGGAGCAGGGCGACGTCGTCGCTGCGCGGGGCGCTGCCGAGGAGAGCGTCGGCGAGCAGGCCCAGGTCGACGGCGGCGGCGTCGGCCAGCCGGCCGGCGAGACGGTCCATGCCCTCGTCGATGTCGGAGTCGGGCGTCTCGACGAGCCCGTCCGTGGCGAGCGCGAGCACGGTGCCGGGCGGGAGCCGCAGCGGGCTCATGGGGAACTCGGTCTGGGTGATCACGCCGAGGGGCGGGCCGCCCTCGGCCTCCGCGATCTCGGTCGTGCCGTCGGGGTACCGCAGCACCGGCGGCAGGTGCCCGGCCCGCACGCACCAGGCGGAGCCCTCCTCCAGGTCGATGTCGACGTAACAGCAGGTGGCGAAGAGGTCGCTGTCCATGTCCATGAGCAGCCGGTTGGCGTGCGCGACCACCACGTCGGGCGGATGTCCCTCGACGGCGTAGGCACGCAGGGCCGTGCGCATCTGGCCCATCAGGGTGGCGGCGCCCGCGCTGTGGCCCTGGACGTCGCCGATGACGAGGGCGACATGGTGGTCGGGCAGCGGGATGACGTCGTACCAGTCGCCGCCGAGTTCGAGCCCCGCGGTGCTGGGCAGGTAGCGGGCGACGGCCACCGCGCCCGGCAGCCGGGGCAGGCGGCGGGGCAGCAGCTGGCGCTGGAGCATGCCGACGAGTTCGTGTTCGGCGTCGAAGGCGCGGGCCCGCATCAGGGCCTGCCCGGCGAGGCCGGCGCAGGCGGTGAGCAGGGCGCGCTCGTCGGCCCCGAAGTCGTGCGGGGCGTCCCAGCCGATCAGGCAGGCCCCGGCCATGCGGTTCCCGGCGGGCAGCGGCAGGACGGCGAGGCCGCCGGGGCCGACCTCGGCCAGGGCGCGTTCCAGGGGGCTGCCGGCGGGCCAGATCCGGGCGCGGCCCTCGCGCAGGGCCGCGGCGAGGGTCGGCATGGCGCGCACCGGCGCGTCGGGCCACTCGGTGCGCCACTCCGACCGCCACAGCTCGGGCCAGGCTTCGGGTTCGGGCGGGTCGAGGACGGTGACGACGAGCCGGTCACTCTCCAGCTCGGCGAGTGCGATCCGGTCGGCCCGCAGCGGCCGGCGCAGTGCGGCGACGACGGCCTTGCCGACGTCGCGGACGGTGACGGCGGTCGTCAGCGCGGTGGCCAGGCGCTGGACGCGGGCCACGTCGGTGACCTCGGAGCGCAGCGTGGAGGCGTCGGCGACGGTGCCGACGAGCCGGGCGGGGTGCCCCTCGCCGCCGGGCAGGAGCCGGCCGCGCAGCCGGAGCCACTTCGGCGGCCCGGTGGGCTGCAGGACACGGAACTCGAGTTCGCGGTCGCCGATCGACATGTGGTCGGCCTCCACCACGGACATCAGCGAGGGGAGGTCCTCCGGCACGGTCAGGCCGAGCAGGGTCTCGACCCGGCCGTCGAACTCCACGGGGTCCAGGCCGAACAGGTCGAGCAGGTCGCCGCCGACCCGGACCCGGCCGGTGTCCATGGCGAGGCTGAACCCGCCCGGCCGCAGCTCACCGCCGTCGGCCGGCGCCGCCGGGTCGCGGAAGGCGACCGCCTCGGAGACAAGTGACAGGCACTCGAGGTCGTCGGTGTCGAACCCTCCGGGGCGCTCGCTCACGGCGAGGAGACAGCCCCCGCCGTTCCCGTGCACGGGCAGGACCGTCAGGTGGAAGTCCTGGGACGGCGCGCGCCGCGCCTGGGCGCGCCCGGCGAGTTCCGCCGGGTTCAGCGACACCGGCCGTCCGCCCCGGTGGGCCTCGGCGACCGGGGACCGCCCGGCGCGGGGGTAGGCGTCGCGCAGCCCGTACAGCGTTCTCGGCACCCCGGCCGACTCCACCAGGCACAGCAGTTCGCCGTCCTGGCTGGGCGCGTACACGGCGGCGAACGCCGCATTGGCGAAGACCAGTGCCTGTTCGAGGACGCGGCGCAGCCGATCGGATGACTCCTCGTCGACGGCGATCGCTCTGAGGGCACCTTCGGCACGCAGCGTTCGCGTTCCGCGTGCTTGGGCGCCCTCAGTGACCACGTTGGCCATTACAGCGCTTATGAGACACCCGCGCAGCCCCTGTGAGCGTTCCGTGAACCTGCCTTGACGCGGGGCGCTCGAAAGACATCGAACAAGTCTTTACGCATGCGTTCCGCACGGTGATCTCGTGACAGCCGTGACTGTCGGGGCCCCTCGCGTGGCTGGAAGGCTCGGTGCCCGTCGAGGAGGGGGACGCATGGACAAGCGGTACGAGGTGTACGCGCTGGCCGACCGGCATTTCTACGAGACGCCGGACCGGCTGGCACGGGGCGGGCAGGGGACAGCCGCGCACCTCTACGAGACGGCCCGCCGGCCGGTTCCCGAGGGCTGGGAGGCGGCCCGGATCGGCGACTGGCTGACGATGACGCCGCGCGGCACGGACGGCGAGCGGCTGCCGGGCCCGGCACAGGGCTGGAAGATCCATGCGTCGGCGACCCGGGCGAACGCGGAGGAGGTCGCCCGGATCGTCTGGGACTACTGCGTCGAGCGGCGCGTCCCCTTCAAGTTCGTGCCGGGTCCGCACCTGCTGCACCTGCGCAACACCAAGTACGCTCCGCGCGACGGCAGCGGCAAGTTCGTCACGGTCTACCCGGCCGACGAGGAGCAGCTGCACGAGGTGCTGCGTGAGCTGGGCGGGCTGCTGGAGGGGTTCGAGGGGCCGTACATCCTCACGGACCTGCGCTGGGGCGAGGGCCCGCTGTACGTCCGCTACGGCGCCTTCGCGCGTTCGTTCGTCGTGGACGAGCGGGGTTCGCTGGTCCCGGCGGTGCGGGACGGTGAGGGACGGCTGGTGCCGGACCGGCGGTCGCCATCCTTCCAGGTGCCGGAGTGGGTGACGCTGCCGCCGTTCCTCCAGCCGCACCTCGACGCGCGCAACACCACGACGGTCGGCGAGCTGCCGTACCGCATCGAGAAGGCGCTGCACTTCTCCAACGGCGGCGGTGTGTACGCGGGCACCGACAGCCGCGACGGGCGCAAGGTCGTGCTGAAGGAGGGCCGGCCGCACGCGGGGCTGGCCTCGGACGGCGCCGACGCGGTCGCCCGGCTGGAGCGGGAGAAGCGGGCGCTGGAGCGGGTCGCGGGCACGGGTGTGGTCCCGGAGGTACGCGACTGGTTCGAGCTCGGCGGGCACCGCTTCCTGGTGATGGACTTCCTGGAGGGCCGTCCGCTCAACTCGTTCTTCGCGGAGCGGCACCCGCTGCTCACCCAGGATCCCGACCCGGAGGCCGTCGCCTCCTACACGACGTGGGCGCTGCGCATCCACCGCAAGGTGGAGGAGGCCGTGGCGGCGGTGCACGAGCGCGGCATCGTCTTCAACGACCTGCACGTCTTCAACATCATGGTCGGCCCCGACGAGGAGGCGGTGTTCCTGCTCGACTTCGAAGCCGCGGCCCCCGCCGAGGAGAACGGCCGCCAGGTCGTCGCCCACCCCGGCTTCTTCGCGCCCCCGGACCGCCGGGGGGCCGACGTCGACCGCTATGCGCTGGCCTGTCTGCGCCTGGCCCTGTTCCTGCCCGTGACCACGCTGTTCGTGGTCGACCGCGGCAAGGCGGCGCACCTGGCCGAGGTGATCGCGCAACAGTTCCCGGACGTGCCGCGACAGTTCCTCGACGAGGCGGTCACGGAGATCACACGGGAGGTGTCCGGCCGCACGGTGGCCGCTCCCTCCTCGCCGGTGGACCCCGGTGACTGGCCCTACAGCCGGGACTCGATGGTCAAGGCGATCCTCGCCTCGGCCACCCCGGACCGTGACGACCGGCTCTTCCCCGGCGACGTCGCCCAGTTCTCGGACGGCGGCGGACTCGGGCTCGCTCACGGCGCCGCGGGGGTGCTGTACGCCCTGGACGCGTCGGGCGCCGAGCGGTACGAGGAGGGCGAGCGCTGGCTGCTGGCCCGGACCGCGCCGGCCCCGGTGGGTACGCCGCTCGGCCTGTACGACGGGCTCGCGGGTGTCGCCCTGGTCCTGGACCGGCTGGGGCACCGGCAGCGGGCGCTCGACCTGGTCGAGGGCATCCTCGCGGAGCGGTGGCAGAACCTCTCCTCCGACCTGCACGGCGGACTGGCCGGACTGGGCCTCGTCCTCGGGCACCTGGCCCGTACGACCGGGGAGGCGGAGCTGGGCGAGCGGGCCCACGAGGCCGCGCGGATCCTGGTCCAGCGCCTCACCGAGCCGGTCCCGGCCACGTCCCGGCGGCGCGCCGGACTGCTGCGCGGCGCGAGCGGCCCGGCCCTGCTCATGCTGCGGCAGTACGAGTGGACCGGCGAGGAGGCCTGGCTGGAGGCGGCGGCCGTGGCACTGCGCCGGGACCTGGAGTCCTGCGTGACGCGGGAGGGCGGCGCGCTGGAGGTCGACGAGGGCTGGCGGACCCTGCCCTACCTGGGCGACGGCAGCGCGGGACTCGGCATGGTCCTCGACGACCTCGTGGCCCACGCCCCCGGCCTCGCCGGGGAGTTCGGGCAGGCCCGCTCCGGAGTGCTCACCGCGGCCACCTCCCGCTTCTACGCGCAGCCCGGTCTCTTCCAGGGCCGCGCCGGAATGATCCTGCACCTCAGCCGCACCACCACGCCGGGCGCGACCGGGGAGCGGCTGGCCGGCCAGATCTCCGGGCTCGGCTGGTTCGCGATGGCGTACGAAGGCCAACTGGCCTTCCCCGGCCACCAGATGATGCGGCTCTCCATGGACCTCGCCACCGGAACGGCAGGGTGCCTGCTGGCGCTCGGCGCGGCCCTCGACCCGGCGGCCGACGCCCACCTGCCGTTCCTCCCGCCGCCGAACCGGCGGCCCCACTGACGCGGTTCCGCCACCCGGCGGAGTCGTGACACCACCCCGTCCCCACGGATGACCACGGACGGACAACCAACGGAAGGACACACCATGGCACTTCTCGACCTGCAGACCATTGAGACCGAGGAGCGGACGACCGGCGGCGGCGGCGCCAGCACGGTCAGCCTGCTCTCCTGCATCAGCGCCGCGAGCGTTCTGCTCTGTCTCTGACATCAGGTCTGCACGGCTCCGGGCGGTTCTCTCCCTTCGGGGAGGGGCCGCCCGGGGTCCGTCCGTCCCGTCCCACGAAAGGCCCGTATGACCACGCGTGCCGACGACGACCCGGCGGCCGGACACGCGCGCACGCTGCTGCGTACGGCCACCCGGTACAGCGGGGCCCGCTGCGCGGCACTGTGTCTGGTGAGCATCGCCGCGACCGGTGCCGGACTGCTGCTGCCGGCCGCACTGGGCCGGGCCCTCGACCTGCTGCTGGCGCAGGCCCCGGCCACCCGCTGGGTGCTGTACTGCTCCGGACTCGTCCTGCTGCTGGCCCTGCTGGACGCGGCCGAGACCGTGCTCACCGGCACCGTCGACGCCCGCAGCACCGGCTGGCTGCGCCGCCGGCTGACCGGGCACGTCCTGGGCATCGGCCCACGGGCCACGGATCGCTTCGGCTCCGGTGATCTCATCGCCCGGCTGGTGGGCAACGCCGCCGAGGCGGGAACCACGCCGGCCGCCCGTGCGGCACTGCCCGCCGCCCTCGCCGGCCCGATCGGCGGTGTGGTCGCGCTCGGCGTGATCCACTGGTGGCTCGCGGCCGTCTTCCTGGCCGGGGCCCCCGTCCTGACCTTCCTCCTGCGGGCCGTCGCCCGGGACACCTCGGAGAGCGCGGCGCGCTACCAGCAGGCCCAGGGCCGGATCGCGGCCGCGCTGGCGGAGGCCGTCGAGGGGGTCCGTACCGTCCGGGCGGCGGGTACCGAGGACAAGGAGACCGCCCGCGTCCTGCGGCCGCTGGCCGATCTGTCCCGGGCCGGGCACCGCATGTGGCGGGTGCAGGGGCGGGCCGCCGCACAGGCGAGCGCCGTGGCCCCCCTGCTGCATCTCGGGGTCGTCGCCGTGGCCGGAGTGCTGCTCACCCGGGACCGGCTGTCGGTGGGGGACGTCCTCGCGGCCTCGCGGTACGCGGTGCTCGCGACGGGAGTGGGGGTCCTGGTCGGCCGGCTCGCGGGTCTGGCCCGGGCACGGGCAGCGGCCCGCCGCCTCGGCGAGGTCGAGACCGAGCCCGCCACCGCGTTCGGTGCGCGCCGTCTGCCCGACGGCCCCGGGCGGCTGGAACTGCGCGGCGTGACGGCCCTACGTGGCGGGCGCACCGTGCTCGACGGGGTGGACCTCGTCGTGCCGGGCGGCACGACCCTGGCCGTGGTCGGCCGGTCCGGCGCCGGCAAGTCGCTGCTTGCCGCCCTCGCCGGCCGGCTGTCCGACCCGGACTCGGGGGAGGTGCTCCTCGACGGCGTACCCCTGCGCGAGCTGTCCCACGACGACCTGCGCGGGGCTGTCGGCTACGCCTTCGCCCGCCCGGCCCTGCTGGGCGGCACGGTCGAGCAGGCGATCGGCCTCGGCCTGCCGTCCCCCTCCCCCGGCCTCATCCGCGAGGCGGCCCGCACGGCCCTGGCCGACGACTTCGTCCGCAGGCTCCCCGAGGGCTACGACACGGCCGTCACGGACGCCCCGCGCTCCGGCGGCGAGTCCCAGCGGCTCGGTCTCGCCCGGGCGTTCGCGCACGGCGGCCGCGTGCTGATCCTCGACGACGCCCTCTCCAGCCTGGACACGGTGACGGAACGCCACATCACCGACGCCCTCCTCGGCGACGGCCCGGACCGCACCCGGCTCCTGGTCGCCCACCGCAGCGCCACGGCCGCGTGCGCCGACGCCGTGGCCTGGCTCGACGGGGGGCGGGTGCGGGCGGTGGGGCGGCACGAGGAACTGTGGCGGGTCGCCGAGTACCGGGCGGTGTTCGGGGAGGGGCCGCCCTCCGCCGCGACCGATGCCGAGAGGAGTGTGCGGGCATGACCGGCGCCGGCCTCCCCACCCGGGGACTGCGCTTCCTGCTGGCCCGCCGACGGGTCCTGCTGCGACTCACCGCCTGGTCCGCGCTGGAGACCGGCCAGACCTTCCTCATCGGCTACGGGCCCGCCCGGGCCCTGGACTCGGGGTTCCTGCGCGGGCGGCCGGACGTCGGGCTGGTCTGGCTGGCGGTGACCGGGCTCGGTGTCCTGCTCGGCGCGTACGGGACCGCACGGGTCTACGCGGCCGTCGCGGCCCTGGTGGAACCGCTCCGGGACCGGCTCGTGGAGCGGGTGGTCTCCCGCGGGGTGCGCAGCGGCGACACGGGCTCCCTGTCGGGGCTCACCCAGCAGGTGGAGATCGCGCGGGACACCTTCGCCGGACTGGTGATGGTCTCCCGCTCCTTCCTGTTCACCGCCGCCGGCGCCCTGGCCGGGCTGTTCACACTCGCCCCGCCGCTGCTGCTGGTGGTGGGGCCTCCCCTGGCCGCGGGAGTGGCGCTGTTCGCGGTGACGCTGCGGCCGCTGGCCCGGCGGCAGGAGGCCTTCCTCGTCGCCGACGAGGAACTCGCGGGACAGCTGGGCGCCGTCTGCCCCGGCCTGCGGGACATCACGGCGACCGGCGCCGAGGCGCCCATCGCGGCGAGCACCGGCGAACGGGTCGAGGCGGAGCTGCGGGCGGCGCGCGCGCTGGCCCACTGGGGTGTGGTGCGGGTGGCGGCCCTGGCGCTAGGCGGCCAGGTGCCGATCGTGCTGCTGCTCGCGGGCGCCCCCTGGCTCCTGGCCCACGGTGTCACCGCGGGAGCCCTGGTCGGTGCCCTCTCCTACGTCACCCAGTCGCTCCTGCCCGCCCTGCGCAACCTGGTCCACGGCCTGGGCACGAGCGGCTCCCGCCTGACGGTGGTCCTGCGCCGACTGGCCCCGGCGGGCTCCGGCGAGGCCGGGCAGGGCACGCCGTCCCCGGCGGACCGGCGCCCCGCGGACACGACGGGCAGGTGCGTGGGGCCACGTCCCGATCCCGGCCCCCACGCCAACGGGCCCCGCGACTCGCTCCCGGGAGCGGCAGGGGATGCCGACGCCTCCGGTGGCACGATCGCCGGCGCCGGCCGTCCGCGGGGCGCCACTCCCCCGGCCCTGTCCCTCGCCTCGGTCACCTTCGCCTACGGCCCCGCGAGCGCCCCCGTCCTCCAGGACCTCGACCTCGATCTCGTGCCGGGCTCGCATCTGGCCGTCGTCGGGCCCAGCGGCACCGGCAAATCCACGCTCACCGCCCTCGTCGCCGGGCTCCTCACACCGGACCGGGGCACGATCAGCGTGGGCGGGCATGCCGTCCCCGGGCCGGAGGCGGCCGCCGCGCGGGTGCTCATCCCGCAGGAGGCATATGTATTCGACGGCACTCTGGCCGATAATCTCGCCTATCTGCGCCCGGACCCGGTGCCGGAGGAGGAACTTCTGGCCGCTGCCGAGGCGATCGGTCTCGCCCCGCTGGCCGGCCGGATCGGCGGTCTCGGCGCCCGGGTCGATCCGGCGGCCCTATCGGCCGGCGAGCGGCAGTTGGTCGCGCTGACCCGGGCCTATCTGTCGTGCGCCCCGCTCGCCCTGCTCGACGAGGCGACCTGCCACCTGGACCCCGAGACGGAGGAGCGCGCGGAGCGGGCTTTCGCCGCGCGACCGGGCGGAACCCTGGTGGTCGTCGCCCACCGCATCAGCTCGGCCCGCCGCGCCGGCCGGGTGCTGGTCATGGACGGCCGGAGCACCGCGTACGGCAGCCACGAGGAGCTCATGGGCTGCTCGGCGCTGTACCGGGACCTCGTCGGGAGCTGGGCGCCCGCACCGTCCCGGCGCCGGTCAGAGCCAGCCCTGTCCCTGCGATATGCGGATCGCGTCGATGCGGTTGCGGGCCCCGGTCTTACGGGTGATGGCCGCCATGTAGTTGCGCACCGTCCCGTGGGAGAGGTGCAGGCTCCTGGCTATCTCGGCGATGGAGGCGCCCTCGGCCGCGAGGGATAACACGCTCAGCTCTCTGCGGGTCAGCGGCATCTCGGCCGCCTTGAGGAAACCGAAGCCCAGCGAGTCGTTGACGAAACGTTCCCCCTCGGCGACGCGCCGGATCCCGCGCAGCAGGTTCTGCGGCGATCCCTCCTTGTCGACGTAGCCGAGCGCCCCCGCCTCGACCGCACGTTTCAGCAGGCCCGGCCGGTTCGCGTTGGCGAGCACGAGCAACCGCGGGCGCACCCGGCCCGGACCGGGCCGGGATAACTCGCCCAGCGGAGGGATGCCGTAGGAGTCCGAGCACTCCAGGTCCGCCGCGCACACATCCGGCCGCACCGACCGCATCATGCCCGGCGCACCGCGCCACGACGTGTCGTGCACGGCCAGATCGGATTCCCCCCGCAGCCACTCCGCCAGCACCGACCGCACGAGACACTCGTCGTGCACCAGAAGCACCCGGATCACTGCCACCCCCTCGGCTCGATTGCGCCCCCTCGTCCTGTGGAGCGCGTGCCCTATTTTTCGCGACCGTGACCCTGCGTGGGCGCGAAGAACCGGCCATCAGGGTGCGCGGGGGCGCACGCATGGCGCCCGTACGCCCGTCCGCGCTTCGACTTTGGCGGCATGGGTGGCGGCGTTGGGGGTACGAGAGGGCCTTCGCCGGCGGCGTATGCCTGTGACCGACGGTAACCGTGACACCCCCTCCGCGGCCCTCGTCGTGCGCGACCGGCCGCCAGGGGGGAGATTTGTTCCTGGACCCGGTCGCGCGGCCGTGCGAGGAGGTGGTCGGCGTGTCCGACGGGCAGTCGTCCGCACAGGCGCCGGCAGCCGCCAGGACGTCGGTCGGCCGACCGCTGCTGTCCCTGGCGCTGGCCTCGATGATGGACGAGGTGCACGCCCACTCGGGTGCGGTGTACCTGCTGGCGGCCGACCAGCCGGTGCTGGAGATGGCGGTGATGGCGGGGCTGCCCCGGGCTTTCGCCGCGCCCTGGGAGCGGGTGGGGATGAGCGCGCCGATCCCGGTCGCCGACGCGGCGCGCGAGCGGGAGCTGGTGTGGGTCGGCGGCGAGGAGGAGATGGCCCGCCGCTATCCGCGGATCGCCGTGGTGCTGCCCTACCCGTTCGCGCTGGCCGCGGTGCCGATCGCCACCGAGACCGCGGTGTACGGCGCCGTCTTCGTGACCTGGCCGGGCGGGCATCCCCCGGAGCTGTCCGACCGGGAGCGCGAGCATCTCGTCGCGGCCTGCGGCCGGCTGGCGGTGCGGCTGGAGCGAGCCGCCGAGATCGGCATCCCGCCGCACTCCGAGAGCGATCTGCTGGCCTCGCCCCTGGTGGGCGGGATGGCCGGCACGCTCGGCACCGTCGAGGCGGCCCGGATGGTGAGCCGGCTGCCGTACGGACTGGTCTCGCTGGATCTGCACGGGCGGATCGGCTTCGTCAACGCGGCGGCGGCCGAGCTGCTGAACGTCCCCGTCAGCCGGCTGCTCGGCACGCAGTTGTGGGCGTCGGTGCCGTGGCTCAACGACCCGGTGTACGAGGACCGCTACCGGGCCGCGCTGATGAGCCAGCACACCTCCTCGTTCGTGGCGCTGCGTCCGCCGGGCGAGTGGCTGTCGTTCCGGCTGTACCCGAGTACGACGGGTCTCAGCGTCCGGATCACCAGGTCCCGGGCCGTGTCGGAGATGAACCGGGCCGCGCCGCCCTCCGACGGGAAACCGTCCCGGCTGGTCACCATGTCGCAGGTGCTGGACCTGGCCAGCGCGCTCACCGAGGCGGTCGGCGTGCAGGACGTGGTGCAGCTGGTCGCGGACGAGCTCGCCCCGGCCGTGGGCAGCCAGGCGCTGGTGGTCCTGGGCTCACGGGCGAACCGGCTGCGCGTGCTCGGGCACCGCGGGTACCGGGACCCGCACGTGGTGGAGCGGTTCGACGGCATCCCGCTGTCCGAGCCGATGCCCGGCACCCAGGTGCTGCGCACGGGCGTGCCCGCGTTCTTCGAGTCGCAGGAACAGCTGGAGCGTCTCTACCCCGCACGGCTCGCGACGCCCGACGGGTTCGCCGCCTGGGCCTACCTCCCGCTGATCGCGCAGGGCCGGCCGGTGGGGACATGCGTGCTCTCCTACGCCGAGCCGCACGTCTTCCCCACGGAGGAGCGGGCGGTGATGACCAGTCTGGCCGGACTGATCGCGCAGGCGCTGGAGCGGGCCCTGCTCTACGACGTCAAGCACCGGCTCGCGCACGGACTGCAGGAGGCGCTGCTGCCGCACTCCCTGCCGGCGCTGCCCGGCATCGAGTCCGCCGCCCGCTACGTGCCGGCCACGCAGGGCATGGACATCGGCGGCGACTTCTACGATCTGCTGGGCGCCCAGGGCAAGGCGGCGGCGGTGATCGGGGACGTCCAGGGCCACAACGTCACGGCGGCCGGTCTGATGGGGCAGGTCCGCACCGCGGTGCGCGCGTACACGGCGGTGGGCCAGGCACCGGAGGAGGTCATGCGCAGCACCAACCGGCTGCTGCTCGACCTGGGCGCCGAACTGTTCGCCAGCTGCCTGTACCTGCGGCTCGACCCGGCGCACGGCCGGGCCGTGATGTCCCGGGCGGGTCATCCGCCGCCGCTGCTGAGACGGCCGGACGGACGGGTGCGCGTCCTGGACCTGGCGGGTGGCCCGCTGCTGGGCGTCGACGCCTCGGCGGTGTACCCGACGACGGAGGTCGCCCTCGCCCCCGGCTCCCTGCTCGTCCTCTACACCGACGGGTTGGTCGAGTCCCCCGGCACGGACTTCGAGGAGGCCCTGGCGGACCTGGGCCGGCACCTGGCCGACGCCGGGGACCGGCCGCTGAACGAGCTGGCCGACAGCCTGGTCCGCCACCGGCACCGCACGGACGGGGAGGAACGGCTCGACGACATCGCCCTGTTGCTGCTCCGGGCGATCGGGTGACACAGCCCCTCACAGGGACGGGCCGGTCCTCCCGCCGGAGGGCCGGCCCGGTCCCGCCAGGAAGGGGGCGGAACCGGGCCGGCGGCGTCGGGCCGAAGGCCGACGGGTTCAGGTCAGCGGGACTCGGTCAGACCGGAGTTGTCCTCGACGCCCTGGCCCGCGTCCTGACCGGCACCGGCGTCCTGACCGGCACCCGCGTCCTGGCCGGCTCCGGCGCCCGCTTCCTCGCCTCCGGCCTGCTCTCCGGCACCGGCTTCCTCACCAGCACCGGCACCGGCCTCCTCACCGGCGCCCGCACCGGCCTCGCCACCGGCACCGGCCTCGCCACCGGCACCGGCCTCTTCACCGGCACCCGCTTCCTCGCCGGCACCGGCGCCGGCACCGCCTTCCTCGCCCGCACCGGCGCCACCCGCACCGCCTGCGCCGCCCGCGCCGAGCGTCGCGCCGACCGCCTCCAGAGCGGTGGTCACCGGCTGGAAGAACGTCTCACCACCGGCCGTGCAGTCGCCGCTGCCGCCCGAGGTCAGGCCGATCGCGAGACCGTCCTGGGTGAACAGGGAGCCACCGCTGTCGCCGGGCTCGGCGCAGACGTCGGTCTGGATGAGGCCGGTGACGGTGCCCTCCGGGTAGTTCACCGTGGCGTCGAGCCCGAGCACCTGGCCGTCGTTGAGACCGGTGGTGCTGCCCATCCGGAAGACCTGCTGACCGACGGTCGCCTCCGCGGCCTCGGTGATCTGGACGGTCTGGTCACCGGTGTTGACCTCGCTGGGCGCCTCGGTCGCCGGGTCGTCGTACTTCACCAGTGCGAAGTCGCCGTTGCCCGGGAAGGTGGACTGGTCCACGGTGGCGATCGGCTGACCGCCCTGGGTGTCCGACCACTCGTTGCCGCCGAGCGTGCAGTGACCGGCCGTCAGGAAGGCGGGAGAACCGTCGCCCGCGGTGACGTTGAAGCCGAGGGAGCAGCGCGAGCCGCCCGCGAAGATGGCGTCACCGCCCGAGACGAACGGCTTGAAGGTGCCCGACGACTTCTTGACCGTGGCCATGCCGGAGCCGAGGCTCTGCACGGTGCTCTCCAGTCTGTCCCACTTGGCACCGGTCACGGTGCTGTCGGCGGTCACCAGGAGCTTGTTGGTACGCGGGTCGATCGACCACGAGGTGCCCGCGATGGTCGCCTCGGACTTCAGCGTCGAGGCCCCGTCCTGGAGCTCCGACCAGCTGTTCTCGACCTCGCGCACCTTCGCGCCGGCCGCCTTCGCCTGCACGATCACGTTGTTGTTGTCGCCCGGGACGACGTTGACGACGAGCTGCTGGCTGTCGCCGTCGTAGTAGGAGCCGCCGAACGCCTCACCGAGGAGCCCGGAGAGCTGCGAGGCGAGATCCGAGGCGTCGCCCGCCTTCAGGGTCTTCGGCGCGGCGGCCGCGTCGTCGGACGAACCGTCCTGCGACGCGTTGGCGTTGGGGAGCAGGATCGCGGCCGCGCCCAGCGCCACCACGCTGCCCGCCGCTATCGCGGCCTTGCGCTTCGGAATTCGCTTGTGACTCAAACTTCTCTCCTCCTGGGGGACGGAGTATGTGCCGCCGTCCGGCAGCAGTTGGGGGGCGCCTGGATGGCTGTTGGTACGCACGGGCCGCGTGGGGCGTTCAATTCCGTTTGCAAGTGATCCCTTCGCATCGCGGAATCAGCCAACTCCCGCCGCCCGCACACCGACCGCGCGGTCTGCGACTGCCCTGGTCACACAGGCGGGCCCGGAACTCCGGCCGCTGCAGACCGGTAGTCACCCATGGCCGGATGACGGCCTTTCAGCCGCAGGCCCCTCCCCAGCCCTCCCGAATCGACACGGTCCGTATCCGCCCGGAAGCGATCTGTTGCGATCGCCGAGTTGAATCCCACCTTCAGCGAATCTGCACATCGAATGCTCAACCCGGTCACCGAGTCGAGGGTTATCCACACGCCCGCCGCGCGGCTCACGCCTTTGGGGCGGGAGTGCCGGATTCGCCACCCCGAGAGACAGGGGACCGAATGAGCCGATGCCGTGGCGCATGTGAAGGACTCGCCACGGTCGCGTGCGCACATCTGCACGCTTCGGTGCCGCTGGGGCGCAAGTTGCCTGGTGAGACGGGTGGTTGATTGGAAGCGCGCACCGGCAGCGTGCTTTGATCCTTCGCATCGCGGGGCCACACAGGGCACTCGGAAACGGGAGTCCGGCACTCGCGGTCGCGGCCGTCATCTGTCCCCAGAGGGGGCCGCTCCCCCCTTGTGAGATATCCATACGAAGGGAAGTTCCATCATGAACTCCACCCCCCAGGTTGAGACCGTCGAGATCGCTGACGCCCAGCTCGACGCCATCTCCGGCGGCCTGTCCGTGAACGCCGTGAACACCGTCACCGACACCGTTGACGGCATTGCCCCGGTCTCCGGCCTGGTCGACACCGCCGTCGGCACCGTCGAGGGCGTCACCGGCCTGAACACGGCCCCGGTCACCGGCCTGGTCTCCGGCCTCTGATCGAGCCCTTGTGCCGTTGATTCCCGGAACCGCAGCCGGCGGTTCCGGGTTCTTCGGGTTCCGTAAGAACCTCCGCTACGGCCGCCAGAACCCCTGAAACGGCTGTACGTACCTCTTCTACGGGTGAGGGAAGTTCCTTGCAGTTCCGCCAACAGGCCCTCGCCAAGCTTCAGTCACCGGAGGAACTCGACCTGCCGGTGCGTTTCGCCCGACCGCAGGGCTGGCTCGTCCTCTCGGTGACGGTGGTCGCGATGGCGGCCGCCTCGGTGTGGGCGGTGACCGGCTCGGTGGCCTCCACCGTCAGCGCGCCCGCCATCCTCACGCACGGGCAGGGCAGCTACCTCCTCCAGAGCCCCGTCGCGGGCCAGGTGACCGCGGTCCTCGCCAAGCAGGGCGAGCAGGTGCCCGCGAACACCCCTGTACTGAAGGTCCGTACGGCCGAGGGCGAGACCGTCGTCCGCACGCTCGATGCGGGCCGGGTCTCCGCGCTCGCCGCGACCGTCGGGCAGATCATCCAGACCGGCGCGAACGTCGCCGCCGTCGAGAAGGTCGCGCACGCCAAGGACACCTTGTACGCGACGGTCTACGTCCCCGCCGAGAACGCCGCCTCGATCCCCGACGACGCCGCCGTGGACCTGACCGTGCAGTCGGTGCCCACCCAGGAGTACGGAGTGCTGCGCGGCCATGTGAAGTCGGTGGACCGCTCCGCCCAGTCCCCGCAGCAGATCGCCGCGTTCCTCGGGGACAGCCAGCTGGGCGAGCAGTTCACCAAGAAGGGCAGGCCGGTGGCCGTGACGGTCCGGCTGGACAGGTCGTCCGCCACGAAGAGCGGCTACAAGTGGTCGTCCGCGGACGGACCGCCGTACAAGCTGACCTCCATGACGCTGGCCTCGGGTTCGATCAAGCTGGCCGACCAGCGTCCCGTCGACTGGCTGCTGCCATGAGCGCGACCGCACAGGAGCCACGGAGCCGGCGCCGCGCCGCTCCGCCGAAGCGCAAGGTGCCCAAGGCCGCGGCGAAGACGGTCCGCACACCGACCGTGCTCCAGATGGAGGCCGTCGAGTGCGGCGCCGCCTCCCTCGCGATGGTGCTCGGCCACTACGGCAAGCACGTCCCGCTGGAGGAGCTGCGCATCGCCTGCGGCGTCTCCCGTGACGGCTCGCGCGCCAGCAACCTCCTCAAGGCGGCCCGCAGTTACGGCCTGACGGCCAAGGGCATGCAGATGGACCTGGCCGCGCTCGCCGAGGTGAAGTCGCCGGCCGTCCTGTTCTGGGAGTTCAACCACTACGTCGTCTACGACGGCATGGGCCGCCGCTTCGGCCGTCGCGGCGTCTACATCAACGACCCCGGCAAGGGCCGCCGCTTCGTCCCCATGGAGGACTTCGACGGCAGTTTCACCGGTGTCGTACTGGTGATGGAGCCCGGCGAGGACTTCACCCGGGGCGGCCGCAAGCCGGGCGTCCTGGGCGCGATGCCCGCCCGGCTGCGCGGCACCGCGGGCACCATGCCCGCCGCGGTCCTGGCCAGCCTGCTGCTGGTGGCGGTCGGTGCGGCGGTGCCCGCGCTCAGCCGCACCTACATCGACGAGTTCCTGATCGGGAACCAGACCTCGCTGCTCGGCGTGCTGTTCGCGTCGATGGCGGCCTGCGTGCTGCTCACGGTCCTGCTGACCTGGCTCCAGCAGGCCAACCTGCTGCACGGCCGCATCATCTCCTCCACGCTGTCCAGCGCCCGCTTCCTGCGGCATCTGCTGCGGCTGCCGGTGACGTTCTTCTCGCAGCGCAGCCCGGCCGACCTCGTACAGCGGCTCCAGTCCAACGACGCGGTCTCCGAGACCCTGTCCCGTGACCTCGCGGCCGCGGGCGTGGACGCGGTCGTGGTCGTCCTGTACGCGGTGCTGCTGTACACCTACGACCCGCAGCTGACGTTCGTCGGCATCGGTGTGGCGCTGCTGAACATCGTGGCCATGCGGGTCGTCGTTCGCCTGCGCGCCACTCGCACGGCGAAGCTGCGCGCCGACACGGCCCGGCTCACCAACACCGCCTACACCGGTCTGCAGCTGATCGAGACGATGAAGGCGACCGGCGGCGAGGACGGCTACTTCCGCAAGTGGGCGGGGCAGCACGCCACCACGCTGGAGGAGCAGCAGCGCCTCGGCGTGCCGAGCGCCTACCTGGGTGTGGTCGCGCCGACGCTCGCCACCCTCAACAGCGCCCTGATCCTCTGGATCGGCGGCATGCGGGCGGTCGAGGGACACATCTCGGTCGGTCTGCTGGTCGCCTTCCAGGCCCTCGTCACCCGGTTCACCGCCCCGCTGACCCGGCTCAACGGCGTCGCGGGACGCATCCAGGACTTCGCGGCGGACGTGGCACGGCTGAAGGACGTGGAGAACTTCAAGGCCGACCCGCTCTACGGCCGGCCCGGATCCGGTGAGTCGACCCGTCGTCTGCAGGGCCATGTGGAGCTGGAGAACATCACCTTCGGCTACAGCCCGCTCGACAAGCCGCTGCTCACCGGCTTCGACCTGACGGTCGGTCCGGGGCAGCAGGTCGCGCTGGTCGGCGGCTCGGGCAGCGGCAAGTCCACCGTGTCCCGGATGATCTCCGGCCTGTACGCGCCCTGGGAGGGCGTGATCCGTATCGACGGACAGCGCATCGAGGACATTCCGCGCGGGGCGCTGGCCGCCTCCGTCTCCTTCGTCGACCAGGACGTGTTCCTCTTCGAGGGGACGATCCGCGACAACGTGGCGCTGTGGGACCCGTCGATCCCGGACGACGCGGTGGAGGACGCGCTGCGGGACGCCGCCCTGTACGACGTGGTCATGCGGCGTCCCGGCGGCATCCACAGCAAGGTCGAGCAGGACGGGCGCAACTTCTCCGGCGGGCAGCGCCAGCGCCTGGAGATCGCGCGGGCGCTGGTGCGCCGGCCGAGCATCCTGGTGCTCGACGAGGTGACGAGCGCGCTGGACGCGGAGACCGAGCTGGTCGTGATGGACAACCTGCGCAGGCGGGGCTGTGCCTGTGTGGTGATCGCGCACCGGCTCAGCACCGTCCGCGACAGCGACGAGATCGTCGTCCTGCAGCACGGCACGGTCGTGGAGCGGGGACGGCACGAGGAACTGGTGGCCCGCGGCGGCGCGTACGCCGCGCTGGTCAGGGAGCGGTGAGATGACGACCGTTCACGAGGGACACGAGGGCGACCTCGTCCTGGGCGCGTTCGGGCAGATGGGCTCGCGCATGGACTGCGCCGGGTTCAACCGCCTGGACCTGGAGGGCCCGCAGGTGCTGTGGCTGGTCGCGGCGGGCGCCGTCGACCTGTTCGCGGTCGACGCCGGCCAGCAGGGCCACTGGCACCACCTCGGCCGGCTGGAGGCGGGGTCGCTGGTGCTCGGCCCGGTGGCCGGGCCGGAGCACACGCTGGTGGCCCGCCCACTGCGGGACTGCGTGGTGCACCGCATCGGTCTGCGCGAGCTGTACCAGCCCGCCGACACCGCGACGTGGTCGTACGACGAGTACGGCAACCCGCAGTACGTGCCGCCGACGACGAGTCCGCTGGAGTACGCGCTCGCGCTGGGTGTGGGCCGCAGCCTGTCCATCCTCTTCCAGGCGCCGATGGCGACCGAGCGGGCCGCCGCGCCCACGGACGACGACGTGTTCTGGATGCAGGTGCCGCCCGGCAGCGTGCAGTACGGCTCGCTCTACGGCGCGGAGGCGGCGGCCGATCTGCTGATCGATCCGGCGCTGTGGCAGAGCATGGTCGACCAGCAGTACCGGCTGCTGACCACGCTGGACCGGTGGATCGAGCAGCTGGAACGCACCCACGAGACGCGCACCGCCGAGGGCATCAAGGCCGGCGAGGCGGTGCGTGCCCAGGCCGACCAGACACTGCTGGCCTCCATCGGCAAGCGCTCGTCGAAACGGACCACCGCGGCCGACGCCGACGCCTCGTACGCGGCGTGCAAGCTGGTCGCCCAGGCCGCCGGGATCACACTCGCCGAGCCCGCCCAGAAGGGCACCGGCGGCGACCGCCTCGACCCGGTGGAACAGGTCGCCCTGGCCTCCCGTGTCCGCACCCGGGCGGTACGCCTCGACGGGCGCTGGTGGCGGGACAACGTCGGGCCGCTGGTCGGTCACCGTGCCCTGTCGGGCGCGCCGGTGGCGTTGCTGTGGCGCCGCGGCGGATACGTGGCGGTCCATCCGTCCACGGGCCGTGAGACACCGGTCGAGAAGGCCAACGCCGACGAGTTCGAGCCGCGCGCGGTCATGTTCTACCGGCCGCTGCCCGAGCGGAGTCTCAGCCCGCTCAGGCTGCTGCGGTTCTGCATGCAGGGCATGCGCGGCGACCTCGCGGGCCTGCTGCTCAGCGGTCTGGTCACGGTGGCGATCGGCGCGCTGGTGCCCATCGCGACCGGCAAGGTGCTCGGCGAGTTCGTGCCGAAGGCGCAGACGGACCTGATCGTGCAGGTGTGCCTGGCGGTGATGCTCAGCAGCGTGGTGTCGGCGGCCTTCATGCTGTTGCAGAACATGACCATTCTGCGGCTGGAGGGCCGGGTCGAGGCCACGCTCCAGCCGGCCGTGTGGGACCGGCTGCTGAGGCTGCCGACGAAGTTCTTCACCGAACGTTCCACCGGTGAACTGGCCAGCGCGGCCATGGGCATCAGCTCCATCCGCAGGCTGCTGGCGGGAGTCGGCCCGACGGTCGCCCAGTCGGTGACGGTCGGGGCGATGAACCTGGGGCTGCTGCTGTGGTTCAGCGTGCCGATGGCGATGGCCGCGATCGGCATGCTCGTCGTCATCGCGGCGGTGTTCCTGGCGCTGGGGCTGTGGCAGGTGCGCTGGCAGCGGCGGCTGGTCGTGCTCTCCAACAAGCTGAACAACCAGGCGTTCCAGACGCTGCGCGGCCTGCCCAAGCTGCGGGTGGCCGCCGCCGAGAACTACGCGTACGCCGCCTGGGCCTCGGAGTTCGCGCGCAGCCGGGAGCTCCAGCAGAAGGTCGGCCGCATCAAGAACCTCACGACGGTGCTGGGCGCGGTGTACCTGCCGCTGTGCACGCTGCTGATGTTCATGCTGCTGGCGGGCCCGGCCCGGGGCTCGATGTCGGCGGCCGCGTTCCTCACCTTCAACACCTCGGTGACGATGGTGCTGACCTCCGTCACCCAGCTGACCGGCTCGTTCGTCTCGGCGGTGGCCGCGCTGCCGCTGTTCGAGGAGATCAGGCCGGTTCTGGACGCGACGCCCGAGGTGCGCACGGCGAGCACCCGGCCGGGTCCGCTGTCCGGCGGGATCGAGGCGCGGCGGCTGTCGTTCCGCTACGCGGACGACGGCCCCCTGGTCCTGGACGACGTGTCGTTCGAGGTGCGGCCGGGCGAGTTCGTCGCGGTCGTCGGCCCGAGCGGCTGCGGTAAGTCGACGCTGTTGCGCCTGCTGATCGGCTTCGACCGTCCGCTGTCGGGCAGCGTCCTCTACGACGGTCAGGACCTGGCCGCCCTCGACCAGTCGGCGGTGCGCCGCCAGTGCGGTGTGGTGCTCCAGCACGCGCAGCCGTTCACCGGCTCGATCCTGGACGTCATCTGCGGCACCGAGCCGTACACGCCGGAGGAGGCGATGGCGGCGGCGGAGATGGCCGGGCTCGCCGAGGACATCAAGCGGATGCCGATGGGGCTGCACACCATCGTCTCGGGCAGTGGTGCCGTCTCCGGCGGTCAGCGCCAGCGGCTGATGATCGCGCAGGCGCTCATCCGCCGGCCGCGCATCCTCTTCTTCGACGAGGCGACCAGTGCCCTCGACAACGAGACGCAGCGCACGGTCATCGAGAGCACCAAGGCCCTCAACGCCAGCAGGGTCGTCATCGCGCACCGGCTGTCGACGGTGATGGACGCCGACCGGGTCGTGGTGATGGAGGACGGCAAGGTCGTCCAGCAGGGTCCGCCCGCGCAGCTCCTCGCCGACACGAACGGCCGGCTGCACGAGCTGGTGCGACGCCAGATGACCTGACGCGAGCCGTCACCTGGCCGATCTTCGGCGTACTCGGCGGGCCGTTCCGTTGGTCCGCCCTGGAAATGGGTACCCACCGGCCATGCGAATCAGCGTGGTGGACGTGGGATCGAAGACGGTCAGACTGGTGGTCGCGGACGCGGACGGTGGGGTACCGCTCCCGGTGCACACCGCCAAGTGGCGGCTCAGGCTGTCCGAGCAGGTCACACCGGGGGGACCCGTCCCGGAGCAGGCCGTCGAACAACTGGTGCACGCGGTCGCGGAGGCGAGCCGGACCGCGTCCCGGTGGGGCGCGGCCGGGCCGCTGGCGTTCGCGACCGCCGTGGTGCGCAACGCGCCCAACCGGCATGAGGTGCTGCACACCGTCCGGGCCCGTACGGGCGTGGCCCTGTGCACCCTGCCCGGCGAGGTCGAGGCGGAACTGACGTTCCTCGGCGCCCGGCGCTGGATGGGCTGGCGTTCGGGGCCGCTCGCCCTGCTCGACATCGGCGGCGGTTCGTTCGAAGTGGCTTTCGGCCGCGGCCGGTTGCCCGACTTCGTGGCGTCCCTGCCGCTGGGTGCGGGACGGCTCACCCACGAGTTCTTCGGGGACGAGGACCCGCCCGCGCCGGAGCGGGTGCGGGCGATGCGCCGCAAGGTCCGCCACCAACTGCGGGACGTCGCGGCGCGGATTCGCTGGGAGGGCCCGCGCACCGCGGTCGCCACCTCCCGCACGTTCCAGCAGCTGGGGCGGCTGTGCGGCGCGGCGCCCGGACGCCACGGCCCCTTCGTGGACCGGCAGTTGCACCGCGCGGAACTGCGGGAGGCGATCGCCAGGCTGGCCGCGCTGCCCGTCGCCGAACGCGCTCACCTGCCCGGCATCTCCGCGCCGCGGGCCGCGCAGAGCCTGGCCGGTGCGGTGGTCGGGCACACCGCGATGAAGCTGACCGGCATCAAGTCCGTCACGGTCTGCCCGTGGGCGATCCGCGAGGGCGTGTTGCTGCGCCACATAGAGGACGGTCCGTCCTGGTGGGCGGAGATCACCCGCCAGAACGAAGAGGCGGCCCTTCCCGACCCGGTGCCGTTGCGCATCGCCACCGCCTCCAGCTGAAGTCCCGCACACAGGAACGAACGCACCGAACGCAGGAAGGAGACACCTGTGTCCCAGAACAAGGACCACAACCACCGCGACCACTCCGAGCAGCCCGAGACGGCACTCGAGGAGGTACTGCGCGAGGTCGAGGACGCCGAGAACCACACCCAGGACACCGCTGAGCAGCGCCGCCACCGGGGCGAGGCCGGAGACGCCACCACGCCGAACACCCGTGCGCAGGAGGAGTCCGAGGGAGAACAGTAGGTGACGGGCCCGGGCTACTGCGGCGGCGGACCGAGCGGCCGCTGTTCCAGGGCCCGTGCCACGCCGAGCAGGTTGGCCGCCATGGCCCGCCCGGTCGACCGCGCCCAGTCGTGGCCGCGCTCGGCGTCGAGGTAGCTGGGCCCCGGTCCGGGCCCCTGGTTCCAGTAGGTCCACGCCTGGCCGGGGATCGTGTAGCCGATGTCCTCGAGGCCGCCCGTGATCTCGTTGATCACGTGGTGCGCCCCGTCCTCGTTGCCGGTGACGACCACGCCCGCCACCCGGTTGCAGGCGACCGGGCGGCCCTGGTCGTCGGTCTCGGACATCATGGCGTCCATCCGCTCCAGCACCCGCTGGGCCACGGAGGACGGGCCGCCGAGCCAGGTCGGCGAGGCGATGACGAGGATCTCGGAGTCGAGCAGCCGCTCGTGCACGCCCGGCCAGGCGTCGCCCTCGTGCACCGGCTCGCTGGTCACGCCCGGGGCGATGTCCAGGTCGACCGCCCGCACGACCTCGACGTTGACACCGTCCTTCTCCAGCTGCTCGACGACCACCCCCGCCAGCGCCTCGGTGTTCGAGGTCTCCGGCGACTTCTTGAGAGTGCAGTTGACCACCAATGCCTTCATGGCATGCCGGGGTACCCCTCGATACCGGTGCCAAGCGGGCGGGTGACCCCGGGCTCCGGCCGGGTACCCGGCGCGCATGGCGCACGACCGTGAAGAACCAGAACCCCGTGAGCCGGGGCTCCCCACCCCGCGCGGGCCGCTGAGCAGCGGCGTCGAGTCGTATCTGCGGGGCGCGGGCAGGCTGCCCCGCCTGGAGGAGGTAGCCCGGGCCGCCGTGTACGGGGAGGACCTCCAGCTGGCCCTGTACCTGTGCTACGAGCTGCACTACCGCGGTTTCGAGGGCGTGTCCCCCGATCGCGAGTGGGACCCCGACCTGCTGCGCATCCGGGCGGCCCTGGAGCACCGCTTCCTGTCCGCCCTGCGCGCCGACGCCCGGGTCCACGACAGTGTGGACGAGGCACTGGCCGGTCTTCTGGTCGAGCCCGTCGACGGCACCGGCGTCACCCACTTCCTGCGCGACGAGGGCGACCTGTGGCATGTGCGGGAGTACGCGGCCCAGCGCTCGCTCTACCATCTCAAGGAGGCCGACCCGCACGCCTGGGTGCTGCCGCGGCTCTGGGGGCGGGCGAAGGCGGCGATGGCGGCGGTGGAGTTCGACGAGTGGGGCGGTGGCCGCGCCGACCGTGTGCACGCCCGGCTGTTCGCCGACCTCATGGCCGACCTCGGCCTGGACACCACGTACGGCCGTTACCTCGACGCCGCGTCCGCCGAAGCCCTGGTCACGGTGAACCTCATGTCCCTGTTCGGCCTGCACCGGGCCCTCAGAGGCGCTCTGGTCGGCCATTTCGCCACGGTCGAGATCACCTCGTCACCGGGATCGCGACGCCTCGCCGAGGCGATGCGCCGTACCGGCGCGGGGGCGGCCGCCGAGCACTTCTACGACGAACACGTCGAGGCCGACGCGGTCCACGAGCAGGTGGTACGCCATGACGTCATCGGCGGTCTGCTGGAGCGGGAGCCGCATCTCGCCCCGGACGTCGCCTTCGGCATCGACGCCACCGAGTTCGTCGAGGAGCGCTTCGGCGCCCGGCTGCTCGCCGACTGGCGTGCGTCATGCTCGTCACTGCGCACCCCGCTTGCCCGGGAAACCGCCCATATCTCCTGATGGCCGGGGTACTCGCGTGGCGTGAACCCACTCGTACCCCCGGGCGTGTACGCCCCGCAGGAGGACACCGAGCTGCTGGCTGGTGCCCTGTTCGACGAGCCGTTGCCCCCGGGCGCGGAGGTGCTCGACGTGGGCACCGGGACCGGCGCCCTCGCCTTGGAGGCCGCACGCCGGGGCTTGTGCGTGACCGCCGTGGACGTGTCCCGGCGGGCGGTGTGGGCCGCCCGGCTCAACGCCGCGCGGGCCGGTCTCTCGGTCCGCATCCGGCACGGGAACCTCTTCGATCCCGTACTGGGCGAGTCCTTCGACCTGATCCTGGCCAATCCGCCCTACGTGCCGGCCCCGGGCGGAGCGCGAGAGCCACACGGCGCGGCCCGGGCCTGGGACGCGGGCGATGACGGACGGCTCGTTGTGGACCGCATCTGCCGGGAGGCGCCCGGGCTGCTGCGTCCGGGCGGGGTGCTGCTGCTGGTGCAGTCCGCGCTCAGCGGCCCGGACCTGACCGTGCAGGAGCTGCGCGCGTCGGGGCTGAAGGCCGCGGTGACCCGCCGCCGGCGGATCGCGTTCGGGCCGGTGCTGCGCGGCCGGGAACGCTGGCTGCGGGAGCGGGGGCTGCTCTCCTCCGCCGAGAACCGGGAAGAGCTGGTGGTGATCCGTGCCGAACTCCCCGTCTGACCCGTCCGCGGCTCCGCGCCGCGTCACCGTCCAGCGCAAGGGCCCCCTGCTGATGGAGGGCCCGGTGGAGGTGGAGCTGGAGGACGGCTCCGTCGTCACCTCCGACCGCTTCCGCGTGGCCCTGTGCACCTGCCGGCGCAGCCGGCGCTACCCGTGGTGCGACACGAGCCACCGCGACCGGGCGTGACCGTACCGGCCTGAGGAACGCCCAGGGGCCGGCGGGCGGCCCCACTCCGCCCGCCGGCCCCCTTGTACGAGATCGCAGGTTCCCGCGACGGCGGCCCGGCTCCCCAGCCTCGAACCGCCGTACCTCACGGGAACGGCGCGATCCCGGTCCTAGAACGCGAAGACGCCGGAACCGTGGGCGTTCTTCACGCACTCGTTGGAGAAGGTGCGCTCGTAGGACACTCGCTGTCCCTGCCAGACACCGTCGACGGTGACGACCACCGGGTCGTACTGCTTGGTGCACACGGCACCCTCGCCGGCGGTCAGGGCGCGGATGTCGCCACCGACGCCGCGCAGTTCCGCACAGGCCGAGCCGGCCACCGGGTGGGTCCCGGAGGGCTTCGGGAAACAGGTCAGAGTGACCGCGCGTTCCGGAGTCGCTGCGACCGCGCTCTCGCCGTGGCCCACCGTGAGGACGAGGGCCGACGGGGCGTAGAGCGCGGTGGGGGCCTGACCCGGGTCGGCGAGTGCGGCCCCGGAGAGGGGTCCGCAGACGGCGGTGGCCGTCAGTCCGAGAGTCATGGCCCAGCGCGCGGTGTTCCGCATTGTGTGCATCCTTCCGCTCGATTACGGGGTGTGCCGGCCCGTGCTCGATCGGTGCCCGGGACGGCGAGCGCGAGTCTGCCGAGTCCGCCGCCGAAACACACATCGACCCCACGGGTTTCAGTAACCTTGCGTATTGAATCAGTGGCGCGAAGTTACGGAATCCGCATGGCCGAAGCCCGTAACTGCGCGGTCCCCGGGGACATGAAGCGGCCAGATGGCCGATTCCCGCATGTTCGTTAATAGGCCTGAAACATTCCGGTTCCGCTCTCGGCCGACCGCTTCGCAACCCCTTGTGTTCATGCTCCGGTCGAGTAATCGTCATTACATGATTACGAATGAGCAGAGAGAGAAGCTGCGCGGCTGGTTCGCCGGCCGCCTCCCCGACGACCTCTTCGAGGAGCTGACCGAGGTCACGGTCGACCGCGAGGAGATCATGGTGGTCGGCCGCATCCCCGGACCGCGGCTGGCCGAGGACGCCTCGGCCGCCGAACGCGAGGCGGCCCTGGAAGGCCGGGTGCAGGAGTTCCGTGAACGCACGCGCGAGGACCGGATGGCGGTGGCCCGGGAGGCCGAGCACCGGTTCGGCCGCAAGGTGTCCTGGGGCGTGGACTGCGGCGGGCGGCGCGCGCTCTTCACGCATGTGGCCGCGCCCGTGATGACGCGGCTGCGCCAGCCGGAGCGCCAGGTCCTCGACACCCTGATCGCCGGCGGCGTCGCCCGCAGCCGCAGCGACGCGCTGGCCTGGTGCGTGCGCCTGGTCCAGCGTCACACCGACGACTGGCTCGCGGAGTTGCGCGACTCCCTCGAGCACGTGCATCGGGTACGGGCCCAGGGACCGGACGCGGAGCCGGACCCCGACCATGCTCCGCACCCTTCCGGCGAGTCATGAGCGATGAGTGGAGGATTCGTCCACCGGCAACGCCGAGAATGGATGAACCGTCCTCTGGCGTAGATCGTCTTCGCCGTCCTACGGTCGGCACTACCCCAGAGGACGGCTTCCGCGCGCCGCCGCACATCCCGGCGCCGGCGAGCGGCCGTCCGCCCCACCACCGCGTCACCCCACGCTCCACCGTCCCGTCACCGGGCCCGCGCGGAGGGGGCGCCGCCGGAGCGGGTAGTGGCCTGATCCGCGCCCGCACATACCGCTCGGTATCGTCGGCCCGACGGCACGGTCTCGACGAGGAGACGACGAGAGGCGGTTGCGTACGGTGGGCAAGCACTGGGCGGACTTCCAGTACGAGATCTATCTGAACGGGATGACGGGTGCCGTACCGCGGCTGCCCACCGAACTGACCCGGCTGGAGGAGCTGACCGAGCAGCGGCTCGGGCCCGGCCCGGTCGGCTATGTGGCGGGCAGCGCCGGGAACGGCAGCACCGCCCGAGCCAACCGGGCGGCCCTGGAGCGCCGCCGGATCGTGCCGCGCGTGCTGCGGGACGTGCACGAGCGGGACCTGTCGGTCGAGGTGCTGGGCCGGACCCTGCCGGCTCCGCTGGCGCTGGCCCCCGTCGGGGTGCTGTCGATCATGCACCCCGAGGCCGAGACCGCCGCGGCCCGGGCGGCCGCCGCCCAGGGCGTGCCCTTCGTCCTGTCGTCCGCGTCGAGCACACCCATGGAGCAGGTCGCCGAGGCGATGGGCGACGCCGAGCGGTGGTTCCAGCTGTACTGGCCCAGGGACCCGGAGGTGGCCCGCAGTTTCCTGAACCGGGCGAGGGCGGCCGGGTTCGGCGTGCTCGTCGTCACCCTGGACACGCCGCTGCTGGCGTGGCGGCCACGCGATCTGGACCAGGCCTATCTGCCGTTCCTGCACGGCGTCGGCACGGCCAACTACTTCTCGGACCCGGCCTTCCAGGCGGGATTGGCCAAGCCGGTGCACGAGGATCCGAACGCGGCCGTGATGCATTTCGTCGGGATGTTCGCCGACCCGGCCAAGACCTGGCCGGACCTGGCGTTCCTGCGGGAGAACTGGGACGGCCCGATCGTCCTCAAGGGTGTCCTGCACCCGGACGACGCCCGGGAGGCGGCGGAGGCGGGCATGGACGGTGTGGTCGTCTCCAACCACGGCGGGCGGCAGGTGGCCGGTTCCGTGGCCGCGGCCGACGCGCTGCCCCGCGTGGCGGAGGCCGTCGGGGACCGGCTCACCGTGCTTTTCGACAGCGGTGTCCGCACCGGCGACGACATCTTCAAGGCACTCGCCCTCGGCGCCAGGGCCGTCCTCGTCGGCCGGCCGTACGTCTACGGTCTCGGCCTCGACGGCCGGCCCGGCGTCGAGCACGTCATCCGCTGCCTGCTGGCCGAACTCGACCTCACCCTGGCCCTGTCGGGCCACGCCACACCGAGCACGATCGGTCCGGCCGACCTCGCCGACGGCCCGGCCTGACAGATGAGCTGCGCGGCGTGTCCACCGCGCAGCCCCGCTCAGGCTCCGAGCTCCGTGCTCACTGCGTCCGGCCGTCCGGCAGGGTCACCTGTCGTGCCGTCGGGTCGTCCTGCTCCTCGATCGAAAGGGAACCCGCCGTCGTGGGTACCGGCTCCGGCTGCCAGCGCTGGCCGTCGGAGCGGTCCCGGACCTTGACGACGATGTCGGCGTCCGGGTCGCCGTCGGTGGAGGCCAGGGCGAGCTGCTCGTCCCAGCGCGGCAGCAACTCCCCCCGCACGGTGAGGTCGTAGCGCACGTCGTCGGCCCGCTCGTCGTCGTCCTCGGCGCAGGTGCCGAGGACGAC
>NZ_JBEXQJ010000044.1:0-55852 GCF_040612515.1 Streptomyces sp. NPDC006372 | reverse complement strand
GGACCGCGGACACGATCCGTGTCGCCGGACGCGGAGCGAAAGCGGGCGACCAGGACACCCAAAACCGTTCGGGATGTCCGCAGTGCACAGGTATGAGCACAAGACTCACTCCTGCTCACTGATGAGGAACGGTTCGCGGAGTCGGTGAACTCCTTAGCCGTGTCCAGCAGCTCGGACCGGCACCCAGAACGCCGTGACACCTCCGGGCTCGGAGGAGTCACGCGTAGGCGTCTCGCCGACGTCACCGGTCTTGCGTGAACGGGAGCCGACGAGTCGCCTCCCGTTCCTTCAGGCGCTACGCAGCCCGCGAGGTCTTCAGCCTGGTCAGACCGGGCTCTGGAAGGAACGGCCGACCCTGGGCGCTCGCCGAAGGCCCGGCCGACGCCGGGACGGCGAAAACCTTGGTGTGCGGGGCGACGGAACCGGGTAACGTCGTGGTCATGTTCTTCCAGACGCCGATTTACGAGTGAGAGAGTGATGGGCCCCTGCTGACGTCCCTCGACGTCGCCGCGCCCGTCCCACCGATGAGTCCGTAGATCACTTCACATCATTCCGGGAGAACCCGTGAGCAAGAACATCAACAACCCTGTGGGCATGGGCGGCGGCCAGCGCAGGAAGCTGTCCCGCGCCGAACGGCAGAACAACGGTCCGTACCGCAACCTCGACCGCCAGGGTGCCGCCGACCGGAAGGCGGAGCTGGTGCGCAAGATGCGCGAGAGGGCAGGCGCAGCCGAGGGCGCCGGGCAGACGGGCGACGACACCGCACAGAGCTGACGCACCGCCGCCGCAGGGCGGCACCGCACGGGGCAGGGCCCGGACCGCGACGCGTGGTCCGGGCCCTGCTGCCGTGCCGGGGCCTGCTGCCGTAGCGGGTGCGGCCGGGCCCCGCTCAGCTCTCGGCCGAGCACCCGCGTCTCAGCCGACCACTCCTGCATGGCCTCGATGTTCCGGGAGTGCGTCTCGCGGCCATGTCGGTGAGCTTGAGGCCGAGGACCGGGGCGGCGAGGGCGAGCAGCGCGACGACGGTGACGGTGAGCGTGGCGGCCGGGTGCTTGGCGACGGGGCGCAGCACGGCGGCGGTCATCCGGCCGGGGCCGTTCTTGAGCGTCTTCTCCTTCTTCGGCGCGAGCCAGGAGTACCCGGCACGCGGCCCGCGCGAACGACATCGGACAGCCGGATGCAGAGCGTGACGGTGCACTGCATACACTCCACCGTCCACGGGGCATCGAAAAACAATCCTGTCCCGGCTCGGCGGTGGTGATCTCCGAGCCGAGGAGGGGAAGGTGTCGCGCCTGAAGCTGTTCCGCGCGGACACGGGGGCGGTCCACGAGGGCCGGATCGACTCGCTCGGGCATCGTCTTGGTCTCCGGCCCAGCGCCTAGCCGGCAGCATCGTGCGGGCGTGAATCCGAGCCAGCCTCACGGCCGCGGGCCGTAGCGGCCATCGACGCGTGAAGCGTTGCGGGCGTCGAGTTGGATGGGAATGTGTTCGCCGTCAAACCCCGAGGGCTGGGCGGTGCGTGCGCTCTCCGAGGAGAAGACTGGAGCGGGGTTTACCATCTGAGTCACGGGAACTCCCTGTTCGCTCTGTGGTCCAGT
This sequence comes from Streptomyces sp. NPDC006372, assembly GCF_040612515.1. Taxonomy (NCBI): domain Bacteria; kingdom Bacillati; phylum Actinomycetota; class Actinomycetes; order Kitasatosporales; family Streptomycetaceae; genus Streptomyces; species Streptomyces sp. NPDC006372. The sequence continues at coordinate 54,254 of NZ_JBEXQJ010000044.1, read as the reverse complement.
CCCGGTGCAGTGGCGAGCGCCCGCCGGTGTTCTGGATCTCGTGGTTGCAGTTGTCACGCGGCAGCCACACTGCTCCGGCAACCGCACGTGACGATCTGCCACACGCGACCGCCGTCACGGACCACCACGCTTCCAGCCCCGCGCAGCGTCTTGTTGACAGCACCGCAGTCGAAGCAGGCCTCTCCGTGAGGTCGGGCAACGCTCACGGAACGTTCGACATCCCGCCTACCATCTGCTGGTTCCTGCGCGTGGAACAGATGGTGGCGCGCAGCGCGTGCCACAAGTACTCCTACATGGGGTAGTCACCGAGTTCGCTCAGGTTGCTACGCACCACTCGGCGAAGTTTGTGAGGGGGAGCCGACGCCGGCAGATGAGCAAGCGCTTCGGTCCACAGGCCTGCGAAGGCTTGCCGAACCTGCGAATCGCGGCGGGGGTTCCCTGGTGTGCCTAGGTCGTGAAGGTGCAGGTCAGGGTCAGTGACCAACCGCCCTGTGGTGCCCTTCGATGCATCCTGCCCATTTCCGATCAACCCCGTTCACCCCCTGCCCGCTCCACTGCACATTCCTTTGGAAAATGCCAAAGCGTTCACCAGCGCCGAGCACACACCGTAGTGTCGTGCTCACGTTCGCGGGAACGGCCGTGCAGGGGAGGGGATTCGGCGTGCCCGGAATTGACGAGAGTCTGCTGGAAGCCATGCGGCTGCCTGGTGCTCGAGGGGCGTCGGTGGTCGACTGGATCAGCGGTCTGGCCCTGGGCGCGGTGGGCGAGGCACCGGGCGGAGACGCGGAGGCCACGGCCGCCGAGACCGCCGAACTCGCCCGCCTCGCCACGGAGAGCGGCGCGCTCGCCCCGGCCGGCGACGACCCAGGCGGGCCGTCCGGCAAGGAACCACCCGTACAGGACCTGATCATCACGAATGCCGACTCGTACCACCTGCTCAGGTTCGTCACCACGACGTTCGACAGCACCGTGTTCCTGCACTTATGGCTCGACCGAGGCGAGGGCAACCTCGCGCTGGCCCGCATCCGGCTGGCCGAGATGGCGGACAGACTGGTGCTCGGATGATCGCGTCGGCCCTGACCCCACGTACGGACGAACCGGCCTCGGCTCTGCTCGGAACCCTCGCCGCGGAGCGCGCGAGCGGCGCCCTGTCCACCGAGTGGGGGATCTTCTACCTCTCCTCGGGACACGTCGTCCACGTCGAGTCCGCCGTCACAGCCGACCTCGGCGACCTGCTCACCCACAGCGGCGCGCTCGCCGCGGACGGCTGGTGGCAGGCGATCGACCAGGCCGGACGCGGCTGCCGCGTCGGGCGGCAGCTGGTGGACAGCGGCCAACTCACCACCGGGGCGCTGGAACTGTGCCACCTGGGCGCCCTCTTCGACGCGGCGTACTTCGTCCTCGCCCACGACGGACCGGCGCTCCGCTTCCGCCCCGGAGTCACGCACTGGCTCGGCGCGGTCCGCTCCGTACCGGTGGACACCGTCCTGCGCGAGTCGAGACGCCGCCGCGAACTGCTGCACCGCATATGGCCCGAGCCCGCCATCGACCTCGCCCCGCTCGCCCGGGTGCGTGGAGACACCGTGGACCTACCGGCCCGCCGCGGCCGCACCCTCGCCCAGGTCGACGGCGTCCGTACCGCCGCCCAGATCGCCGGTGCCCTCGCCTGCCGCACCTTCCACACCCTGGTCGAACTCCGCCGCCTGGCCGCCGCCGGGCTGGTCGTCCCCGTAGCCCCCACCCCAGCCCCAGCCCCCGCCCCCGCGTCCGCCGAGCCGGGCCCCGCCCCTCGTCCGGCGGCACCGGACGAGCCCGACACCGCACTGCTGCGACGGCTCCTGCACGCCTTGGAGGCACTGTGATCCGCGCGCGACGACAGCGTGCCGAAAGGAGACTGCTCATGGCCGTCGAGACCGACGTCCTGGACGAACTGCGTCGGCTCCGCACCCGCGTACCCCGGCTGACCGGATCCCTCGCGGCCACCGTCGACGGACTCGTCCTCGCCCACGACGTGCCGGAGACGGAACCCGAGGGACTCGCGGCCCTCACCGCCGCCGCCCTCGGCGTCGCCTACCGCCTGACCGACGCCGCCGGCCGCGGAGACTTCCGTGAACTGCTGGTGCGAGGCGCCGGGGGCTACGTCGCCACGTACGCGGCCGGCACGACCGCCGTCCTCACCCTCCTCGCCGAAGACCGCGTCAACGTCGGCCGCCTGCACCTGGAGGGCCGGCGCAGCGGAGGCCGGATCGCGGACCTCGTGGCCACGCGCGTCGGCCCGGGCACCGGCCGCCACGCCGACCGGCTCGTACCCGAGCCCGCCGAGCACCGCGCCATGGCGCCCCCGGCCACGGCCCGCCCCATCGGCACCCTCCCGGTACGCACCCCGCAGCGGCCCACCCACCAGCCGCGCCCGCAGACCGGCACCTGAGCCACCTGAACCTCCACACCGATCGAAGAGACACCGAACGAAAGGAACCACCCATGGCGAACACGGAGACCGCACTGAAGGAATGCCTGAGCTCCATCGAAGGAGCGACGGCCGTGGCACTCGTCGACTACACCAGCGGCATGGCCCTCGGCACCCTCGGCGGCAGCAAGGACTTCAACCTGGAAGTCGCCGCGGCCGGCAACACCGACGTCGTGCGGGCCAAGCTGCGCACCATGGAACTGCTCGGCCTGAAGGAGGAGATCGAGGACATCCTGATCACCCTGAACTCCCAGTACCACCTCATCCGGCTGCTCAAGGGACGCGGCGGCAGCGGGCTGTTCCTCTACCTCGTGCTCGACGGCAGCCGGGCCAACCTGGCGATGGCCCGCCACCAGCTGCGCCGGATCGAGGCCGACCTGGAGGTCTGAACCCGCGCCACCGGACGGGAGTCCTCCGCCACGGACACGTCGCGGAGGGCCCCGGCACGCCGTACGGCCGCGTCTACCGTGGATGTCATGACGGCACCCCTGGACGTCCTGATCGTCGGTGCGGGCCCCACCGGACTCGCCCTCGCGACCCAACTGCGCGCGTACGACACCCCGTTCCGGATCGTCGACCGATCGCTGGACCGTGCGCGGGAGTCACGTGCCCCGGCGATCCAGCCCCGGACCCTGGAGATGCTGGCCGGCTCGGGCGTGACCGACGACCTGGTCGACCGGGGCAGTACGACGGTCCGGCTTCAGCTGCATCTGCCCGGCCGGCTGCTGCACGTACCGGTGTTCGACGTCGGCTGTGACGACTCGCCGTATCCCTTCCTCCTCTTCCTCCCGCAGTCGCAGACGGAGGCGGTCCTGGCGGAGCGTCTGGCCGAGCGGGCCGCGACGGTGGAGCGGGGCGCGGAGCTGCTGAGCGCCGAGCCGCGGGACGGACTCGTCACCTGCCGGCTGCGACACCGGGACGGTGGCGAGGAAATCCTGCGGGCTCGCTACGTCGTCGGCTGCGACGGCGCTCACAGCACTGTGCGCGCCCAGGCCGGCATCGGCTTCCGGGGACACTCCTATCCGCAGACGTTCCTGCTGGCCGACCTGGAGGCCGACGGGCTGGAGCCGGGAGCCGCGCACACCTTCATGACCGCGGCCGGACTGCTGTTCTTCTTCCCGCTCGGCACGCCCGCCACCTGGCGGATGATCGCGATGCACCCGCCGGGCGCTCCGGCCGAAAAGGTGACACTGGAACTGCTTCAGCGGCTCGCCGACGACTGGACGACCGACCGGCTGACCCTGCGTGACCCGGTCTGGATGACGTCCTTCCGGCTCCACAACCGCGGCGCCACCCACTACCGAAAGGGCCCGTTCTTCCTGGCCGGTGACGCGGCGCACATCCACAGCCCGGCCGGGGGCCAGGGCATGAACACCGGCATCCAGGACGCGCTGAACCTGGGCTGGAAACTCGCCCACGTCTGCCGAGGCGCGGCGCCGGAGGAACTGCTGGAGACGTACGAGGCGGAGCGCGCTCCCGTCGGAGACGGTGTTCGGCGCCTCACCGACCGGGCGTTCACGGTCGGCACGAACAGCCATCCGGCCCTTCGGCTGGCCCGCACTCACCTCGCCCCACGCTTCGCGCCCCTGTTCCTGCGCGCCACCGGCCTCCGCACGCGCCTCTTCCGCACGGTCTCCGAACTCGGCGTCAACTACCGTCGTGGTCCCGTCTCCCGTACCGGACCGCGCCGCCCGGCAGCGGGCCCACGAGCGGGGGACCGGCTCCCCGACCTCCCGGCCGGACTGCAACGGCGAACCTCGGGGCCGGGCTACCACCTCCTGCTCACCGGCCCCCTGCACCACTGGGCACGGGACCCGCTCACCCAGGGCCTGGTGAGCGTCCACCACCTGGGCACGGACAGCCCGTGGCCGGGTACCGCCCACGCCCTCGTACGACCCGACGGCTACGTGGCTTACGTGGCACGTGGCACGGATCTGACCGACCTGTGGGCCTACCTGGACCGGTGGCTACCCGGCCGCTGACCTCAGCGGTCGAGAGCGGACAGCCAGTCGACCAGGATTCGGTTGGTCTCGTCGGGCCGCTCCTGCTGCGTGAAGTGCCCGCAGTCGTCGAGGACGTGGCAGCCCATCAGCCCGGGCAGCGTGGCCGGATACGCCTCGATCGCGTCGGCCAGCCAGGTCATGGACGCGTCCAGGGCGCCGCCCATGAAGAGGGACGGCTGGGTGACGGGGGCACCGGCGTAGCCCGCCAGGTCCTGCCAGTCCCGGTCCATGGTGCGGTACCGGTTCAGGGCGCCGGTCATCCCGGTCCGCTCGAACTCCCCGGCGAAGACGTCCAGATCGGCCTCGCTCAGCCAGCGCGGCAGGCGGCCCGCGGGGAACCGGTCACGCAGCCGCCCTCCCCGGGTCACGAAGTGCGGGTCGGATTCGGGTGTCGTGCCGGCGGACAGGGCGGCGTAGAAACCCGCGAGCCAGCCACGTACATCGGGTTCGACCTCTGCCTCGGCCCGGCCCGGCCGCTGGAAGTAGGAGACGTAGAACTCCTCCTCGCCGCCCATCCGCGCGAAGACCTCACTGGGCCTGGGGCCGCCGGGCGGCGTGTACGGCACGCTGAGCAGCCCCACCGCGCGGAACACCTCGGGCCGGACCAGCGCGGAGGTCGCGGCGATCGTCGCACCCCAGTCGTGCCCGACGACCACCGCGGACCGCTCGCCCAGTGCCTCCACCACGGCGACGTTGTCCGCCACCAGTTCGAGCATCCGGTAGGCGTCCACCGCCGCGGGCCGGGACGAGCGGCCGTAGCCGCGCACGTCGACGGCGACCGCGCGGTAGCCGGCGGCGGCCAGCGCCGGAAGCTGGTGACGCCACGCATACCAGGACTCGGGGAATCCGTGCAGCAGCAGCACCAGCGGTCCGTCACCTTGCTCGACGAGGTGGATGCGGCCGGCCGGTGAAGGCACGAGGCGGTGCTTGTGGTCGACGGCGGATGTCTGCGGCATGGATCCTCCCGCGGTCCAGAAAGGGGCGCTCGGTCCACCGATCATCCGGCGTCCGCCGCACCGCCCACGAACCTTGTTGCCGGTTCGGCAAAGGGTCAGCCGTGGTACGTGATGTACCCGTTGCCGTCCCGGTCGGAGCCGCTCTTGGTGTACGAGTGCACGTCGGCACGGCTGCCGGACGGCTTGTACAGGTAGATCGTGTCCTTGTCGTTGTTCCACATGAAGTTGCAGTTGTCGCGGTACACGACGTTCCCGGCGTCGGAGTCGGTCCCGTTGCCGCCGCGCAGCTTCACGTAGTCACCCGGCTGAAGGGTGTGGCTCGCGGTGAAGGTGAACCTGTTGCCCGCCGCGTCCTTGACGACGTACCCCTTCAGGTTCACCGTCGTCGACCGCGAGTAGTTCTTGATCGTCAGGTACTCCTCGTCGGTGTTCCCTGTCGAGCAGCGGTTGGAGTCGCGGCCGGGAGCGTCGTACTGGATGCCCCGGATCTTCAGTGCGGAGTCGTACTCGGCGGCCTGGGCCGGGACCGCCGTCAAGGCGGTCAGGGCTCCGGCGGCGACGGCCGTGGTGGCGACAAGGCGTATACGCATGGACGTTCGTCCCCCCTGCATGGCCTTCTGGTGAAGGCGATGTGATGGTTCGGTGAAGCATCCGGATCGTACACGCTTCAAGTACACAGAAGGGCGGGTCCCGTGACATTGCCACCGAACCCGCCCCGCAGGTGTAAGACGTCAGGCGCCGCTGGCCCGCAGCATGTCCTCACGCTCGACGATCTTCACGCGCTCGCGACCCTCCGGCTCGCCCAGCGCCTTCTCCGCGGCATCCAGCTCGTACCAGCCCTGCCAGGTGGTGAAGCGGACGTTCCGCTCGGCGAGGAACGAGTCGACGGCCTCGGGGGAGGGGGAGGCAGGCGTGTGCAGCCGACCGCCCGCGTAGTCGTCCAGCAGGTTCGCCACCGTCTCGTTCGCGTCGCCCTTGGTGTGCCCGATCAGACCCACGGGGCCGCGCCGGATCCAGCCGGTGACGTAGGTGGACTGCAGGTGCTCGCCGGACTCCTGCATGACCCGGCCGCCCTCGTCGGGGACGGTGCCGGAGTCGATGTCCCAGGGCAGCTTGGGGAGTTTGTCCGACAGGTAGCCCACCGCACGGTAGACGGCGCCGACGTCCCAGGTTTTGAAGGTGCCGGTGCCCTTGACGTTGCCGGTGCCGTCCAGTTCCGTGCGCTCGGTGCGCAGGCCGACGACCTTCCCGTCCTCGCCGAGGACCTCGACCGGCGACTCGAAGAAGTGCAGGAAGAGCTTGTGGGGCCGGTCGCCGACGTCGCGGATCGCCCAGTTCTCCAGGGTCTTGGCGACCATGTCGGCCTGCTTGTTGCCGCGCCGGGTGGCGATCGAGCCCTCGTCGTAGTCGATGTCCTCGGGGTCGACGATGACCTCGATGTTGGGGGAGTGGTCCAGCTCCCGCAGCTCCATCGGGCTGAACTTCGCCTGCGCCGGGCCACGTCGGCCGAACACGTGGATCTCCTTGGCCCGGTTGGCCTTCAGACCCTCGTAGACGTTCGGCGGGATCTCCGTCGGCAGCAGTTCGTCCGCCGTCTTGGCCAGGACGCGTGCGATGTCCAGCGCGACGTTGCCGACGCCGAGCACGGCGACCTTCTCCGCCTCCAGCGGCCAGGTGCGCGGCACATCGGGGTGGCCGTCGTACCAGGACACGAAGTCCGCGGCGCCGTACGAGCCGTCCAGGTCGATGCCCGGGACGGACATCGCCCGGTCGGCCGTCGCACCGGTGGCGAAGATCACGCCGTCGTAGAACGCGCGCAGGTCGTCCAGGCCCAGGTCGGTGCCGTAGTCCACGTTGCCGAAGAGCCGGATCTGCGGTTTGTCGAGCACCTGGTGCAGGGCCGTGATGATGCCCTTGATCCGCGGGTGGTCGGGGGCGACGCCGTAGCGGATCAGGCCGAACGGTGCCGGCATGCGCTCGAAGATGTCGATGGACACGCCGGGTTCGGCGGCCACCTCGGACTTGAGCAGGGCGTCGGCGGCGTAGATCCCGGCGGGGCCGGATCCGACGATGGCTACCCGCAGGGGGCGGGGCATGGTCAGGTTCCCTTCGAGCGGCGACAAGCGATCTCGCTGTGAAGCCTAAACTGAGGCATGCCTAAGTTGGTACGCGGGTCCGGTCTATGAGCTCATAAGGCGACTTTATGGCCGGTCACAGCTGGCCTTATCGCCATGACGGCGGCACCGCACGGCTGGGGTGGCCGCCGTCCGCCGCGCCTGCGGGCCGCCGCTGCCTCGGGGACGTCGCGCGGGCCGGACCGCTCACGGCAACGGCTGCTCCGCCCAGATCACCTTCCCCGCCGGCAGGTAACGCGTCCCCCAGCGCTCGGTGAGCTGCGCGACGAGGAACAGGCCTCGTCCACCCTCGTCCGTCATCGTCGCGTACCGCAGGTGCGGCGAGGTGCTGCTGCTGTCGAACACCTCGCAGATCAGGTTGCGGTCGCGCATCACCCGCACGTGGATGGGGCCGCCGCCGTAACGGAGCGCGTTGGTCACCAGCTCGCTCAGGATGAGCTCGGTGGTGAACGTCAGCTCGTCCAGTCCCCACTCGGCCAGCTGCCGGGAGACCGCCGCCCGTACCTCGCCCACGGCGGCCGGATCGGCCGGCACCGGCCACTCGGCGACCCGGTCGGCGGCGAGCGCCCGCGTGCGCGCGACGATCAGGGCGATGTCGTCGCTGGAGCGGGCCGTGAGCTGTGAGTCGAGCACGACGCGGCAGGTGTCCTCGGGGGACTCGCCGGCCCGGCCCAGCGCCTCCCGCAGCATCTCCAGCCCGACGTCGATGTCCCGCTCACGGTCCTCGACCAGCCCGTCGGTGTAGAGGACGAGGCGGCTGCCCTCCGCCAGCTCCAGCTCCGCCGTCTCGAACGGCAGACCGCCGAGCCCGAGCGGGGGACCGGCCGGCACGTCCGGGAACTCCACGCTGCCGTCGGGATGGACCAGGGCCGGCGGGGGATGCCCGGCCCGAGCGACGGTGCAGCGCCGGGAGACCGGGTCGTAGACGGCGTACAGGCAGGTCGCACCGGTGACCGGGGCACTGCCCTCCACCTCCGTCTCGTCCTGGTCGATACGGCCGACCAGCTCGTCCAGCAGGCTGATCAGCTCGTCGGGCGGGAGGTCGAGGGAGGAGAAATTGTGCACGGCGGTGCGCAGCCGCCCCATGGTCGCCGCGGCGTACAGCCCGTGCCCGACGACATCCCCGACCACGAGCGCGACCCGGGCCCCGGACAGCGGGAGCACGTCGAACCAGTCGCCGCCCACCCCGGCCTGCGCCGGCAGATAGCGGTACGCGATCTCCAGAGCGTCCTGCTCGGGCAGGTTCCGGGGCAGCAGACTGCGCTGGAGCGTCACCGCCATGCTGTGCTCACGGGTGTAGCGGCGCGCGTTGTCGATGGACACGGCGGCCCGCGTCACCAGCTCCTCCGCCAGGGCCAGCTCGTCCGGGTCGAAGGGCTCCGGCTTCTCGTAGCGCCAGAAGCTGACCACGCCCAGCACCAGGGTGCCGGCACGCAGCGGCACGGTGATCAGGGAGTGGATGCCGTACTCCACGATCTGCGCGGAGCGCTCGAGGTCCTGTGCCTGCCAGCCGGGGGCCTCGCCCAGCCGCGGCTCCAGCACCGGCCGTCCGGTGACGAGACTGTGGCCCTGCGGAGAGGAGTCGACGAACCTGATCCGCTCGCCGACGGGATAGAGCGGGGCGTCCTTGCGGATCCCGCTCAGCGCCGTCCGGCTCAGCGCGGCCGCCGCGTTGGGCTGTCCGCCGCCCAGCACCGCGTCGAACAGGTCCACGGTGACGAAGTCGGCGAACCGCGGCACGGCCAGCTCGGTCAGCTCCTCGGCCGTGCGGGTCACGTCCAGACTCGTCCCGATGCCCACCCCGGCGTCGTACAGCATGTTGAGCCGTTCCCGCGCGGTCTCGGCCCGGCCGGACAGGGCCCGCAGTTCCGTGGAGTCTCGCAGGGTGGCGACACTGCCGGGCGGGACGCCCGCACGGTCCGTGGTGCGCTGGTTGACGGCCAGCAGCCGGTCCCCGACGAGGTGCACCTCGTCGGTGGCGACGCGTCCGGAGGCCAGCAGGTCGGCGGTGCCCGGGTCCAGGCCCAGACTGAGGACGTGCCGGCCCTCGGCGTCGGCCGGCAGCCCGAGCAGGCGGTGCGCCTCGTCGTTGGCGAGCAGCAGGGTGCCCCCGTCGTCGACGATGAGCACGCCCTCGCGTACGGCGTGCAGCACGGCGTCGTGGTGCTCGTACATCCGGGTCATCTCGTGCGGCCCCAGCCCGTGGGTCTGGCGCAGCAGCCGCCTGCTCACCAGCGCGGCGCCGGCTGTCGCGAGGGCCAGCGCAACCGCGGCGGCGGACAGCACGAGCGGCAGCTGCTGGTCGGCGGTGCCGCCGACCTTCTTCGTCGTGATCCCCGCCGACACCAGCCCGACGATCTTGCCGTCCGGGGCCTTCACCGGCACCACGGCCTGCACGAGGGGGCCGATGGTGCCTTCGATCTGCTCGACCACCGTCTTCCCGGCGAGGGCGGGCGCCAGGGTCCCGACGAACTTCTTCCCGATGCGGTCCGGCTTGGGATGGGTGTAGCGGATCCCGTCGGTGTTCATGACGACGATGAAGTCGACCTTCGACTGCTCACGGGCGGCTTCGGCACGTGGCTGGAGCACGGCCGTGGGATCGGGGCCCTGCAGCGCATCGACGGTGCCCGGAGCGTTGGCGAAGGTCTGCGCGACGGCGAGTGAGCGGTTGCGTGCCTCCTGGGTCGTGTCGTGGCGCACCTGAAGGACCAGTGCCACCACGGCCGCCACCACCAGCAGCAGCACGATCACCACGACGAGCAGGAACACCTGTCCGGCGACGCTGCGTCCCCCCAGCGCCGGCCGCAGCACCGCCACCGGATTCCACCGCGACGGGCCCGCCTCCCGCCGCTGCCGCGTGGGCGGCGCAGCGCCGGGCCGCAGGGGCGATCGAGTCCCGGATCGACCCAAGAGTCGGACCATGTGCCATGTCTACACTGCCAGGCCCCGGGAGGCGAGGGGCATCACCCATGGTGACAAGGGGCTCTCACCGTTTCATCACCTCTTCCGGCGCCCGGGGGCGTCCGCGTTCCGTGTCCGGCCGGCCGGTCGCGCCGCCGGGCCCGAGGGCCGCCGGGGAACGTCAGGTGTCCAGGGAGCGGGCGAGCTCGGAGGTAGCCCGGGCGATCTCCGTGTCCTGGTCCTCCAGCAGCCGGCCGATCTCGCCGCGCCGCGCACGCACCGCCTGACGCGCCGCGCGCTCCCACACCACCGGGTTCTCCCGGCGGTTGAGCAGCTTCGGATAGGCGGCGGCGGTGCTCTCCCACTGCCGGGCGTCGGCGATGTTCTTGAGCAGCCGGATGATCTGGGGTCGGCAGGTCACCTGAGGCAGCTTCGCGAGCTCCCAGAGAAAGGGGACCGTGGCGGCCGTCGCCTGCTCCACGACGAAACCGAACTGGCAGATCCGTTTCCGCAGGTCGTCGAGGGCGGACCGGGCGGTGTCGGCATCGCCCCAGGCAATGCCGTTGAGCAGCAGGGGGATGGCTGTCGCCGAACCGGTGGAGTCCCGGATCTCGCCCCAGGGCACGCGGTCCAGGGCCATGAGCGGCGCGTTCCTGGCCACCCCGGTGGGGACGTCGGGGCGCTGTGGGCGCTCGCTGCTCGGGTGTTCTGTCGAAGCGCTGCGCATGGCGAGGGGCCTTTCCGCGGCAGTCGTGTCAGAGGGGTGGGCGGGTCGACAACCTGGCCCAGACCGTCTTGCCCGCCGGAGGGCAGGGGGTCCAGCCCCACTCCGCGGCCAGGGCGTCGACGATGTACAGGCCCCGGCCGTGCTCCACGAGGCCGGTGTCCGTGGGTGCGTACACGGGCGGGTGGTCGTCGGGGTCGGAGACGGTGATCAGCAGATGGGTGGGGTCCAGGAGGAAACCGAGCCGGATCTCCGGCGCGCCTTGCGCGCCCGCTGTCCCCGGCGCCGCGTGGGTCGCGGCGTTGGCGGTGAGCTCGGTGACGACCAGGGTGGTGTCGTCGCAGCAGTGGTCGAGGGACCAGTCGTGCAGCGTGTCACGGGTGAAGGAGCGGACCCGCGAGAACCCCTCCCGGCCGCACTCGACGAGCAGGTTGGCCGAGGCGGACAGGGCGCCGGAGAACTGCGGCAGCGTCTCCGGTACCGAAGGCGAGATCCCGTGCGACGCCGCCGGGCGCGGCCCGGACGTGTGTGTGTCGCTCGTGCCGGGTGCGCCGGTGTGTGCCGCCACCTCGCTCGGCGGACGGAGCACGTGCTGCGCAGCTGATGACACGGCATCTCCCCGATGCGACGTCAGGACTCGGCGTCCGCCCGGGGGTTGACGCCGCAGCTATTATCCACGCTGACGGCCCCCGCGTGCAATTGCACGCGAAATTGCGCACACATCAAGCCGTTGCGGGTACGCGAGCCGGGACGAGAAGAGCAACGAGAACAGCAAGGAGACTGCGGTGCCACCAGTGCAGAACGGAGTGCGGGCGAGCTCGTTGGACGCCTGCTGGATCAAGAGCCGGCACAGCAACGCCGAGGGCAACTGCGTCGAAGTGGCCCCTCTCGTCGACGGGGGGATCGCGATGCGCAACTCCCGTGACCCCGACGGGCCCGCCCTCGTCTACACGGCGGCGGAAGTGGCGGCGTTCGTGGCCGGGGCGAAGGACGGCGAGTTCGACCACCTGCTGTGACAGCCGGTGCGGAGCGCGGCGCGATGAACCTACGACGGTGAAGCGGAGCTCAACTGTCCTTTTTCCAGCGGCCTCTTCGGGCTGCTGCGGGGGACCGGGCAGAGTGCGATAATGTAAGTCGCCCTTGTGCCGGTCTGCTGGGAGTCAGGATGTCCGCCGCGTCGCATCGCATCTCCCGTCTGGAACCCTACCTGGACAGGTCCGAGCCCGCGCCGACTCTGCTGAAGATGCTGGTCGGTGTGCAGCTCGCAGGCTTCCGCGAGGACGCCGGGCTCGCACAGGACCAGGCGGCACGCGCTGTCGGCTTCAGTGCCGCGAAGCTGTCCCGTATCGAGTCGGGCAAGGGCCGCCGCCCACCGACGGAGAACGACGTCCGCGCACTGCTGCAGCTCTACGGCACCGACGACTACGAGGTCTCGGTGCTGCTCAAACTGCTGCAGCGCGCCGGTGAGCCGGGTTGGTGGCAGCGGTACGACAAGCGGCTGATGCCCGAGTGGTTCGACCGGCTGGTCGGCCTTCAGGAGGCCGCCGCCACCATCCGTACCTTCGAGATCCAGTACGTGCCCGGTCTGTTGCAGACCGCCGCCTACACCAGGGCCGTGGTGGAGCGTGGCCTGCCGACCGCCCCGGCCGGTGAGGTGCGGCGACGCGTCGAACTCCGGGAACGCCGGGCGAGCTTGCTGTCACGGCCCGAGGCTCCGCAGCTCTGGGCGGTGATCGACGAGTCCGTACTGCTGCGCGTCCTGGGCAGCACCGACGTGATGCGGGAGCAGCTCGCACACCTCGTGGAGATGGCCGGACGACCCAACGTGACCCTGCAGATCGTGCCGCTGAGCGTCACGAACGCCTCGGCGCCGTCCATCCCGGTCACCTATCTGCGCTTCGGCGGCCTCGACCTTCCCGACGTGGTCTATCTGGAGCACATCAAGAGCGCGAACTTCCTCGAGGACCGCGACGAGACGGAGGAGTACCGGATCGCGCTGGACCGGCTCGCGGACGAGGCGCTCAAGCCCCGCGACTCCCTGGAGCTGCTGCGTCAGACGATGGAGCAGCGCTACCCCTGACGCACGGGCGCCTACCGCGGGACCCGGCGTCCCGCGCGAGGCGTCGCGGTCACTTCTCCAGCGGGATCCGCCCCACGCCGCCGAACTCGATCCACTCGTGAGTGAGCTGACGGGGCGCCACCTCGGTGTCGGGTCGCCAGGTGGACACCTCCACGAGTCCCGGCTCCAGGATCTGCAGGCCCTCGAAGTACGCGGCGACGTCCTTCGGTTCACGCACGCGGCCCCAATGTCCCTGCGTCGCCTGGTCCATGAAGTTCGTGACGAAGTCACGGACCTCGGCGTCCTCGCTGACCAACTGGCACATCACCATGAAACTCCCGGGCGCCAGCCGTTCCCGCACCCGACGGGCCACCGCGAGCGGCCCGTCGGTGTCGCTGTCCGGGATGCAGTGGAACACCGAGTTGAACAGCACGCACACCGGCTCGGAGAAGTCGATCAGCCGCTCGGTCTCGGGATGGTCGAGGATCAGGTCGGTCTCGCGCAGGTCCGCGTGGATGACGGTGGTGCGTTCGTCCTGCTCCAGCAGTGCCCGGCCGTGGACCAGCACCATCGGATCGTTGTCGACGTACACCACGTGGGCCGACGGGTCGATGCGCTGGGCGACCTGGTGCACGTTGTCCTGTGTCGGCAGACCGGATCCGTGGTCCAGGTACTGCCGGATGCCGAACTCCTCGGAGAGGGTCTTCACGACACGCTGGAGAAAGCGCCGGTTGTTCAGGGCGAGGCGGCGCGTGCTCGGCACGACCTTGTCCAGTTCCTCGCACGCGGCGCGGTCGGCCGCGTAGTTGTCCTTGCCGCCCAGGTAGTGGTCGTACATACGGGCCGCTGTCGGCACGCTCGCGTCGATCTCGGTCGACAACTGCTTCTCGGAGTGCATCGATCCCCCTGCGTGGCGCCGCGCCAACGGACTGGCCGGACAGGAAGTACATCCTAGGGAGGGGCAGTTGGGCCGTGCCAGCCCAGTGGCGAACGTGCCCACGATCGAACGAAAAGATGATCGTGTGCCGCTACGCTCTGCACTCACAGTGTTGCCTTCGTGTACGCTGGGTCACGATGCTTCGGTGGTCGGAGCGGGGTACTCGCCAGGGGAGAGTCGTACTCCTGTGGGAGGTGGGACCGTGGACACCTCGGCCGACCGGATCGCGGATCCGTGGGGCGCCCGTACCCCGTACCGGCCCGGCACGCCCTGGCCGGAACGGGTGGACACGCACCTGCGGGCCGGAATCGCCGAGCAGGACGTCGAGCGGTGGGTGCAGACCGCCTCGCTGCTGCACTCCAACGGCGACGCCATGGACATCGCGGTGCGCGAGGGCAGCATCGTCGGAGTCCGCGGCCGGGCCGCGGACCGGGTGAACCGGGGACGCCTCGGTCCCAAGGACCTCTACGGCTGGCAGGCCAACGCCTCCCCGGACCGGCTCACCCGGCCCCTGGTCCGCGAGAACGGCCGGCTGGTGGAGTCCGACTGGGACACCGCCATGGCGCGGATCGCGGGCCGGACCAGCAATCTGCTGGACGACAAGGGACCCGGCTCGATCGGCTTCTACACCACCGGGCAGCTGTTCCTGGAGGAGTACTACACCCTGGCCGTCCTCGGCCACGCCGGTATCGGTACCAGCCACCTGGACGGCAACACCCGTCTGTGCACGGCGACGGCCGCCGAGGCGCTGAAGGAGACGTTCGGCTGCGACGGGCAGCCCGGCTCGTACGAGGACGTCGACCATGCCGACACGGTCGCCCTGTTCGGGCACAACATGGCCGAAACGCAGACGGTGCTGTGGATGCGGCTCCTGGACCGCCTGGAGGGCGGCGATCCGCCCCGGCTGGTGTGCGTGGACCCGAGGTTCACCCAGGTCGCCCGGCGGGCCGACGTCCACCTCGCCCCCCGCGCGGGCACGAACGTCGCGCTGCTCAACGCGCTGCTGTACGAGATCATCCGCACCGGCCGCATCGACCGGGCCTACATCGACGCGCATACCGTCGGCTTCGAGGAACTCGCGGTCATGGTCGAGAAGTGCACCCCCAAGTGGGCGGCCGGGATCTGCGATGTGCCGGCGGCCCAGATCGAGCGGGCGGCGGAGATCCTCGGCACGGCGGATCGCCTGCTGTCCACCGTCCTCCAGGGCGTCTACCAGTCCCACCAGGCCAGCGCGGCCGCCGTCCAGGTCAACAATCTGCACCTGATCCGCGGCATGCTGGGCCGCCCCGGCCGCGGACTGCTGCAGATGAACGGGCAGCCCAGCGCCGAGAACACCCGTGAGTGCGGCGCGGACGGCGACCTGCCGGCCTTCCGCAACTGGCAGAACGACCAGCACGTGGCCGAGCTGGCCGCCGTGTGGAACGTGGCCCCGGAGACGATCCCGCACTACGGGCCGCCCACGCACGCCATGCAGATCTTCCGCTACGCCGAGCAGGGCTCGGTCCGGATGCTGTGGATCACCGGTACCAACCCGGCCGTGTCCCTGCCCGAGCTGTCCCGCATCCGGTCGATCCTCGCCCAGGAACGGCTGTTCGTGGTCGTGCAGGACCTGTTCCTCACCGAGACCGCGCAACTCGCCGACGTGGTGCTGCCGGCGGCGACCTGGGGCGAGAAGACCGGCACCTTCACCAATGCCGACCGCACCGTCCACCTCTCGGAGAAGGCCGTCGAACCGCCCGGCGAGGCCCGCTCCGACCTGGACATCTTCCTCGACTTCGCCGCCCGGATGGACTTCCGCGACAAGGACGACGGGCCGCTCATCAGCTGGCACGATCCGGAGTCGGCGTTCGCGGCCTGGCAGCGGTGCAGCGCCGGACGCCCCTGCGACTACACGGGCCTGTCCTACGACCGGCTGCGCGGCGGTAGTGGCATCCAGTGGCCCTGCACGGAACAGGCCCCGGACGGCACCGCGCGCCTCTACACCGACGGCATCCGTTTCGCCCACCCCGACGTGTGCGAGAGTTTCGGCAAGGATCTCGTCACCGGCGCGAGCGTGGAACCGGTCGAGTACCGGTCCCTCAACCCGGACGGCAAGGCGGTCATCAAGGCGGCGGAGTACCTGCCGCCCCACGAGGACACCTCCGCCGACTACCCTCTCCAGCTGATCACCGGCCGGACCGTGTACCACTTCCACACCCGGACGAAGACCGCCCGCGCTCCCGAACTGAACGCCGCCGCGCCGGACGTCTGGGCGGAGATCTCACCCGCCGAGGCCTCGGCCCAGGGGCTCGTCGAGGGTGACATGGTGCAGGTCACGACCCCGCGCGGAGCGGTGCGGGCCCGGCTGCGCACCACCGCGATCCGCGACGGCATGGTGTTCCTGCCGTTCCACTACGGCTACTGGGACACCCCCGGGGGCCACCGCCCGCCCGACGACGGCCCGGGCCGTGCCGCCAACGAGACCACCGTCACCGACTGGGACCCGGTCTCCAAGCAGCCGCTGTTCAAGACCGGTGCGGCGCGCATCACCCTCGTCGCCCGCCGTGACAGCGGTACCGGGGCGGGGCCCGTGACCACCAGCACCGACACGGCGGGGAGCAGCACATGACCGGCATCGGCATCACCCTCCGCCTCCTCCACGACGGTGAACGCGACCTGGAGCAGGACCTGCTGGCCGCTGCCGCACGGCACCGCACCGACCACGAGTTCCACCATGTCGCCCTGGACGTGGCCCGCTGGTCCCACGAGCACGCCACCCGCCTCGCGGACGCGGGCCGCGACCACGGCCTCGACCTGTCCGGCCCGCGCGGCGACGCATCGCACGGCGCGTTCGCCGCGCTCCGGGAGAAGGCGTCGGAGGCGCTCGGCCGGCGCCCCGAGACGGGCCTGCTCCTCCTGCACGACCTGCGCGACCTGCACCTGGCGGCGGCGCGGAACTCGCTCCACTGGGAGATGCTCGCCCAAGCGGCGCAGGCCACCCGGGACGAGCGGCTCCTGGCCCTGGTCAGCGACTGCCACCCGCAGACGCTCCGGCAGCTCCGCTGGACCAACACCATGATCAAGGTCTTGGCCCCGCAGCTCCTGACCAGCGTCTG
This sequence comes from Streptomyces sp. NPDC006372, assembly GCF_040612515.1. Lineage (NCBI taxonomy): Bacteria > Bacillati > Actinomycetota > Actinomycetes > Kitasatosporales > Streptomycetaceae > Streptomyces > Streptomyces sp. NPDC006372. Next base: position 36,977 of record NZ_JBEXQJ010000044.1, on the reverse strand, counting down.
ACGCCCCTGGCCCTCACCGCGGCTGTGCGGAACACGAAGACGGGCGGAAATCTCGGGACATCAGTCGTGCGCTCATGCAGGCCCGCGTCGGCGCGATACAAGATATGGCTGAGGAACCGGCCGCTTTCCAGGAGCAACCATGGACGACTACTACGACCTCGGTACCTACAGCCGCCCCGTCACCACGTCCTGTTCCACGGCTCAGCTCTGATTCGATCGCGGCCTGATGTGGACCTATGCCTTCCATCACGAGGAGGCCGTGGCCTGCTTCGAAAGGGCGGCCGACGCCGATCCGGAGTGCGCGATGGCGTATTGGGGGATCGCCTACGCGCTGGGCCCGAACTACAACAAGCCCTGGGAATTCTTCGACGGCGACGAATTGGCGCGGACCGTCGAACGCACGCACACGGCCGTCGAACGGGCCCACGACAAGGCCGTCCACGCCACCCCGGTCGAGAAAGCACTGATCGGCGCGTTGCGGGCCCGCTACCCGCAGTCGGAGGCGGTCGAGGACTGCTCGGTGTGGAACGAGCCCTACGCCGACGCGATGCGCGCGGTGTACGAACTGGCGCCGCACGACCCGGACATCGCCACCCTCTACGCCGACGCCCTGATGAACCTCACCCCCTGGCAGCTGTGGGACCTGAGCACAGGTCAGCCGGTCGAGGGCGCACGGACCATCGAGGCCAAGGCCGCGCTGGACGGGGCTCTCGGGACCGCCGCCGGTGCGCGGCATCCGGGGGTCCTGCACCTGTACATCCACCTGATGGAGATGTCCCCGACGCCCGAGCGGGCCCTCACCGTCGCCGACCGCCTGCGCGGCCTCGTGCCCGACGCCGGGCACCTGCACCACATGCCCTCGCACCTCGACGTCCTGTGCGGCGACTACCGCCGGGTCGTCGCCGCCAACAGCGACGCCATCGCCGCCGACGAGAAGTTCCACCGGCGGGCCGGCGCGATGAACTTCTACACCCTCTACCGGGCGCACAACTACCACTTCAAGATCTACGGCGCCATGTTCCTGGGCCAGGCTCAGGTCGCCCTCGACACCGCCGCGCAGTTGGAAGCGGCCATCCCCGAGGACCTGCTGCGGGTACAGAGCCCGCCGATGGCCGACTGGCTCGAGGGCTTCCTCGCCATGCGCGTCCACGTACTGATCCGCTTCGGCCGCTGGGCCGACATCCTCGCCCTGCCGGCCCCCACCGACCCGGAGCTGTACGCGGTGACCACCGCCATGCGGCACTACGCCCGCGGCGTCGCCCTGTCGGCCACCGGCCAGGTCGGGCGTGCGGAGACCGAGCGCGAGCTGTTCCGCGAGGCGGTGGGCAGGGTCCCCGAGACGCGGATGCTGTTCAACAACACCTGCCGCGACATCCTCGCCGTCGCGGCGGCCATGCTGGACGGAGAACTCGAGTACCGCAGGGGCCGTCACGACCTCGCCTTCGCCGCTCTGGAGCGGTCCATCGCGCTGGACGACGGCCTGCCCTACGACGAGCCCTGGGGCTGGATGCAGCCCACCCGCCACGTCTACGGCGCACTGCTGCTGGAACAGGGCCGGTTGGTGGAGGCCGAGGCCGTCTACCGCGCGGACCTCGGCCTCGACGACACCCTGCCCCGCCCCCTGCAGCACCCCGGCAACGTCTGGGCCCTGCACGGCTTCCACGAGTGCCTGACCCGGACGGGCCGGGCAGGCGAGGCGGCCCTGGTGGCCCACCAGCTCAAACTGGCGACCGCGCTGGCCGACGTACCCATCGAAGCGTCCTGCTACTGCCGCCTTCAGACCACGCCCGGCCCCGGGGAAGCGGGTGCGGACGGGTGCTGCCACTGACGCCGGGCTTCACGGCCGGTTCAGGCCCGCCCGCTCCAACGCCCTGGTCATGGCCGCCCGGTCCCGCTTCCGTCCGTCGGGGTCGGTGGTGAGGGACATCAGGAGCTCCGGCGTGAGCCGGTGGTTCTCGGCGTGGGTCAGCAGCACCTCGGCGTCGCGGGCCGACGTGGCGGCGTGCTCCTCGTCGGCGACCGTGCGCAGCACCTCGTCCCGGTCGGCGAAGCGGCTCATTCCGCAGTCGAGCCCGTCGTCGTTCAGGGTGCCGGGGTACGGGGCGCGGGCCCACGCCCCGTTCTCGAACCAGTAGACACACCCCAGTTCATCGCCGCTCAGCAGGTCCTGCAGCTTCTTGTGGGGCAGCCAGTCGGGGGCGCCGACCAGCATGTCGACCGGTGGCTCGTGCCACTTGCAGTCGCTCGACTCGTCCTCGCCGAAGAGCACGTACCGCCCCTCGCCGCGCCGTGCGAAGCCCCACCAGGTGCTGCCGGAGTCGTCCAGATGGAGCCCCCTGTCGTCCACCCAGGTCCCCGTGCGGTGATGGCCCGCCTCCTCGTCCTCCGCGGTGGCCTCCAGTACGGCGATGAGCGCCCAGCGCGCCCACAGCGTCTCCGCCGACGGCAGGTCCCCGGGCAGCCCCGGCCGGTTGATGGTCATGCCTGTCCTCCGGACTCGCAACGTCGATCATGATCGGGACAAGGCTCTCATGGACCCAACCGCCCTGGTTCAGCGCCCGGTTGACGGCCGGGGAGCCGGCGCCCGGCGCATCAGGGCGAGCCCGTAGACGACGATCCACACCACCCACATCAGCCAGCCGGCGAGACCGAGGAGGCCGAGCGGGCCGGAGTGGTCCATGACCAGCGGGGTGAGCACGGCCGAACCGAACAGCAGCGAGGCCGACACCAGACCCCACCTGCCGTGCCACGGCCGGATCAGCCCCGCGCGCAGTCCGCCGACGGACAGGCCGACGAGCGCGAGCGCCAGGAAGGTGCCGTTGAGGGTGAACAGGGCGTCGTGCAGCGCCCACAGACCCGCGTCCGCCCCGACGCCGTCGGCGGCCGTCGACGCGAGCGCCAGCCGGATCGCGATGACCGCGGTGAACACGGCGTTCTGGAGGACGAGCCCGGCGAATCCGAGCAGGGCCCACGCCTCACCCCGGTCCCGTTCGGAACGCCACAGCACCCGCACCGCGCCGGCCCCGAACAACGTGGCCAGGACCCACGCCGCGGGCGTGACCGCGGAACCGAGACCGACCAGGTCACCGTGCGCCCGGAAGAACCTGTCCACCTCCTCGATGCCCGCACCGGTGCGCGGCAGACCTGCCGGGACCAGCACCACGTTCCCGGCGACGATGAGGAAGGCGAAGCCCAGGGCGGCGAGGCCGCTGGCCCGGGCGAAACTCGTGGCGGCCGGAACGGCCACCGTACGTTGACGTAACATGTATTGATTATAAGCAGCGTAAAATGAATGACGGACGACAGGAAGGCCACCGAGGACATGAGTGAGGAGCCGGGGCGACGGCGCTACGACTCCCTGCGCCGGACGGCGCAGGCGCAGCAGACCCGCGCCGACATCGCCCGGGCGGCGCTGGACCTGTTCGTCTCCCACGGCTGGGCGGCGACGACGGTGCGGGACGTGGCACGCGAGGCCGGGGTGTCCGTGCCGACCGTTTACGCGGCCTACGGGAACAAGACGGGCCTGACCCGGGCCCTGGCCGACGCGGCGGACCTCTCCGCCGATGTGCCGCGGCTGATCGCGGAGCTGGAGTCGCCCACCACGGACCCCGCCCGGCAGCTCGCGGCGATGGCCGGTTACGACCGGCGCCTCTACGAGCGCGCAGGCGACGTCATCACCCTCGTGAGGGAAGCGGGCCGCTCCGAACCGGAGCTGGCCACGCTGTACCACGACAGCCGGATCCGCGGTGACCGGACGCGCGTGCAGGTCTTCTCGTCCTGGCCGCCCGGCGTCCTGTGCTCCGGCCTCGATGTGCCGTCCGCGGTCGACGTCTACGCGGCCCTGTGCAACATCGACGTCTACACGGTGCTGACCGGCGAACGCGGGTGGTCGCCCGACCGGGTGGAGCGGTGGTGGTGCGAGGCACTGGTGCGGGAACTCCTGGGCAGGTTTGGACCGCCGCTCCAAGGTCACTCGAGTGGCGACCCCGAAGTCGGACACGGCTTGGAGTGAGCGAATCGTGGCTGGAGAGCAGAAGGCCAAGGCGAAGACCGAGCAGGCCAAGGGCAAGGCCAAGGAGACGGTCGGCCGGGCGGTCGGCAACGAACGGCTGACGGCCGAGGGCCGGGCGCAGCAGTCCAAGGGCGATGCCCGGCAGGCCAAGGAGAAGACGAAGGACGTCTTCAAGCACTGAGGTCATGAACCCGTGGCGGTGCCGCGTCCCCCTGTGGGACGCGGCACTCCGTCCGTCAAGCCGTGACCGGCGGGGTCTGCGCCAGAGGGAAGTGGCACGCCGCCGCGTGAAGGAGCTCGCCGGGCGGTGGCGCGGGGTCGGCTTCGGCACAGAGGTCCTGCGCCCGCCGGCACCTGGTCCGGAAGCGGCATCCGGACGGCGGGTCCGTCGGGGACGGGATCTCGCCGGTGAGCAGGATGCGCTGCCGCTTGCGTCCCGGACCGGACACGGGGGAGGGGGCGGCCGACAGGAGCGCCTCGGTGTACGGGTGGCGCGGCCGCTCGTAGACCTCTTCGGTCGGACCCGTCTCCACGATCCTGCCCAGGTACATCACGGCGACCCGGTCGGCGAGGTGCCGCACCACGGAGAGGTCGTGCGAGATGAACACGTACGACAGTCCCAGCTCGTCCCGCAGGTCGCACAGGAGGTTGAGGACCTGTGCCTGCACCGACAGGTCCAGCGCGGAGACGGGCTCGTCGCAGACGATCACCTCCGGCTCCAGCGCCAGGGCACGGGCGATCCCGATCCGCTGCCGCTGCCCTCCGGAGAACTCGTGCGGATGACGACCCGCGTCCGAGGCGCGCAGGCCGACCATCTCCAGCAGTTCGGCCGCACGCGCCGCCCGCCGCCCGCCCGGTACCAGCTCACGGTGGGTCAGCCAGGGCTCGCCGATGAGGTCCGCCGCGCTCAGGCGGGGGTCGAGCGAGCCGAACGGGTCCTGGAACACCATCTGCACCTTCCGGCGCCAGGCGAGCAACTCCGCGCCCGACAACGCGAACGGGTCCATCCCCTCGTACCGCACGGTGCCGGCGTCGGGCCGCTCCAGCCGCAGCAGGACCCTGGCGAGAGTGGACTTGCCGCAGCCGGACTCTCCCACGAGGCCCAGGGTCTCCCCGCGCCCCAGCGTCAGGTCCACCCCGTCCAGGGCCCGCAGCCGGGTGCTGCCCCTCAGCGTCCGCCGGACCGTGAAGCTCTTGGACAGACCAGTGACCTCCAGCAGCGCCCCGTCCTCAGGCATCGGCCGGCTCCTTCCCGAAGTGGCAGGCGACGGCACGGCCCGCTCCCGTGCCGATCAGTACCGGTCGGTCGGTGACACATCGTTCCCGGGCCAGGGGACAGCGCGTACGGAAGGCGCACCCGGCCGGCAGCGCGCCCGGTTCCGGCGGACCGCCCGGGATGGAACTCAGCCGCGATCCCCGGCGCTGCTCGGCCGGTACCGACGCCAACAGGCCGCGGGTATAGGGGTGGTGGGGCGTGCCGAACACCTCGCCCACCGGCCCGGTCTCCACGACCGTCCCCGCGTACATGACGGCGACCCGGTCCGCGTGCTCGGCGGCGAGCCCGAGGTCGTGCGTGATGAGGAGGAGCGCCGTGCGCTGCTCGGCGCGCAACTCGCCGAGCAGGTCCATGATCTGCGCCTGCACCGTGACGTCCAGGGCCGTCGTGGGCTCGTCGGCGATCAGCACCTTCGGCCGCAGGGCGACCGCCGTGGCGATCAGCAGCCGCTGACGCATCCCTCCCGAGAACTGGTGCGGATACGCGTCCGCCCGGGCACCGGCCTCCGGGATGCCCACGCGCTCCATCAGCTCCACCGCCCTGGCCCTCGCCGCCCGCCGGGACATGCCCTCGTGGATACGGAACGGCTCGGCCAGCTGGGTACCGACGGTGAGAACGGGGTTGAGCGCGCTGAGCGCGTCCTGGAAGACCATGGCCACACCGGGCCCGGCCAGCCGGCGTCTGGCCCGTGCTCCCAGCCCGAGCAGGTCAGTGCCGTCCAGGCGCACCCGCCCGCCCGCCACTTCGGCGACCGGGTCGAGCAGCCCGGCCACCGCGTGTGCGGTCATGCTCTTGCCGCAACCCGACTCGCCGAGCAGCGCCAGCGTCTCGCCCGACCGCACGGTGAAACCGACCTGCCGGACGACACGGACGGGCCCGTCCGGGGTGTGGACGTCGACGGACAGACCGTCCACGACCAGGACGTCGTCGACCGTGGGCCGACCGGTGGCGGTGGGGTGATCGCCGGCCCGGGCAGGAGCCCCCTTCGGCTCGGGCGCCGCAGCGGCGCGGGAACCGGCCCTCGCGGAGCGGCCGCCGGGACCCGCCGTCGCGCGCGACCGCCGAGCACGCCGTCCACCGCGCCGCACCCCCTCCCGCCACCGCTGCCCCGGATCGGTCGTCAGCCGGGCCCACGAAGCGAGTACGGTCGCCGAGACCGTCGTGACGACGATCGCCAGCCCCGGGAAGAGCGCGATCCACCACGCGCTCTGCAACTCCTGCCGGCCCTGGGCCACCATCAACCCCCAGCTGACGTCCGGTGGCTGGATGCCGATGCCCAGGAAGCTCAGTGAGGACTCGGCCAGCATCACGAAGCAGAAGTCGAGCGCGGCGACGGTCAGCAGCGTGGGAAGCACACTCGGCGCGACATGCCGGCGGATGGCGGCCCAGCTGCTCGTGCCGAAGGTGCGGGCCGCGTCCATGAACAGCCGGCTGCGCAGCTCGGCGGCCTCCGCCCGCGCGGTGCGCAGATACACGGGGACACGGGCGACGGCCAGCACCAGCACGATGCTCGCGGCACTGGGCGAGAAGACGTACAGCACGACCACGGCCAGCAGCAGGGAGGGGAAGCTGAGGATCACGTCGGCCACGCGCAGCGACACGTTCTCGCGCCGGCCGCCGTGATACCCCGCCCACATGCCCCACACCGAGCCGACGGCGAGCGAGCACAGGACGGCGGGCACCGCCACGGCCAGCGTGGTCCCGGCCGCGGCCAGCAGCCGCGCGGCCACCGGCCGGCCGAGGGAGTCGCTGCCGAGGACGAAGGCCCAGCCGTGCTCGAGACTGAAGGGAGGCCGACCCGGGGCGCGCAGGTTCTGACGGGTCGCCAGGTCCCCGGCCAGGAGGGGTCCCAGTACCGCACAGAGCGCGACCAGGATCAGGACCACGGCCGCCGCGCAGGCGAACCGGTCCCGGAGGAGCAGGGCGAACCATCGCCGCCGTGCGGTCGGCCGGGGTGTGGCTTCGACAAGCATGTCCCGTCCTTGTCTCATGCCGCCGCCCGCTGCCGTACCCGCGGGTCGAGGAGCGCGTGGCAGAGGTCCACGAGGATGTTGAGGGCGAAGATCGCCAGAGCGGTCACGAGCACCGCCGCCTGCAGTACCGCGAAGTCCCGCTGAAGGACCGAGTCGATCATGAGCTTGCCGATACCGGGCCAGCCGAAGATCGTCTCGACGACGACGGCCCCGTTGACCAGCCCCACGGCCAGATCACCCGCGACGGTCAGTGCCGGTGCCGCCGCGTTGCGCAGGGCGTGCCCGAACACCACCCGGGGCTCGGACGCCCCCTTGCCGCGCGCCACTTTCACGTACGGCGCGGACAGTGCCGACACCATGGCGCCCCGCACCACCTGCACCAGCACTCCGAACGGCCGGATCAGCAGCGTGGCCACGGGCAGTACCCAGGCCGCCGCGCCGCTCGTCCCGGACGTGGGCAGCCAGCCCAGCGTGACCGCGAAGACCAGCACGCCCATGATGGCGATCCAGAAGTCGGGGACACTGGCCGCCGTGGCGGACAGGAAGCTCGCGATCCTGTCGGTCGCCGAGTCGGGGCGGTAGGCCGCGAGGCTGCCGATGACCACGGCACCCAGGACGGCCAGCAGCATCGTCCAGCCGGCGAGTTGCAGGGTCGCGGGGAAGGCCCGCAGGACGGCCTCGCCCGCCGGCTGCGCGGTGCGCAGCGACTCCCCGAAGTCGAGGTGGGCGACCTGGGCGAGATAGTCGCCGAACTGGGAGACCAGCGGGTCGTCCAGGCCGTTGCGGGCGGCGAACTCGGCCCGCATCTCGGGGGTGGCGCTCAACGGCAGGTACAGGTTGGCGGGATCCCCGGTGAGGCGGGCCAGGAAGAACACGCCGAGGACCACCACCAGCAGGGGGACGACGCTGGAGACCGCACGGCGGCGCAACAGGGACAGCACGTGATCTCCTCCCTCAGTCCGCTCGCCGCATGTCGGCGAGCCGCATCTCGTCGTTGGTGGCGGCGTCGGGCCGGTAGCGGACCTTGGGGGAGACGGCCAGCAGGCCGGTCATGTTGGCCATGACGGCATCCCGTACGACCTTGTCGTTCTGGTACGCGAACGCGTCCGCGAACGCCTTTTGCCGTGTGCCGCCCGAGGCCTGCTCGGCGTCCCGGATCAGCCTGTCGAACGCCTCGGTGCCGTAGCTGCTCTGGGCGCCTTTGCTGCCGTAGATCTGACCCATGGTGAACGCGGCGTCGCCCGCCTGGTTGCCGTGCTGCGCCTGGAGCAGGGTGGGGCCGGTGTCGCCGGCCGGGAAGGGGCGGAGCAGGTACTCCAGCCAGGCGTTGACGTCGAGCATCTTGATCCTGACCTTCAGCCCGGCCTTGATCAGGCCGTCCTGGACGACCTCCATGGCCTCGGCGGCCTTCGGGTAGATGCCGTTGCGGCCGATGAGGGTGAGGGTGGTGTCGGTCCGGACCCCGTCGGCACGGGCCTCGGCGACGAGTTGCCGGGCGCGTCCCGGGTCGTAGGGCCAGGGCCGGACGCGCGGGTTGTGGCCGGTGACGCCCTTGGCCACGAGCTGGCCGCTGGGCCGGCCCGCGAAGACCGCGGTGACCAGTCCCTCCCGGTCGATCGCGTAGTTGACGGCCCGTCGGACCCGGATGTCGTCCAGGGGCGGCTCGGTGGCGTCCATGCGCAGGTACGAGACCTCGTTGGTGGTGAACTCGACGGCCCGGTCGCCCGCCCCGTCCTCGGGGGCGAGCCCGATCGCGATGTCCGCCTCGTCGTTCGTCACCATGGCCGCCCGTACACTGCCCTCGGCGCGCCAGACGTAGGTGGCCGCGGCGAAGTCGGGGGTCTTGCCCCAGTAGCCGGGGAAGCGTTTCAGCTTGAGGTACCGGCCCTGGTTCCAGTCCTCGATCCGGTAGGGCCCCGTGCCGACCGGCTCGCGCACCCGGGAGGCCGGGTCGGTGCTCGTCGGCACGATCTCGACGAAGGACAGGCGCAGCGGCAGGATCGGGTCGGGCTTCGCCGTGGTGACACGGAGTGTGCTGTCGTCGAGGGGCGTGGCGGTGAGCTCGCTGTCCGCGAAGATGTAGCCGTCGACGTTGCAGTCGATGCCGGAGTCCGTGGCGCGCTTGACCGAGAACGCGGCAGCGGCGGCCGTGAACGGCGAGCCGTCGTGGAAGGTGACACCCTTGCGCAGGGTGAAGGTCCAGGAAGTGGCCGAGTCGTGGGTCCACTTGGTGGCGAGGGCGGGTTCCAGAGCTCCGGTGGACGGTTCGCGCTCGGTGAGGGCCTCGGTGATGTTGGCCCGTGTCACCCGGCCCGTCGCGGTCAGCGAGGCGTCACAGGGTTCGAGTGTCGGCGGTTCCTCGGGGAGGACGATGCGCAGGGTGTCCGGGCCGCCGCCGATGGGGTCGGCACCGGCCACCGAGCAGCCGGAGGCGGCGAGGACGACGGCGAGGGACGCGACGATCGGACGACTTCGGGCCGGGCCTAACAGGGTCACTGCGCCTCCGCGCTCGCTCGCGTACACAACAGAGAACGGCGTTTAGATATGTGGACGGTCATTATTGGGGCGGCGAGACGGAACGCGTCAAGGGGTCTGCGTCGGTTCCCAACACGCCCCACCTCTTGACGTGTTGATTGCCGTCCTAAAACATTCGGGAAACTCGATTGGTTCTGCGCGGTTCTGTTCGCTCCCGAAGGGAATCCATGTCCAGCAGACATCGCCTCGCCCGGGCCTCGGCGATCACCGTCCCCCTGGTACTCGGCGCGGGACTCGTGGCCGTGCCTCCCGCCGCTGCCGCCGAACCGCCCGGCAGCGCGGTCACGGTACGGATCGACCCGTCCTACCGCCAGCAGGAGTTCGAAGGGTGGGGGACGAGCCTCGTCTGGTTCGCCAACATCACCGGCCGCTACCCCGAGCCCATCCGGCAGAAGCTCGCCGACATGCTCTTCGGCGACGACGGCCTCCGCCTCAACATCGCGCGCTACAACATCGGCGGCGGCAACGCCCCGGACGTCCGCAAGGACTACATGAAGGTCGGCGCGACGATGGAGGGCTTCTGGAAGGCCCCCGAGGGCACCACCCGGGAGGACACCGACTGGTGGAACCCCGACGACCCGGACCACTGGGACTGGTCCGCCGACGCCGGCCAGCGCTGGTGGGTCGACCGCGTCAAGAAGAAGGTCACCCGCTGGGAGGCGTTCAGCAACTCACCGCCCTGGTTCCAGACCGTCAGCGGTTACGTCTCGGGCGGATTCGACGCGAGCACCGACCAGATCCGTCCCGACCGCGTCGACGACTTCGCCACCTACCTGGTCAAGGTGACCGAGCACCTGGAGAAGAAGCACCGCATCAAGTTCGACACCATAGCCCCGCTCAACGAGCCCAACACCGATTACTGGGGCACCCAGTTGGGCCCCGACGGACAGCCCACCGGCGGCCGTCAGGAAGGTGCGCACGCCGGCCCCGAACTCCAGCATAAGGTCGTCCTGGCGCTGCGCCGTGCCCTCGACAAGGCCAGGACCCGCGCCACGGTCTCCGCGATGGACGAGACCAACCCCAGCACCTTCGTCCGCAACTGGAACGCCTACGACAGCGCCGCCCGTTCCGCCGTCGACCAGCTCAACGTGCACACCTACGGCACCGGCATGCGCACCAGCGCCCGGGACAGCGCCAAGGCCGCCGACCGGCCCTTCTGGATGAGCGAGGTCGAGGGCACCTGGGGGACCGGCACCGACTTCACCGGTATGGAACCCGGGCTCGGCATCGCCACCCGGATCGTCGACGACATCCGTGAACTCGAGCCGTCCGCCTGGGTGTTGTGGCAGCCCGTCGAGGACGCCCTCCCGCAGGCGCAGGCCGGCAAGAACTGGGGCAGCATCCACATCCCGTTCAACTGCACGGCGAAGGACACCCTGGAGACCTGCCCGATCCGGGCCAACACCAAGTTCCACACGCTGCGGAACTTCACCCACCACATCCGGCCCGGCGACCACTTCGTGAAGGCCGACGACCCCTCCAGCGTCGCCGCCGTACGCAAGTCCGGCCGCGGAGCGACCGTCGTGCACGTCAACAACGGCACGACCCCGCGCGCCGTGACCCTGGACCTCTCGCGCTTCCGGCGCATCGCCCCCGGCGCCACCGTCACACCCGTGGTGACCAGCGGCGACGGCGCCCTCGTCCACGGCACGCCCGTACGTGTGAAGGACGGCTCCGCCACGGTGACCGTCCCGGCCAAGTCCGTCACCACCCTCCTCGTCGACGGGGTGTCCGGCACCGCCGGGGACGCCGCCCTCGTGCAGCCCGGCCACGTCTACCGCCTCCAGGGAGCCCAGAGCGGCAAGTCCCTCACCCCGTCCACCGACGGCGACGGCGTCGTCGTCCGCACGGACGACCCGAGCGCCAAGTCCCAGCTGTGGTCCGTGAAGCGGCTGACCCGCGGGAACGGCAACCGGGACCGCTACGCACTCGTCAATGCCGCCACCGGCGGACGCCTCGCCGTGCGCGACGACGAAGCCGTACTGGAAGAGAGCGACACCCCTGCCGCGCAGTGGATCATGTCGACCACCGGGGACGGCACCTGGACCTTCGTCAACTCCGCCACGGGCCGGCTGCTCGACGTCGTCGGCCAGTCGACGGCGGACGGCGCCCGTGTGTCGGCGTACCTGCCGACCTCCCACGCGAACCAGCGATGGGCCGTGACCGACGAGACCGTCCTGCGCACCCGGCCGGCGGAGGCGTTCACCGTGCCCGGCCGGGCGCCCGAACTGCCCGCGACCGTGACCCCCGTCTTCCGCGACGGCGCCCGGGGCGCGATCCCCGTGCGGTGGACGCTGCCCTCCGAGTCACGCTGGAGCAAGCCGGGGACGGTGCGGGTGAAAGGCAGGGCGACCGACGCGCTCGGCCGGACCGTGCCCGCCCAGGCGGTCGTCACCGTGGACACCATCGCCTCGACGCTCCCGGCCCGGGCCAAGACCTACACGGGTGGCCGGCCCGACCTGCCCGCCACCGTCACCGGCGTGGGACGTCACGGCGGAACCGCCGACCTCCGGGTCACCTGGGACGCCGCGCCCGGCAAGGCGTTCGACGACGCCGGAGTGGTGACCCTGCGCGGCACCGCGCACGTCCCCGGCGGCACCACGGCGGCGGCGACCGTACGTGTCCAGGTCACCAAACCCCGGGAGACGAACGCCGCGCTCGACGAGGGCGTGACGGCCGGCGCCACGTTCACCGAGAGCGGCTACTCCGCCGAGGGCCTGCGCAACGGGAACACCACCGAGAAAGCCTGGTCGAACTGGAAGTCGGGCACCAAGAACCCGTCCGACACCATCACCTTCACCCTGCCGGAGCCACGCGATCTCACCCGGGTCGTGACCCACTTCCACCGGGACGGCGGCAACGTCAGCTTCGCCGAATCCCTGAAGATCCAGGTGCGCGGAACCGACGGCACCTGGGCCGACGCGAGCGACTCCGTCCCCGTCAGCGCCGAGGGCTCACCCGTCGTCGACGTCCCGGTGCGCGCCTCCGGCCCGGTGACCGGCGTGCGCGTCGTCATGACGGCCCGCCCGGGCGGCTACATCACCCTCGGAGAGATCGAACTGCGCGCCAAGGCACCCGGCACGTCCGAGGACGCAGCGGCCGCCTCGATCGAGGTGGACGGCGTACCGATCGACGGCTTCGACCCCGACCGGAACGACTACCGGGTGGCCGCCGACCGACCGGACCGGGCGAGGATCACCGCCACGCCCCGCGACCCGTACGCGACCGTGACGGTCCGCGAGGACACGGGGCAGGGGGCGGCCCAGGTCGTCACCGTCCGCAGTGAGGACGGTGCGCACACCCGGCGGTACAGGATCGACGTGACCCGCTCCTGACACAGGAGAACGCGGGGCGTGGCAGCCGGACACGCCCCGCGTCGTCCTCCGGGATCAGACCGCCGGAGCCGGGTACGTCGGGTACTCCACCCCCGACACGTGCTGCACGACACGGATGACCTGGCAGGAGTAGCCGAACTCGTTGTCGTACCACAGGTAGAGGATCGCGTTGTCGCCCTCGACCTTGGTGGCGCCGGCGTCGACGATCGAGGCGTGGCGCGAGCCGATGAAGTCGCTGGAGACCGCGTCGGGCGCGCTGATGAAGTCGATCTGGCGCTTCAGCGGCGAGGTCAGGGAGACGTCACGGAGGTAGTCGAGAACCTCCTGGCGGCTGGTCTCGCGCGCGAGCTGGAGATTGAGGATCGCGATGGAGACGTCCGGCACCGGGACCCGGATGGAGCTGCCCGTGATCCTCGCCTTCAGGTCGGGCAGCGCCTTGGAGACGGCGGAGGCGGCACCCGTCTCGGTGATGACCATGTTGAGCGGCGCGGAACGGCCCCGGCGCTCGGACTTGTGGTAGTTGTCCAGCAGGTTCTGGTCGTTGGTGAACGAGTGGACGGTCTCCACATGACCGCGCTGGACCCCGAACTCGTCGTCCATCGCCTTCAGCGGCGGCACGATCGCGTTCGTGGTGCACGACGCGCAGGACAGCACCTGCTCGTCCGGCTTGATCGTGTCGTGGTTGACGCCGTGCACGATGTTCGGGACGTCGCCCTTGCCGGGCGCGGTCAGCACCACCTTGTCGATGCCCGGGCGCAGGTGCTGCGAGAGGCCCTCGCGGTCACGCCACTTGCCGGTGTTGTCGATGAGGATGGCGTCCTTGATGCCGTACGCCGTGTAGTCGATCTCGGACGGGTCGTTCGCGTAGATGACCTTGATCGCGTTGCCGTTGGCGAAGATCGTGCTGGTGGCCTCGTCGACGGTGATCGTGCCCTGGAACTGGCCGTGGATGGAGTCGCGGCGCAGCAGCGAGGCGCGCTTGACGATGTCCTGCTCGCCACCCCCGCGGACGACGATGGCCCGCAGCCGCAGACCGTTGCCCGAGCCGGCCTTCTCGATCAGCAGCCGGGCGACGAGCCGGCCGATGCGGCCGAAGCCGTAGAGGACGACGTCGCGCCCCTCGCGGCGCTCGATCTTGTTGGCTCCGGTGGCACCGGCGACGGCCTCGGCGGTGAACTCCGCGACCGACAGACCACGGTCGTCCTCGCGGTACGTCGCGGCGAGCATGCCGATGTCGATCTGGGACGGCCCGAGGTCGAGCTCGGCGAGGGTCGTGAGGAACGGCAGGGTGTCGGTGACGGAGAGCTCCGCACCGGCGATCTGCCGGGCGAACCGGTGGGTCTTGAGGATGCTGACCACCGACTTGTTCACCAGGGAGCGGCTGTGCAGCAGGACGGTCACGTCCCGCTCCCGGTGCAGCTTCCCGATGATCGGGATCATCGACTCCGCGATCTCCTCGCGGTTCTTCCAGTTGGTGAACGAGTCGTCGTTGAGAGTCACGAATCCATCTTTCGAGCTAGGCGGCGCTCATATGTTAAACCGTCGATTTCCGGATCATGAACGGGGCCCCGCACTCCGGGCCGGCCCCGCTCCGCGAGACCCCGGCCGCCCGGCCTGAGACGATCGGAACGGAGCCTCCACGCGAAAGGGACGCTCATGGACTACGACTCCGTGGTGGACGAGCTGTACGCCCTGCGCCCGGAGGACTTCACCGCCGCCCGTGCCTCGGCCGTGGCAGCCGCCCGCACCGCCGGCGACCGGGAGCTCGCCCAGCGGATCGGCACCGTGCGCAAGCCCAGCCTCGCCGCCTGGGTCAGCAACCTCCTGGTCCGCAGCCGGCCCGACGAGGTGGAGCCGCTGCTCCGGCTGGGGGAAGGCCTGCGCCAGGCCCACCAGGACCTCGACGGCACGCAGCTGCGCGAACTGAGCCGGCAGCAGCACGCGCTCATCCGCGCCCTGTCCGCCGAGGCCCGTCGGCTCGCGGCAGATGCCGGTCATCCGGTCGGTGAGGCCGTGCAGCGTGAGGTCGAGAACACCCTGCACGCCGTCCTGGCCGACCCCGAGGCCGCCCAGGCATGGGCGAGCGCGCGGCTGGCCAAGCCGCTGAGCGCCACCGTCGGCTTCCCGGCCGTCGCGCAGAGCGCCGCCCCGAAGAGCACCGTCGGACCGAACGCCGGGACGCGGCGCCGCGGCTCCGCCGAGGCCTCCTCCGGGCAGGACCGCGAGGCCGACGAGCAGCGACAGCGGCGACTGGCTCAGGCCCGTCGGGACGCCGAGGCCGCCGAGCGTGAGCTGCGGACGCTGAAGGACGAGGCGGCAGTCGCCGGTCAGGACGCGGACGAGGCGAAACAGGAGGTGGATCGCCTCCAGCGGCGCGTGGGGGAGCTCACGGAGGAGCTGGAGAGCGCCAGGGGCGAACACGAGCAGGCCCGCTTCGCCGAGCGAACGGCCCGGGAACGGGCCCGCACGGCCGATCGCCGCGTCCGCGAGGCCGACCGCCGGGCGGCGAAGACGGCGGCCCAGCTCGAACGCCTGACCTCGGCGGACACCTGAGCCTTGGTCAGAGGGACAAGGCGCCGGTGAGGAGGGCGCCGGCGGTCATCACGAGCGTCGTGGCGAAGGCCCAGCGGAAGATGAAGCGCTGGTGCTCACCGAGCTGGACACCGCTCATCCCGACGAGGATGAAGGTGGCGGCGGTGAGCGGGCTGAGCGGGAAGCCCGTCGTCATCTGGCCGAGAACGGCGGCCCGGGCGACCTCGGCGGGGTCGGTGCCGAAGCCGTTCGCCGTCTCGGCGAGGACGGGCAGGACACCGAAGTAGTAGGCGTCCGGGGTGAAGACCAGACTCAGCGGCATGCCCGTGACGGCCACCAGGACGGGCAGATGGCCACCGAGGGCGTCCGGTATCACGGACACCAGCGCCTCGGCCATCGCGTCGATCATTCCGGTCCCGGTCAGAACGCCGGTGAGCACCCCCGCCGCGAAGATCATCGTGGTCACCAGGACGACGTTCTTCGCATGCCGGTCGAGGAGCGCCTGCTGCTGTTCCCACGTGGGGTGGTTGACGAGAAGAGCCACCGCGAACCCGAGGACGAACAGCACGGGCAGTGGCATGAGCTCCAGGATCAGCGAGACGACGAGCACGACGGTCAGCAGCAGATTGAAGACGGTCAGCCAGAGCGGCGCCGGCGCGCCGACCCGGACGGCCCCCGGCCCGTCACCGGGAGCCGCGGCCGCCGTAGGAACAGGCTGGTCGGCGGCCGGCTCCGCACGCGCCTCGGTGAGCACGCCGAGACGCCGCCGTTCCCGGCGGCCGATCAGCCATGACGCCACCAGAACCCACGCGATGCCGAAGCCCATCGCGGGCAGCACCGGCGTGAAGACGTCCGAACTCTCCAGCTTCAGCGCCGCCATGGCCCGCACCGTCGGACCGCCCCAGGGAACCATGTTCATCACGCCCGCCCCCAGGCAGACCACCCCGGACAGCACGAGCGGACTCATGCCCACCTTCCGGTAGACGGGCAGCAGCGCGGAGACCGTGATGAGGAATGTGGAGGCCCCGTCGCCGTCCAGGGCCACGCACAGCGTGAGGACCGCCGTGGCGACCGTGATGCGCATCGGGTCGCCCTTGGCCAGCCGCAGCAGGCCGCGGATCAGCGGATCGAACAGGCCGGCGTCCACCATGAGGCTGAAGTACAGAACGGCGAACGCGATCATGATGCCGGTGGGCGCCACCTTCGCCAGCCCGTCGAGCACCATTCCGCCCAAGTCGCCCGCGAACCCGCCCGCCAGCGCGGCCAGCACCGGCAGCACCACCAGCGCGACCAGCACCGACACCCGTCTGGTCATGGTGAGCAACAGGAACAGGGCGATCGTGGCGAAGCCCAGGGCTGCCGGCATGGCGATGCTCGCTTTCTCGGGGATAGCCGAGAGTGTCCGAGCGCCGGAAGATCCATGTCCAGCATCAAACCGGGATCTCTTCATGCGATCCGCGCATCAATCGGTCCGCGTTGACGTACGCTTCCCGGCCATGGAGGCCACCTTGCGTCAGCTCTCGGCGTACGCGGCCGTCGCCAGGGCGACGAGTTTCACCGCGGCCGCCGCCCGGTTGGGCGTCTCGCAGTCGTCCCTCAGTCGCGCCGTCGCCGACCTGGAACGGCAGGTCGGGGCCCAGTTGCTCGAACGCGACACGCGCAACGTGCAGTTGACGGCCGCCGGAGCCGAGGCGCTGCGCATCGCCGAGCAGATCCTCGGCGCCCACCGGGCCGGGATGAACGAACTGGACCGCTTCCTGCTCGGCGAGTCGGGCACCGTCGCCGTCGCGACCCTGCCCTCCGTCGCCGCCGTCCTTCTCCCGCAGGTCATCTCCGGTTTCCGCGAGGCCCGGCCGCGGGTCGCGGTACGTCTGCTGGACGGCCTGGAGCGGGCCGTGCTGAACCGGGTCCTGTCCGGCGACGCCGACTTCGCGATCACCACGGTCGGCGTACCGCCGGACCGCCTCGAACACCGCCCCCTCGTCCGGGACCGGTTCGTCGCGGTCCTGCGCGAGGACCATCCGCTCGCCACCCGCGACGAGGTCGGCTGGGCGGACCTGGCGCGCGAGCCCTTCCTCGCCGTCGGGCGCGACTCCAGCGTGCGCCGGCTGACGGACGCCGCCTTCGGTCAGGTCGACGCACACGCCGCCCCCGCGGCGGAGGCCGGCAGTGTCGCCACGGTGGGCGGACTCGTGGCGGCCGGCCTCGGCGTGAGCGCCCTGCCCGCCCTGGTGCTGCCCCTGCTGGGCACCGGACCCTTCGTCTTCCGGCCGCTCGTCGACCCCGTGGTCGACCGGCGCCTGGACATCGCGCTGCGTGCCCGCCGCACCCTCCCGCGCGTCACCGAGCACTTCCTGGAGACGCTCGACCACTTCCGCGGCCAGGGCAGGGAACTGCCGCCCGGAGTGTCCTGGGCCTGAGTCAATTGATGCGCTTCACGCATGGATTGATGGCTCTCTTTTGCTGGACAGGCATTTCTCCGGCTCGGCAGTCTGAAGAAGAACCGGAGCAGCCGAGAGGGGACACGTCAGTGTCGGACGACCAGCGGAACACCACGGGACAAGGGCAGTTGCGAGGACTGAAGGTCGTCGAGTTCGCCCACGTGGTGGCCGGCCCGCTCGCGGGCTCCATGCTCGCCGACCAGGGCGCGGACGTGGTCCACGTCGAACCCCCCGGCGCCGGGGACGCCGCCCGCGCGATGGGCCCCCGACGCGACGGAGTTCCCCTGTGGTTCAAGGTCGCCGCCCGCAACAAGCGCTCCGTCACCCTCGACCTGCACCACGCGTCCGGCCGGGAGGTCGCCCACCGCCTCGTCGCCTGGGCGGACGTCGTCATCGTCACCCTGCGCGCCGGGCGCCTGCGCAGCTGGGGTCTCGACTGGGAGGCCGTGCACCGGATCAACCCGAAGGCGGTGCTGCTGCAGATCTCCGGCTTCGGCGCCACCTCCAGTCAGGCCGACGCCCCCGGCTTCGGCAAGATGGGCGAGGCCCGCAGCGGCGTGGTGCACCTGACCGGTCACCCGGACGGGCCGCCCGTCCACACCGGCTTCTCGCACGGCGACGCCGTGACCGGCCTGATGGGCGCCTACGCCGTCCTGGCCGCCCTGCACCGGCGCGACCACGACCCCGACTTCGACGGCGAGTGGATCGACCTCGCCCTGTTCGAGCCCCTGTTCCGGCTGGTCGAGTGGCAGGTCATCGTCCACGACCAGCTGGGCGTGGTGCCGCAACGCACCGGGAACCAGCTGGCCGTCGCCCCCGCCGCCGTGATCAACACCTACCGCTCCCGCGACGAGCAGTGGATCACGGTGACCTCCGCGACCCTGCGCTCCGTACGCAACGTGGCACGGCTGCTGGGCCTGCCCGGGGAGGAGTTCGCCACCTCGGAGCAACAACACGCACGAAGCGGGGAGTTGGACGAAGGACTGCGGTCCTGGGTGGCGGACCGCTCCGGCGCCGAGTGCCTGGAGGAGTTCGCCCGCGCCGAGGTCGTCGCATCCCGTGTCTTCGACGCCGCCGACATCGCGGCCGACCCGGTCTACGCCGAACGGGGCGACATCGTCACCGTCGACGACCCCGACCTGGGCGAGGTGAGGATGCAGGCGGTCATCCCGCACTTCCGCCGCCGCCCCGGGCAGGTCTGGCGCACCGGGCCCGCACTCGGTCAGGACAACGACCTCGTGTACCGCGACTGGCTGGGACTGAGCGAGCGGGAACTGGCCGACCTGGAGAAGAACGATGTCGTCTGACCCCCGCACCTCACCCCGCCTCCGGTCCCACCCCTCGCCTCGCCGCCCGCTCCGCTCCCTGCTCTTCGTCCCCGGCCACCGCACGGACTGGCTCCCCAAGGCCCGTGCCGCCGGCGCCGACGCCGTGATCCTCGACCTGGAGGACGCGGTCCCGGCCGTCGACAAACCGCTCGCCCGTGCCCGGGTCACCGAGGCCCTGGCGGAGGCCGCCGCGCAACCGGCCGACGACATGGCCCTGTTCGTCCGGATCAACCCGCTCGACGACTGGACCGCCGCCGGGGAACTGCGTGCCGTCGTACGCCCGGGACTGGCCGGCGTCGTCCTGCCCAAGGTGCGCACCGCCGCCGACGTACGACTCGCGGACCGCCTGCTCGGCTGGTGCGAACACGAGCACGGCCTGCCCACCGGAGCGACGGCACTCGTCCCCCTGCTGGAGTCGGCCCGCGCCCTGCACGACGCCTACGACATCTCCGCGACGGCCCCTCGGG
Organism: Streptomyces sp. NPDC006372; assembly: GCF_040612515.1. Taxonomy (NCBI): domain Bacteria; kingdom Bacillati; phylum Actinomycetota; class Actinomycetes; order Kitasatosporales; family Streptomycetaceae; genus Streptomyces; species Streptomyces sp. NPDC006372. The sequence continues at coordinate 17,078 of NZ_JBEXQJ010000044.1, read as the reverse complement.
TCGCACACGTCGGGGCGCTGACCGCACCCGGGGGAGACGTGGAGCGCGCGGTCGGCTACCGCTGGAGCCGAGAGGGCACGGAGACCCGGGCCCTGCGCTCCCGCGTCCTGCTGGACGTCCGCGCCGCCGGAGCGCCGTACCCGGTGACCGGACTGTGGACGCACATCACCGACCTGACGGGCCTGCGCGCCTTCGCCGAGCAGAACCGCGCCCTCGGGTACGACGGCATGATGGCCATCCATCCGACCCACGTCCCGGTGATCAACGAGGTCTTCGCCCCCACCCCCGAAGAACTCGACCGCTGCGCCCGCCTCGTCGCCGCCGTCGAGTCGGCCCAGCGTGACGGCATCGGCGCCCTGACCTTCGAGGGCCGGATGGTCGACGAGGCCATGGCCGAAACGGCACGTGCGGTGCTGGCGCGACACGGACACGGCTGACACCATCCCGGCACCGCTCCGGAGCACGATCATGTTGACTGTGGCACAGCTCACAACTGCCGCGTGAGCGGCCGCACAAGGGGTCACGTCCGCGACACCGAAATTGAACCGTTCGTTTTCTTGAACGGCTCGTGTTTGTGTGGATAGGTTGTCCCGCATGACCGCATCCCCGACCCCGACCACCGCCGAGGAGCTGCGCGGTGCCGGCCTGCGAGTGACGGCCGCCCGCGTCGCGCTGCTCGAGGCCGTGCGGGACGGTGACCACCTCGGTGCCGAGACCATCGCCTCCGAGGTGCGCGGCCGCGTCGGCCACATCTCCGTCCAAGCCGTCTACGAGGGGCTCCACGCACTCACCGCGGCGGGACTCATACGCCGCCTCGACCCACCGAACAGCCCGGCCCTCTATGAGGGACGGGTCGGCGACAACCACCACCACCTCGTGTGCCGGTCGTGCGGGACCGTCGCCGACGTGGACTGCGCGGTCGGTCACGCCCCGTGCCTGACCGCGTCCGATGACCGGGGCTTCGCCGTCGACGAGGCCGAGGTCATCTACTGGGGCCTGTGCCCTGCCTGCTCCACCGCCCGCAGTTCCTGAGCAATGTGATCCACCCGAGCACCGTGATGTACCCCGTCCGGAAGGATTTCCATGACCGAGAACCACGACGCGATCGTCACTGACGCGAAGCCGGAGGAGACGGGCGGCTGCCCGGTCGCGCACGGCCGTGCCCTGCACCCCACCCAGGGTGGCGGCAACCGTCAGTGGTGGCCGGAGCGCCTCAACCTGAAGATCCTCGCCAAGAACCCCGAGGTGGCCAACCCGCTCGGCAAGGACTTCGACTACGCCGAGGCGTTCCAGGCCCTCGACCTGGCGGCCGTGAAACAGGACATCGCCGAGGTGCTGACCACCTCGCAGGACTGGTGGCCGGCCGACTTCGGCAACTACGGCCCCCTGATGGTCCGTATGGCCTGGCACAGCGCGGGCACCTACCGCATCAGCGACGGCCGCGGCGGCGCCGGCGCCGGCCAGCAGCGCTTCGCCCCGCTCAACAGCTGGCCGGACAACGGCAACCTCGACAAGGCCCGCCGTCTGCTGTGGCCGGTGAAGAAGAAGTACGGCCAGTCCCTCTCCTGGGCCGACCTGCTGATCCTCACCGGCAACGTCGCCCTGGAGCAGATGGGCTTCGAGACCTTCGGCTTCGCCGGTGGCCGCGCGGACGTCTGGGAGGCCGAGGAGGACGTCTACTGGGGCCCCGAGACCACCTGGCTCGACGACAAGCGCTACACCGGCGACCGCGAGCTGGAGAACCCGCTCGGCGCCGTCCAGATGGGCCTCATCTACGTCAACCCCGAGGGCCCGAACGGCAACCCGGACCCGCTCGCCGCGGCCCGCGACATCCGTGAGACGTTCCGCCGCATGGCGATGAACGACGAGGAGACCGTCGCCCTGATCGCCGGCGGCCACACCTTCGGCAAGACCCACGGTGCCGGCCCGGCCGACAACGTCGGCGCCGACCCCGAGGCCGCCTCCATGGAGGAGCAGGGCCTGGGCTGGCGGAGCACCTACGGCACCGGCAAGGGCGGGGACGCCATCACCTCCGGCCTGGAGGTGACCTGGACCACGACCCCGACCCAGTGGAGCAACGGGTTCTTCAAGAACCTCTTCGAGTTCGAGTACGAGCTCGAGCAGAGCCCGGCCGGCGCTCACCAGTGGGTCGCCAAGGACGCCCCGGAGATCGTCCCGGACGCGCACGACCCGTCGAAGAAGCACCGTCCGAAGATGCTCACCACGGACCTGTCGCTGCGCTTCGACCCGATCTACGAGCCGATCTCCCGCCGGTTCTACGAGAACCCGCAGGAGTTCGCGGACGCCTTCGCCCGCGCCTGGTTCAAGCTGACCCACCGTGACATGGGCCCGAAGTCCCTCTACCTCGGCCCGGAGGTCCCGGCGGAGACCCTGATCTGGCAGGACCCGCTGCCGGTGGCCGAGGGCGAGCCCATCGACGACGGCGACATCGCGATCCTCAAGACCAAGCTCCTCGAGTCGGGCCTGTCCGTCTCGCAGCTGGTGTCCACCGCCTGGGCCTCGGCGTCCACCTTCCGCGGCAGCGACAAGCGCGGTGGCGCCAACGGCGCCCGCATCCGCCTGGAGCCGCAGCGCGGCTGGGAGGTCAACGAGCCCGACGAGCTGGCCCAGGTGCTGCGCGTCCTGGAGGGCATCCAGCAGGAGTTCAACACCGGCGCCAAGAAGGTCTCCCTGGCCGACCTGATCGTCCTCGGCGGCACCGCCGCGGTCGAGAAGGCCGCCAAGGAAGCCGGCTTCGCGGTGCAGGTCCCGTTCACGGCGGGCCGTGTGGACGCGACGGAGGAGCACACCGACGCCGAGTCCTTCGAGGCGCTCGAGCCGGTCGCCGACGGGTTCCGCAACTACCTCGGCAAGGGCAACCGCCTGCCGGCCGAGTTCCTGCTGCTCGACAAGGCGAACCTGCTCACCCTGAGCGCCCCCGAGATGACCGTCCTGGTCGGTGGCCTGCGGGTGCTGGGCGCCAACTACCAGAAGTCCCCGCTCGGTGCCCTCACCAAGACGCCCGGTTCGCTGACCAACGACTTCTTCGTCAACCTGCTCGACCTGGGCACGACGTGGAAGGCCACGTCCGAGGACCAGACCACGTTCGAGGGCCGCGACGCCGCCACCGGCGAGGTCAAGTGGGCCGGCTCCCGCGCCGACCTGGTCTTCGGCTCGAACTCCGAGCTGCGGGCCCTCGCCGAGGTCTACGCGAGCGACGACGCGAAGGAGAAGTTCGTGAACGACTTCGTCGCGGCGTGGGTCAAGGTCATGAACCTGGATCGGTTCGACCTGGTCTGAGCACCTCCGCATGACAGGACGCCCCGGGCCACCGCCCGGGGCGTCCCGCGTTCTCGCTGAAGCACCGTCAAAGGCCGTTCAAGGTAAGAACATCACTTACCCAACTCTCACCATGAAACGGCAAGGAACCGGGCCGTTCCCGGACTCGGGCATACGTTCTGGTCGTGAACTCACACACCACCTCCCACAGAGGCAGCGGGCCTGAACCGCACCCCGTCGACGGTTCACGGCCGATCCCCGAGGGCACCGTTCGCCGCACCGTCCTGCGCACCGCGCTGACCGGTGCCGTGGCCCTCGGCGTCGGCCTCGCAGCCGCCCCGCAGGCCACCGCCACGACCCCCGCTCCGGGCACACCTCCGAGGCCCGGCACACCGGACGAGGCCCTCAGGGAACTGGCCGAAGGCAACCGCCGCTGGCGCGCCTACCGCGAACGCCACCCCCACGAGAACCCCGCCCTGCGACGGACGCTGGCGACCGCCCAGCACCCCTTCGCCGTCGTGCTCGGCTGCATCGACTCGCGCGTACCCCCGGAACTGGTCTTCGACCAGGGGCTCGGGGACCTGATGACCGTGCGTACCGCCGGCGAGGTCCTGGACGAGGCCGTCCTCGGCAGCGTCGCCTACGGCGTCCTGGAACTCGCCATACCTCTGGTCGTCGTACTCGGCCACCAGTCGTGCGGCGCGGTCCGCGCGGCCGTGGAGGCCGAGCAGTCCGGTGAACGCCTGCCCGCCCACATGCAGTACCTCGTCGACCAGATAGGCCCGGCCATAGACCACGGCGAGGAGGGGGACGCGCGGATCGACGCCACGGTGAGCGCCAACGTCCGCCTCGTACGCTCCCGGCTGGCGGCGGAGCCCGAACTCGCCGCCCGGGTCGCCGCCGGCCGGCTGGCGATCGTCGGTGCCCGATACGAACTGACGACCCAGGCGGTCCACCGCGTCGCCTGAGCACCCGCCCGGTCCGCTGCACGCGACAGCGGACCGGGCCACCCTGTCAGACCCCCAACGGGTTGAAGCGCGCCGCCGCCATCAGGTACCAGGCGGTCGCGCCCGTGTGCCGGTACGGGTAGTAGCCGAAGCCGAACCCCGTGTCCAGCGGACTGCTCGCCGACACCACCCCGCAGCGTTCGGGAAGTGCCCTGCCGCCGACGGTCTGGCTCCCGCCCAGCCGGTCCTGGGCCCGCTCGACCGAGGCGAGCAGACGCCGGGCCCGCGCCTCGTCACCACGCGCCCCGCGGTCCCGCAGGGCGAGCGCGAGATGAGCCGTCCCCTCGAACCACACGCCCTGACGGTCCGGCTCGGGCTGCCCCTCGGCGATCGGCGCTTCCTCGTTCGCGAGGAGGCTCGCCGAACTGAACGTGACCCCCTCGTACGACTGTCCCGCGGGCACCGTGCTGTTCGTGCGGCCGGAGTGGTCCAGGACGGCCAGCTCGGCCACGGCCCAGTCCAGCGAACGGGCGTAGCGACCGGTGCGGGACCCGAACGCGAGGTGAGTCCAGGTCTGGGTGTCCTCGGGGACCGGGGACCTGTTCACCGTCACACCGTCGTTCGTGCCGGTGTAGAAGAAGCCCCCGGACGGTTCCCACATCCGCCGCACGAACGCCTCGGCCCGTGCACGCCGCTCCAGCCACACCCGGTCACCGGTGAGCCGGGCGAGCCGCCCGAAGAGGCAGACCAGGTCGGTGTTGTGCTCGGTCGAGGTGAACGGCAGCTTCTGATTCGCCCCGTCGACACCGAACTTGTAGCCGCCCAGGGGCTCGTCCGTACGGCCGGTCCGCTCGATCCACTCGCCGATCCGCAGGGCACCCGTGAGGAAACGGCGCGCCCCGGTGCGACGGGCGAGGGCGCTCAGCGCGATCCCCGCCCAGGCCATGTCGCCCACCGCGGTACCCGTGAAGCCGAACTGCGTGCCGACGTTGGCGGTGCCGTCCGGCCGTACGAAGCCGTCGGGCTGCCGGGAACCGTCGTAGAAGGTGTACGGGCCGACGTTGTAGGCCTGCCGCAGCCTGCCGTCGTCGTACACCGGGTCGTGGCTCTGGGCGTGGAGCAAGGCGTCGCCCAGCAGCTCGGCCCGGGCCAGGCCGTCGGCGGTGCGGCCCGCGAGGTGGGCCAGGACCGCCAGGGCGTTGTCGTACGTGAACGCCGTGCTGAACAGTCCGGCCTGGTCGGTGTAGCTCTGGGCCAGGCGGATGCCGCCGTGGTCGGGGTAGGCGTCCATGGCGGCGGCGAGGAAGGCCCGCCCCCGGGCCTGAGCCGATGCCGGACGGGCACCGGCCGGACCTGCCGCGAGGGCTCGTCCGGATCCGGCCGCGGCGGCTCCCGCCGCACCGAGCCCGGCCCCGATGAGCGAACGCCGGCTGAGCGCCGGGCCTTGTCTGCCAGTCATGGATCTCCCCTTGGGCTCGTGAGAGCGCTCTCAGCGATGCGCGCTCATTGTGCTGGCGCCCCGGGGGAGGGTCAACGCCCTGTTCGGAAAAGGAGAGTTGCGCGGCTTGGTGAACAGCCGGTGGGGATCACTCGCACACGATCTCGTCACGCGGCGTGTAGTGCGTGCGGTACGGCTCCCGCCGCACTTCCCGGCCGTCGTCGTAGAAGACCCGCTCCACGGTGACGTCGAACCCTTCGAGCGGCGTCTGCGGCACGCACTCCTTGTCGTGGCTCACCTTCTTCTCCGGCTCCTTCACCTCGGTGCGCGGCCCCTTGACCGACCTGATCTCGTCGTACCGCTTGGTGCCGAGGAAGGAGACGGTCACGGACGTGTCCGTGGACTCGGCCTGGATGTAGATCGCCTTGCCTGAGTCGTTGGTGAACCTCAGGTCCAGGCTGCCCCAGGCGACCGTCGCCTCGCGGCCCTCCGGGTAGCGCTCGATGTAGAAGGAGTGCGCGCCGTGTTCCACGGGCTTCACCCCGGCGAAGAACAGGGCGTTGTACAGGGTCGTCGCGACGGACGAGACGCCACCGCCCGACGCCTTGGTGAACTTGTCGTCGAGGATGATGATGCCCTCGACGAATCCGTTGGCCTCGGTGCGCTCCCCGACGGTCCGGTTGAAGCTCCACGTCTCGTCCGGCGTGACGACGGAGCCGTTGATGAGGTCCACGGCCCGGCCTATGTTCTTCGTGCGGTACTCGGCCGGTTCGAAGTGGACGGTGAAGGAGGACATCGTCTCGGTCAGTCCCAGTGCCGCGGCGTTCTCCCGGGTCACCTGGGGCTGGATCTCGCGCACCTCCACCTCGCCGCTGCGGGCGTCGCCCGATCTGGTGAGCAGCGGCAGCACGGACTTGCGCAGCGCCTTGTCGGTGACCTCCCGGCCGGGCGTCGCGTCCTCGGCGACCACGACCTTGTCGCCGTCCGGCCGGAGCCTGGCGTTCTCGGGGGTGGCGGTGACGTCGTTCAGGGGCCCGGCCACGGCGGTATCGTCGCGCAGCCCCTTCGCGTCGAGCTCCGGTCTCAGTGTGCCGCTGCCGTCGGGCCGCATGGCCAGGTGTTCACCCAGCACCTCCTGCCGGACCGTGAACCGCTTGCCGCCGGCGGTGAGCGTGACGGGTGCCGACATGGCAGGCTCCGCGAAGTCGCGGACGGCCCGCCGTACCTCGTCGACCGTGACCTTCGGCCGGGTCTCCCGGGCGGGCAGGACCGTCACCGCGCCGGCGTCACCACGCAGGAAAGAGGCGCGGAGGGGGGCGACCGCACCTTGGACGTCGAGGGCGTACCCCGTGCGCGGTGCCACCTGCTCGACCCGCCCCTCCTCGAAGCCGACCGCACCGTCCCGGACCTTCTGGCCGAGCCGTTTCGCCAGCTGTCCGAGGGCGTCCCGGGCCTTGCCCTCGTCGACCCGCACGACAGGTTCGATGGCGCCGCCCGAGCGGAAGAGCCCACCGAACACACCGATCGGATCGGCGCCGGTGCGCGCCGCCCGGTCGACCGTCTCCCGGAGGTCGTAGGAGAGCCCGGCGCGCCGCGGATCGACCGTGCCCGTGCGGTCACCGACCTTCACGGGCAGGCCCCGCGCACCGGCCGGTCCCAGGGCGCGCTCCAGTTTCCGCACCGCTTCCGCACGGCTCAGACCGCCGATGTCCACCCCGCGCACCGTCGTGCCGGAGTCGATCTCCCCGCCCATGAGCATCAGCCCGGTGAGATACAGACCGCCGACGCCCACGGCCAGCGCCCCGCCGGCCAGGGCCAGGGGCGGGAGAGAGGCGATGCGCGAGGGGACGGAGGCTGTTCGGGGGCGCATGGGTCTCCTGAAGATCGAAACGAGGGTGCACCCGGTGACGCGGCACTGCTGCGGGCAAACACCCCAAGCTATCCACACGGGGGCGGCACACCGGTATGGCCCAGACCACTTATGTCCTAGATCATCGTGAAATCGGCTGGACCGGGTCCGTCGGCCGACCACGGCCACAGAGTGGTAACGACGAACAACTGTGGGGTCGTTGACACGGTCTAGGCCTGCATGAAGATCTCTTTCCTGATCCACAACGCCTACGGAATCGGAGGCACGATCACCACCACGTTCAACCTGGCCGGGGCGCTCGCCGAGCGGCATGACGTGGAGATCGTCTCCGCGTTACGCCACCGGGAACACCCGAACCTCGCCCTGGACCCCCGGGTCCGGCTGCGCGCGCTGGTCGACCTGCGCAAGGAAGCGGACCATCCGCTGCACCGGAGACCCGCGAAGGTCTTCCCCGCCGCCGAGTACCGCCACCACCAGTACAGCGAGCTCACCGACCAGCGGATCGGCGAATGCCTGGAGGCCCTCGACACGGACGTCGTCATCGGCACGCGCCCGGGCCTCAACGTGCACATAGCGCGCCAGGCCCCGCAGCACGTCATACGCGTCGGCCAGGAGCACCTCACCCTCGACAACCACTCGCCCCGGCTGCGCACCGCGCTGCGTCGCGCCTACCGGCGACTCGATGTGATCACCACCGTCACGGAAGCGGACGCCGCCGCCTACCGGCGCAAGATGTGGCTGCCCGGCGTCCACGTGGAAGCCCTCCCGAACAGCGTCCCCGACCCCGCGCTGCCCCCCGCGGACGGCACCGCCAAGGTCGTGATCGCCGCCGGCCGGCTGGTCCCGGTGAAGCGCTACGACCTGCTCATCGAGGCGTTCGCCCAGGTCGCCGCCGCGTTCCCGGACTGGCAGCTGCGCATCTACGGCAAGGGCGAGGAGCAGCCCGCGCTGCGGCAGCTCATCGAACGACTCGGGCTGTGGAACAACGTGTTCCTGATGGGGGCCGCCACCCCCATGGAGGCTGAATGGGCCAAGGCCTCGATCGGCGCGGCCACGTCGAACTTCGAGCCGTTCGGCATGACCATCGTCGAGGCGATGCGCTGCGCACTGCCCGTGGTCAGCACCGACTGCCCCTACGGCCCCGGCGAGATCATCCAGGACGGAGCCGACGGCCGGCTGGTACCGGTCGGCGACCGTGACGCCCTCGCCGCTGCCCTGCTGGAACTCGTCGGCGACGACGAACGCCGCCGCCGCATGGGCCGCACCGCCCTGGAGAACGCGCGCCGCTTCGCGCCCGGCCCCGTCGTCGCACAGGCCGAACGCATCCTGGAGCAAGCCGTCACGGCCAGAGCCACGGGCCGCAGCACCGCCGAGCAGGACCACCGCACCCACAGTGCACTGACCGGCCGTGGCCATGCCGCCCGCGACGCCGCCCACGCCGCGGCCACCGGGGCCCTGCGCGCGATCCGGAAGGGACGACGATGACCACTCAGCACGACACCCGCCTGCGCACCGACTGCGCGACCGACGCCGACGGCCGCATCGCCTTCCGCCTCCCCGCGGCAGCCGGCGCCCGCCCCCAGCTCCTGCTGCGGCTGCGCCCCAAGAAGGGCCGCCCCGAGACCACCCGCCACCTCCTCGACCTGGAGCCCGGCCACACCGACGGCCCCCTGCGCGCCGTACTGGAACCACGCACGGCCCTCGACGAAGGCCGCTGGGACCTCTACCTGCTGCCGGAGCCCGGAGCCGAACGACAGCGGCTGCGCCCCGGCCTCAGAGACCTGCGCGCCCTCGTCGACGGGCACCTCCGCGACCGGACCTCCCCGGTCACCGTCAGAATCCCGTACGTCACGAAGGACGGCTTCCTCGCGCTCCGGGCCTGGCGGCGCGCTACCCACGCGGAGGCCCGCACCATCGACGTCACGGACCGGGCCGTCACGGTCACGGCCCGCCTGCACGGTGCCGCCCTCCAGCAGGACGCCACCGTCCGGCTGCGCCTGCGCGGCGGTGACACCGAGCGGAATCTCCGCCCCCGGATCGACGAGGACGGCAGGGGCTTCTCCTTCACCGCCGGCCCCGAGGATCTGACGCTCACGGGTGCGGGACCCGGCGGGATCTGGGACGCCTTCGTCCGGCCCGACGCGGACGCACCGCCGATCAGGATCGCCCGGCTGCTCGACGACGTGGCGGACCGCAAGCACGTGTACGTGTATCCGGCAATGACGGCGGCCGGATCGGTCATGCGCCCTTACTACACGGTCGACAACGACCTCGCGATCGAGGTGAAGACGACCGAATAGTCGAAATGCCCGAGATGAAAAACCATGGCGTTTCCGATGGGTATTTCGTCGGTGCGTCGCGACAGGGGTGTGTGGATTCTGTGCAAAGCGGCGGCGGGAGGGGTTATGTACTCCTTCTCAACGCACGTGAACGAGGAGGGGACTTGCGGCCATAACCAAACTCAAGTACCTAGGTGGACCATGAACCTGTTCAACCGCGTCGTGCCGTCCCGTCGGCAGGCGCCGCCCGTCCCCCCACAGCGTCCCGCCGGCGCGGCGGCCACCCCCACCGCCGTGCTGCCCGACCCCGGCCTGGCGAATCTCACCGGTGAATGGGTCGTCGACCCCGCGCACAGCAGGATCGGCTTCTCCGTCCGCCACGCCATGGTGACCACCGTGCGCGGTTGTTTCCTCGAGTACGAGAGCAGGCTCTACTTCGACGCCTACGACCCCGCACGGTCACGGGCCGACATCACACTGTTCACTTCCAGTGTCGACACCGGGGTGGAACAACGCGACGCGCACCTGGTCGGCCGTGACTTCCTCGATGCCGCGACTTATCCGCGTATGCGCTTCACCAGTACCGCGGTGGAACACACGGGCGCCGACCTCTTTCGCATGTCGGGCGAGCTCACCATCAAAGGCGTATCGCGTCCCGTCGTACTCGACATGACCTACATAGGACATGTCACCGACCCCTTCGGATACGAAAGGGTCGGTTTCGACGGCACCACCACCATCAACCGTTCAGACTGGGGCCTGACCTACAACAGCAGGCTGGCCGAGGGCGGCGCGATGGTGAGTGAGAAGGTACGCCTGCAACTCGACATCGCGGCGATCCGCTTGGCCCCGTCGGGCGGCTGACGCCCTACGCGGCGGTACGGCTCATGCCGTGTCGTCGGGCCCGGCCGCGACACGGAACGTCGCCGGGCCGAGGGTGATCACCCCGTCGCTCAGCGGAGTGCACCGCACACCGCCCCCACCTCGCAGGGCGCGCTGTGCCCCGGGGCCGATGGTCACGTCCATCCACGCACAGGGCCGGGCGGGACGGTTCACGGCGAACACGACGGGCCCGGTGCCGCAGTCGAGCGCGATCGTCGCACCGACGCAGGCGTCGATGTCGACGCCCTTGAGCAGGACGTTCCGGCGGGTGTGCCGAAGATCGGCGGACCCGTCGATGTCCACGGGGAGCCTCTCCGCGGCCATGAGGGTCACCGCCGCATTCCGATGGGCGGGCCGTGCGTAGTAGCGGTCGCCCACGATTCCCAGGCCACGGCGTACCTCCACCAGGGGGACCCGCTCGTCCGGCGGGCCGGCCGCGGGCCCGTCCGAGGGCCGTCCGGCCAGCCGGTGCGCGGGCGACACCAGCAGCTGCAGCACCTCCGCCTCGGTCATGACGACCACCCTATTCGTCCTGCCTGCGTCCGTACCCGCCCTCCTCCACAGGCGCCCGGCCGTCCGCCGACTCGCCCGCGGTGAGATGCTCCAGGACCTCCACCAGTTCCTGGCACGCTTGCTGCACCGACCGTCGCGTGTTGATCTGCTCGGTGATCACCGCCGACAGGATCAGCGCCGTCAGGGCCATCGCCCCGTTGAAGGCCTGCAGCTTGATCATCACCTCCACCCGGGTCAGCCGCTCGAACGGCCCCACCCGGTCCGTCGCCGCCACCGTCGCCAGGACGGACGCGAAGAGCGCGCCCAGCATGCTGCCCGCCAACTGGAAGCGCAGAGCCGCCCAGATCAGCAGGGGATAGACGAGGAACAGCACACTGATCGAGCTGTGCGCGGCAAGCGGCACGAGGCAGCAGGCGATCAGCGCCAGGCCGGTGGCCTCCTTCCAGCGCGACAGCCGCAGCGGCCGGCGGACGCGGGACAGCAGAAGCAGCACCGGGGTGACGATCAGCACGCCCATCGCGTCCCCCACCCACCAGGCCAGCCACACGGCCCAGAAACTCGTCCACTCGACCTTGCCCGTGACGAGCAGGAGCCCGGCCCCCACGGTCGAACTGACCAGCATGGCGGTGAACGCGCCCAGGAACACCAGCGCGAGACCGTCCCGCAGGCGCGCGAGATCGGTGCGGAAACCGGCCCGGCGCAGCAGCAGGTACCCCACGATCGGCGCGGCCGTGTTTCCCGCCAGGACGCCTAACGCCGAAGGGGTGGGGGAGGTGAGGGACAGGATGACGCCGAAGGCCCCCAGTGCGATCCCCGGCCAGCAGCGCAGCCCCAGGATGAGCAGGAAGGCGACCGACACACCGGTGGGAGGCCAGATCGGGGTGACGACCGAGCCCTCGACGACCAGTTCCCGCAACAGGCCCAGCTGCCCCGAGGCGTAGTAGCAGGCGGCGACGGCCAGCGTCTGCAGAGCGAGGACGACCGGCGTGCGCAGATCCTGGCTAGCCTCCACAGCAGCCATCAGACACCGAGGCCGTGGTCTCGGCGAGGTGACGGCGCGGTCCTTGCGGCCCTATGGCCTAGTGTCCGGCCCGTCGAGGCCGACCACCAGCACGGCGGCGTCGTCGTCGTGCCCCACCCGCTCGGCACCCTTGATCAGGGCCGCAGCGAGCGCGTCCACGTCCATGCCCGCCACCGCCGCGATGCCGGCGAGCCGCACCGCCTGGTCGAGGCCCTCCTCGAGCCGCATCGACGGCCCCTCCACGACACCGTCCGTGAGCAGCACGAACATCCCGCCTGTGGTGAGCTCGTACCGGGTCACCGGATACGGCATGCCCGCCTGGATGCCCAGGGGAGGCCCGCCTTCGTCCTCGGTGACACCGGACTTCCCGTTCGCCGTGGCCCATACACAGGGCAGGTGCCCCGCCCGCGCACTCTCCAGCACTCCGGCACACGGGTCGAGTCGCATGAACGTACAGGTGGCGAACAGGTCGGAGCCCAGGGAGAGCAGCAGCTCATTGGTCCGGGCCAGGACCTCGCCCGGCTCGCCGGTGACGGAGGCCAGGGCCCGCAGCCCGGCCCGTACCTGCCCCATGAAGGCGGCCGCCTCGATGTTGTGCCCCTGGACGTCACCGATGGACAGGCCGATACGGCCGTCGCCCAGGGTGAAGGCGTCGTACCAGTCGCCGCCCACGTTGAGCCCCTGGCACGCGGGCGTGTACCGGACGGCCAGATGCAGCCGGTCGGCGACGGGCAGATCCCGCGGAAGCATGCCGCGCTGCAGCGCGATGGCCAGCTCCACCCGGGACCGCTGCATCTCGGCCTGCGCGCGCGCCTGTGCCGTCAGGGCTCCGAGCCTGGTCAGCAGCTCGTCGCCGTCGTCCGTCGTGCCCGTGCGGGACATTGATCACTCCGGCGAGGATGGCCACGGTCGGTGAAACACCCTCGAAGGCAAATCACCTAATTTACGTCCATAGGATGATACGCAAGCGACGCTCCCGGCGACGAGTCGCGCATCCCGGACCTCCGTCACTCCACCGAGTGGTCCGCCTCGGAGTCCGTACGCCGTCCGACCGCCGCCAGAACGAAGGTGACGCTGATCAGCAATGCCCAGGCGCCGAACTTCTCCACCCCGACCGGCTCCCAGCCGTGCTCCTGATAGGGGTAGCGCCAGGCGCCCAGGAAGGTGGCGAGATTCTCCGCCACCCACAGGAAGAACCCGATCAGCACGAACGACAACGCCAACGGCATCCTGCGGCGCACACCCCGCACCGTGAAGCACACCGACGTCCCGAGGGTGACGGCGAGCAGCAGCCCGGCCAGCACCCAGCGCACGTCGGGCAGCCAGTGATGGCTGAAGAAGTTCACGTACACCGCAGCGGCCACCACCGCCGTCGCCCGCGGCCGGTAACGCACCAGTCCGAGATCGAACAGCTGCCAGGCCCGGCACACGTAGCTGCCCACAGCCGCGTACAGGAACCCTCCGTACAACGGCACGCCGGCGAATTTCAGTACGGCAGGCTCGGGGTAGCTCCACGAACCGAGAGCCACCTTCACCAGCTCGAAGGCCAGCCCGATGACATGACACGCCGTGATGACGGCGACGTCCCGCCCGTTCTCCCAGCCGCGCAGCCAGAACAGCAGCGTGAGCAGCACGCCGTAGACCACCAGCAAGTCGTACCGCGCCAGGGGAAGTTCCGGCAGCAGGGTGGACACGGCCACGCCGGAGAGCAGCGCGATGGCGAACGCGCACGCCCGTGTCTGTGTCCAGGCGAAGTCGAGCAGCTGCCGGACCGGTGCGGCCCAGGAGCCGGTGAGACCTGAAGGGATCATGGTGCCCAGTAGGACGGGCCCGCACCGCCGGCGGTTGCGCCGGCCGGCCTCCGGGGCATCACACTCCGGTGAGGGCGTGCAGGGCGAGGTAGATCACGGCCGCGGGAATCCCGGCGCCGAAGAACGTCAGGACCCAGGCGGTGACGATCGAGCGCGCCACCTGCCAGCGCACCGCCGACGCACGCCGAGTGGCGCCGGCGCCCAGAATGGCCGCAGTGATCGTCTGCGTGGTGGAGATCGGCGCCTTCACCAGGAACGCGGTGGTGTACAGCACGGTCGCGGCCGCCGTCTCGGCGGCGAACCCGCGTGGCGGATCGAGGTGCACGATGCGCCGGCCGAGGGTGGTGATGATGCGACGCCCGCCCGTGTAGGTACCCGCCGCCATGGCGGCCGCCACGGCGGCGATCACCCACACGGGGACGGAGAAGCCGTCCTGCCACCCTGCCGTGACCAGGGCGAGCACGATGACGCCCATGGTCTTCTGCGCGTCCTGAAGCCCATGCCCCAGCCCCATGGCGGCGGCGGACACGGTCTGCGCCATACGGAAGCGGTGCGTGGTGCGGCGGGGGTTCGCGCGGCGGAACACCCACAGGATGGCCGTGTGCAGCGCGTACCCCAGAAAGACGCCGACCAGCGGGGACAGCACCATCGGCAGGACGACCTTGTCCACGATGCCGGACCAGTGCACCGTCGCGGAGGCGGCGAGCGCGGCACCGACCAGCCCACCGATCAGCGCGTGCGAGGACGAGGTGGGAAGCCCCCGCCACCAGGTGAAGAGGTTCCACCCGATGGCTCCGAGGAGCGCGCACAGGACCAGCAACAGGCCCGAGTCGTCCTCGGGCGCGCCGATGATGCCACTGCCGACGGTCTCGGCGACCCCGGTCCCCAGGAAGGCGCCGAAGAAGTTCATCACCGCGGCCATGGCCAGTGCCACGCGCGGCGTCAGGGCCCTGGTGGAGATCGAGGTGGCGATGGCGTTCGCCGCGTCGTGGAAACCGTTGGTGAAGTCGAACGTCAGCCCCACGACGATGATCAGCACCACCAGAGTGAGCTCCATGCCTGATCACCTTTCCCACGCGGACAGTGCGCCGACGTCCACGGCCGCCGCAGCCGCACGGACCCATCGTGCCGCGAAACCCTCCGGGAGACCCGCCCGGAGCCGCACGGGTGGGACGAGAGGTACGGTGAGGCGTTTTACGGTGTCCTGGTGCGTTCTGTTGCCAAATGGGTCCTGTTGCCGTCGAGCTGTGCGCCTGCCGCGCTGATCCTGGGCTGGCTGGTGGCGGCCTCACTGCAAGGCCCCGCCTACGACCCCGCCGCCCAGACGATCAGTGTCCTGGCGGCTCCCGGAAGCTCGGGGTCCTGGGTGATGACGGGAGCGTTCGTCGCCGTGGGCGCCTGCCACCTCCTCACCGCCTGGGGCCTTCGCCCGGCCGCGATTCCCGGACGGGTGGCCCTGGCGGCCGGCGGTGTCGCTGCGCTCGCGGTGGCGGGGCTCCCGGCACCGAGCAGCGGCGGCTCCCTGAGCCACGGTTCGGTGGCCACCGCGGGCTTCATCCTCCTCGCCGCCTGGCCGGTCCTGGCCGCCCGGAGGGGCGGCGCCGTGCCCTGGGCGCTGCGTCCCCTCTCGTGCCTGGCGGCCACCGCCGTGATGGCGGTGGGCGCGGCGTGGTTCCTGATCGAGCTGCACCTCCAAGGCGTCGCGGGCGTGGCCGA
The DNA here is from genome assembly GCF_040612515.1 of Streptomyces sp. NPDC006372. Classification (NCBI taxonomy): domain Bacteria; kingdom Bacillati; phylum Actinomycetota; class Actinomycetes; order Kitasatosporales; family Streptomycetaceae; genus Streptomyces; species Streptomyces sp. NPDC006372. The sequence goes on along the minus strand of NZ_JBEXQJ010000044.1, from coordinate 1,322 downwards.
GCGCACGGTGACGACTCTTCAGTCGCTCTGGCCTCTCATGGTCGTCCTCTCCTGCCTGCGCGGGTCCGCGCGCGAAGAGTTCCCCACTTGACGTCCATGCGATGGGTGCGTGTTCCGTACGCGAAAAGTGCGCTTCACGATACGGTTGCGGAACGGGAGGTCCTGCATGTCCGAGCTGTTCGAGGCGGTCGACGCACTCGTCGCGTCCCGTTCGCCACTGCCACCGCCGACGGAGCGCAAGCGGCTGCGTCTGGCGCACGGCTTGACCCTGGACGAGGTGGCCACCGCGTTGCGGGTCCGGAGAGCGACGGTGGGCGGCTGGGAGGCCGGCAAGACGGAACCGCGTCCGCCGGAACGTGACGCGTACGCGCGCCTGCTGAAGCAGTTGGCCCAGCTCTATCCCCCCGATCCGAACACCCCCGCAGCGGACACTCCCGCACCCGAGGCGCTCACGCCCGAGGCTCCCGCACCAAAGGCGCCCAGGGACCTGACCACTCGGACGCCGACGTCACCGCCGCCCCCCGACGATGCTGACACGAGGAAGAACCCCCCGCGGCGGACGGTTCCCGTCGCACGTCCGGCCGACTCCGGCCCCTCACCGGCGCCCCCGCATCCGGCCGCGCGGAAGCCGAACGCCCAGGCGGGCCCTCCGCGGCCGGACGACGCCCCCCGGTTCGCGAACGGCCCCCTGCTGGTCCTCGACGCGGACGCCGATCGCCGCGTGACCGGCTACGGCATCGGCGGTCTGGTGACGGACGTGCCCGCCAGGTCGCTGCCCGCCCTGGTGGAGTGGACGCTGAAGGAGGCACAACTCGGTGCGGAGAAGCTGCACGGCTCCGGCAGGGACACGGACCCGTTGCTGGTGCTCACCGCCGCTGCCTTGGAGCGCTACGGACTTCCTGTCCGGCTGACGGACTCGGAACGCCTCTCCGGGCGGCTCCCGGACGAGCACAAGGTCTGCAGGCAACTGGACAAGGCGAACTGGCGGCTGACCCGGCGCGGGCTCGGACCCTGGGCACGGATCTACCGCCCCGCTGAGGGCGGTCGGCGGCACTGCGTGCAACTGTGCGTCCCCTCCTGGGGTGCGCTCGACGCCCGTTCCTGGGGGCAGGCCGCGGAGCTGGAGCCGGCCGAACTGGCCCGGGTGCTGGGCACCTACGCGGCGCGGGTGCTGACGCCGTGCGGTTCGACGGCGGTCACCGGCCTGGAACTGATGACCGCCCTCAACCCGCCGACCCGCGCGAGTGAGCCGGACGACTCGGGCAGACGGCACCGGGAACACCGGCCCGGGTCGCTGGGCGAACACCCGATGGACTGTGCGC
>NZ_JBEXQJ010000043.1:0-58646 GCF_040612515.1 Streptomyces sp. NPDC006372 | reverse complement strand
CTGCGCACCTACACGCGCCCCGCCGTCGAGCCCCTGCTCGCGACGAACCTCGTCGTCGTCGGTGTTGAGGAAGTCGGAGTCCGCGGCGAGCAGTTCGCCCCACAGCGCGTCGCGGGAGGGTCCGGGCAGGTCCGGGGTGGCCCAGAACCGCACCTTCTGCCCCCGCCGGTGCGCGGTGCGGACGATGCCCCGCAGCTTCTCCCGTTCGGTGTCCGGGAACGCGCCCACGCCCTGCCAGGTGAAGTTGAGCGACCAGTTGTCGCTGATCAGCGGGATGAAGGAGGCCGGTGCCGGGCTGCCGAGGTCGGTGAGGCGGCCGTCGTAGAAGGCGCGGCGGACGGCTTGCGCCTCCATGGGCGTTCGGGCCGCGCGGTCGCCCGAGACGACGACGGTGACGGGGCCGCGCCGGACCCGGCCGTGGGCGTACGTCGTGAACAGGTGCCGGTAGCGCCCGAGGTGCCGGTCGAGTTCGCGATACGTCGACGCGCCCTCGGTCTTGATGTCGACGAGGAGCTGCAGCGATCCGCGGTACCCCCGGTACACGCGACCGTGGTTGGCCCGGACACGCGCGGCGAGCGGGTCGAGGTAGAGGGATTCGAGGGTCCGCGCCGGGTCGAGGTCCTCCGGGTCGTGGGCGACGAGGAGCTGGTCGCCCACGAGGTAGATGTCGGCTTCGACGCTGCCGAACCGGTGGTCCAGGGCGTCGAGCAGGGGGCGTGGGTGCTCGTAGTCGTTGTGGGCATGGGCGCGCCACAACGGGCGGGGCCCGTACCCCTGTTCGCCGGCCGCCGCGTGGCCGGCGGGGAGGGCGACCGAGCCCGCGAGGGCGGCGCCGAGGGTGGTGAGGGCCTTGCGACGGGTGGTGAGGGCCATGCTCTGCCTCCCTGAAGTGCCGTACGGGACCCTGCGAGTATGGGGTCCCGGCAGGTCCGAGGAGCAGGCCCGCGCGCGGAGTTGGCCGGACCGCCGCTGCGCGTTCACTTCACCGGGGCGGGTTGCACGAAAAGGCCCGCCCCAGGTGGGGCGGGCTTTCCGCGGGCGTCAGCCAGGTGAACGTCAGGGAGCCTGGAGGTCGATCAGTCCGGCCAGTGCCTCCCGGTGGGCGCCCGCCGTGCCGTAGGCGATGGAGTCGGCCTTGGCGCGCTTCAGGTACAGGTGCACCGGGTGCTCCCACGTCATGCCGATGCCGCCGTGCAGTTGCAGGGCTTCCTCGGCGGCGTGGACGGCGACGGGCGCCGCGAAGGCCTGGGCGACGGCGACGGCCACGTCGGCGTCCTCACCGGTGGACAGCGCGTCGGCGGCGTTGCGGGCGGCCGCGCGGAGGTTGACGACCTCCAGCCACAGCTGGGCCAGCCGGTGCTTGAGCGCCTGGAAGCCGCCGACGGGCCGGTTGAACTGCTTGCGTTCCTTCAGGTAGCGGACGGTTTCGGTCAGCGTCCACTCGGCGAGGCCGTACTGTTCGGAGGCGAGCAGCCCGGCGCCCGCGCGCAGGGCCCGGCGTACGGCGGGTCCGGCGTCGCCCAGCAGGCGGCCGGAGGCGCCGTCGAGGGTGACGGTGGCGAGCGGCCGGGTCAGGTCCAGGGAGACCTGGGGCGTGACGGTCGCCGCGCCGGCCTCGACCGCGTACAGCCCGCCGTCGTCCGCGGGGACGAGGAGCACGTCGGCGGCGGCAGCGTCCGCGATGCCGGTCACCTCACCGTGCAGCGTCCCGCCTTCGTGGCGTACGACCTTGTACGCGCCGCCCGGCGCGATGTTCAGCGCGACCGCGAGGGCGCCGATCCTCCGCCCCGACGCCAGTTCGCCGAGGAGGTCGTCGGCCGCGCAGGCCAGCAGGGCCTCGGTCGCGACGACGGCACTCGTCAGGTACGGCACGGGCGCGACGGCCCGGCCCAGCTCCTCCAGGACGACGGCGGCCTCGCGGTGGGTGGCGCCCTGGCCGCCCAGGGACTCGGGGACCAGGAGACCGGCGAGGCCCATGCCGTCGGCCAGCGCCTTCCACGCCGCGCGGTCGTGCGGGGCACCGGACTCCGTGCGGGCGATCACACCGGGTGCGTCGCAGTGGTCGGCGAGCAGGTCGCGGACGGCGGCGCGCAGCGCCTCTTCCTCCTCCGAGTACAGCAGGTCGGGCTGTGCGCTCTGCGTGGTCATCGGGCGAGGTCCTTCCAGGCGACGTCCTTGTCGGTGCGCGGTTCGGCGGGCAGGCCGAGGACGCGCTCGGCGACGATGTTCAGCAGGACCTCGGTGGTCCCGCCCTCGATGCTGTTGCCCTTGGAGCGCAGGTAGCGGTAGCCGGCCTCGCGGCCCGTGAAGTCGACCAGTTCCGGGCGGCGCATGGTCCAGTCGTCGTACGCCAGCCCCTCCTCGCCGAGGAGTTCGACCTCCAGGCCGCTGATCTCCTGGTTGAGGCGGGCGAAGGCCAGCTTCATGCCGGCGCCCTCGGGGCCGGGGTGGCCCGCGACGAGTTGCTGGCGCAGGCGTTCGGCGGTGAGGCGGGCGGCCTCGGACTCGACCCAGAGCTTCAGCAGTCGCTGGTGCAGGTCGTGGGTGCGCAGTTCGGGGCGTTCGCGCCAGGTCTTGGCGACCGGGCCGATCATGCCGCCCTCGCGGGGCAGCCGCATGCCGCCGATGGCGACGCGTTCGTTGTTCAGCGTGGTCTGCGCGACGCGCCAGCCGTCGCCGATCTCGCCGAGGCGGCGGGAGTCGGGGATGCGGACGTCGGTGAGGAAGACCTCGTTGAACTCGGCCTCACCGGTGATCTGGCGCAGCGGCCGGACCTCGACGCCGGGGTCGGTCATGTCGCAGACGAAGTAGGTGATGCCGGCGTGCTTGGGCACGTCCGGGTCGGTGCGGGCGATGAGGATGGCCCAGCGCGCGTTGTGCGCGCCCGACGTCCACACCTTCTGCCCGTTGACCACCCAGTCGTCGCCCTCCCGCACCGCACGGGTGCCGAGCGCGGCGAGGTCGGAGCCCGCTCCGGGCTCGCTGAACAGCTGGCACCAGACCTCCTCGCCGATCCACAGCGGCCGCAGATAGCGCTGCTTCTGCTCCTCGGTGCCGTACTTGAGGATCGTCGGGGCGGCCATGCCGAGCCCGATGCCGTTGCGGCGCGAGTCGTTGTCGGGCGCCCCGGCCGCCTCCAGCTCGGCGTCCACGACGGCCTGAAGGGAACGGGGAGCGCCGAGTCCGCCGAGACCTTCCGGGTAGTGCACCCAGGCCAGCCCGGCGTCGAAGCGGGCCCGGAGGAAGTCCAGGCGGTCGGTCGAGGCCGGCGGATGGGCGGCCAGCAACTCCCGTGTGCGACGTCGCAGTTCCTCGGCGCTGCTCATGCTGCTGCCTCCTCCATGACGACGGCGACGCGGCCGGTGGTGAGGCCGTCCGCGACCTTCTGCACGGCCGCGGCGGCCCCGGCGAGCGGCACCCGCTCGCTCACCAGCGGCTTGATCGCGCCCCGGGCGGCCAGCTCGGTGAGCTGCTCGTGGCAGTGCTGGACCAGCTTCGGGTTCTTGGTGTTGTACAGGCCCCAGTGCAGGCCCAGGATCGAGTAGTTCTTCACCAGGGCGTGGTTCAGACCGGGGCTGGGGATGGTGCCGCTGGCGAAGCCGACGACCACGATGCGGCCCTCGAAGGCGACGGTCTTGGCGGACTGGGTGTAGGCCTCGCCGCCGACCGGGTCGTAGATCACGTCGGCTCCCCGGCCGCCGGTGGCCTCCTTGACCGCGGCGACGACGTCCTCGGCGCGCCGGTCGATCACGACGTCGCAGCCCAGCTCACGGGCGACGGCCGCCTTCCCGGAGCCGCCGACGACACCGATGACGGTGGCGCCGGCGGCCTTCCCGAGCTGCACGGCCGCGCTGCCGACCCCTCCAGCGGCAGCGTGGACGAGCAGGGTCTCCCCCGCCTGGAGACCGGCCCGGCGGTGCAGACCGAACCAGCCCGTCTGGTACCCGATGTGCAGGGCGGCGGCCTCGGCGTCGTCCAGGGCGTCCGGCGCCGGCAGCAGGGCGGCGGAGTCGGCGACGGCGTACTCGGCGAAGCCGCCGTACGGCAGCGCCGGGTTGGCGATCACCCGGCGGCCGTCCTCGGTCTCGCCGCAGATCTCCACCCCCGGGGTGAACGGCAGCGGTGGCCTGACCTGGTACTGGCCCCGGCACAGCAGCGCGTCGGGGAAGTTGATGTTCGCGGCGCGCACCTTCAGCAGGACCTGGCCGTCACCGGGCGTGGGCGGCTCGGTGTCCTCGAGCCGCATCACCTCGCTCGGCTCGCCGTTCTCGTGCACGTGCCATGCCTGCATGCGGTGCCTCCACGGGGGACTGCTTCGTCTGACCGGGGTCGGTTCGCATACTAAGCGGTCGCTTGCCGATCAGGGAACAGTCAGATGCGTCACGACCGCTTCGGCCGTGCCCGCACGTGCATCCGCTCGCCCTGCGGGCCGAACAGACTGAGGAACTCCACGGGCCCCTCCCCCGTCGACCCGAACCAGTGCGGCACCCGGGTGTCGAACTCGGCGGCCTCCCCCGCCGTCAGCACCACGTCGTGCTCACCCAGGACGAGACGCAGTTTTCCGGACAGCACGTACAACCACTCGTATCCCTCGTGCGTGCGCGTGTCCGGCTCCTGCCTGCGCTTCGGCTCCAGCACCTTGTACGCCTGGAGGCCGCCGGGCTGGCGGGTGAGCGGCCAGTGGGTGCGGCCGCCCATCACGATCGGCTTCGACCGCACCCGCGGATCACCGGTAGGCGGGGCTCCGACCAGTTCGTCCAGCGCCACCTGGTGGGCGCGCGCGATGGGCAGCAGCAGTTCCAGACTGGGTTTACGCAGGCCGGACTCCAGGCGCGACAGGGTGCTGACGGAGATGCCGGTGGTCTCGGAGAGCGCCGCCAGGGTCACCTCCCGCTCCTTCCGCATCTGCCGCAGCCGGGGGCCGACGCCCGCGAGTACCTCGTCCGTAGTCATGGTCGTATTGCAGATTCGGCAAACACGTTTGTCAATACCGAAGAGCCGGGGCGACTCTCGGCGGCGGAGGTGGTCACCGTGACCGAGAAATACGCAGTGGTCGTCGTCGGCGGGGGTGCCGCGGGCCTGTCCGCCGCGCTGGTGCTGGGCCGGGCCCGGCAGCGGACGCTGGTGGTCGACGCGGGCGAGCCGCGCAACGCCCCGGCCGCGCACATGCAGGGCTACCTGACACGGGACGGGATGCCGCCCGCCGAGTTCCTGGCCGCCGGCCGTGAGGAGATCGCCCGCTACGGCGTGGAGCTCGTCCGGGGCCGGGTGGTGGAGGTGGCGAAGGGCGAGGACTTCACCGTGCAGCTGGCCGACGGGCGGACCGTGCGGGCCCGGCGGCTGGTCGTCGCGACCGGGCTGAAGGACGAGCTGCCGACGGTACCCGGGGTCGCCGAGCGGTTCGGCCGGGACGTGCTGCACTGCCCCTTCTGCCACGGCTGGGAGGTGCGCGACCAGCCGTTCGGCGTGCTCGGCACGAGCCCGAAGAGCGTGCACCAGGCGCTGATGGTGTCCCAGTGGTCGAAGGACGTGCGGTTCTTCCTGCACACGGTCGCCGAGGAGGAGCTGTCCGACGACGATCTGCGCCGGCTCGCCGCGGCCGGGGTGGACGTGGTGCCGGGGGAGGTCGCGGAGCTGGTGGTCGAGGACGACCGGCTCACCGGTGTCCGGCTCGCCGACGGTTCGACGCACACCCGCTCCGTGCTGTTCGTCGCCCCGCACGCCGTTCCGCGGAACGGGCTTCTGGAACAGCTCGGCGCCGAGCTGCACGAGACGCCCTTCGGCGCCTATCCGGTGGTCGACCCGACCGGCCTGACGACGGTGCCGGGCGTGTGGGCGGCGGGTAACGCGATCGGCTTCGCGGAGCAGGTGGTCCACGCGGCGAGCGGCGGGTACCGGGCGGCGTCGGCGATCGTCGGGGACCTGCTGATGACGGATCTGGACGCCGCCGTGCGGGTGTAGCGGCTGCTCGTGAAACCTCCGCACCGGCGTCCAGGTGTAGAGGCAGGGCCTCCGGTGCACCATGGCTGCATGCTGCTGTACCGGCTGGCCCGAGTGTCCCAGGAGGTCGCCGCCACCTCGGCGCGGTCCCGGAAGACCGCCCTGCTCGCGGAGCTCTTCCGGGAGGCCGAGGCGGACGACGTGCCGATCGTCATCCCTTACCTGGCGGGACGGCTGCCACAGGGCCGGATCGGCGTGGGCTGGAAGGTACTGAGCCGCCCCGTCGCCCCGGCGGCCGAGCCGGGCCTGACCGTACGGGATGTGGACGTACGCCTGTCGGAGCTCGCGAAGGTGTCCGGCCCCGGCTCCCAGGCGGAACGGGCCCGGCTGGTGGGCGCGTTGATGGGCGCGGCCACCGAGGACGAGCAGCGGTTCCTGATCGGGCTGCTCACCGGCGAGGTGCGGCAGGGCGCGCTGGACGCGGTCGCGGTCGAGGGCCTGGCCCAGGCGACCGGGGCGCCCCCGGCGGACGTACGGCGGGCGGTGATGCTCGCGGGCTCCCTCCAGGCAGTGGCCGAGGCGCTGCTCGCGGACGGCCCCGCCGCCCTGGACCGCTTCCGCCTCACCGTCGGCCGCCCGGTCTGGCCGATGCTGGCGCACAGCGCCTCCTCGGTGGCCGAGGCGGTGGACAAGCTCGGCGCCTGTGCGGTCGAGGAGAAGCTGGACGGCATCCGTATCCAGGTGCACCGGGAGGGCGACTCGGTGCGGCTCTACACCCGCACCCTCGACGACATCACCGACCGCCTGCCCGAAGTGACCTCCGCCGCCCTGAAGTTGCGGGGCGAGCGGTTCATCCTGGACGGCGAGGTGATCTCCTTCGACGAGGGCGGGCGCCCCCGCTCGTTCCAGGAGACCGCCGGACGCGTCGGCTCCCGCACCGACGTGGCGACGGCCGCCCGCGCGGTTCCTGTCTCCCCCGTCTTCTTCGACGCGCTGTCCGTCGACGGCCACGACCTGCTCGACCTGCCGTTCGCCGAGCGGCACGCCGAGCTGGCCCGGCTGGTCCCCGAGCCGATGCGGGTCCGGCGCACCACGGTGTCCCGCCCGGACGACGTGCGCACGGCGGAGGAGTTCCTGGCCGGGACGCTGGAGCGCGGCCACGAGGGCGTCGTCGCCAAGGCGCTGGACGCCCCCTACAGCGCGGGACGGCGCGGAGCGTCCTGGCTGAAGGTCAAGCCCGTCCACACCCTCGACCTGGTCGTGCTGGCCGCGGAGTGGGGCCACGGCCGCCGCACCGGCAAGCTCTCCAACCTCCACCTGGGCGCCCGCACCGCCGACGGCGGCCTGGCCATGCTCGGCAAGACCTTCAAGGGCATGACCGACGCGATGCTCACCTGGCAGACCGAACGGCTCCAGGGGATCGCCGTCGAGGACAACGGATACGTCGTGACCGTACGCCCGGAACTCGTCGTCGAGATCGCCTACGACGGCCTGCAACGCTCCACCCGCTACCCCGCCGGAGTCACCCTGCGCTTCGCCCGCGTGGTCCGCTACCGCGAGGACAAGCGCCCCGAGGACGCCGACACGGTGGAGACGCTGCTGGCCGCGCACCCGGAGGTGGGCCCGTGAAGCGCAGTGCCGGCCTGCTGCTCTTCCACCACACCGCCGACGGCCTCCAGGTGCTGCTCGGGCACATGGGCGGCCCCTTCTTCGCCCGGCGCGACGCCGGAGCCTGGACCCTCCCCAAGGGCGAGTACGAGCCCGACGAGTCCGCCTGGGCGGCCGCCCACCGCGAGTTCGAGGAGGAGCTGGGACTGCCCGCGCCCGACGGCGAGGCCATCGACCTGGGCGAGGTCCGGCAGACAGGCGGCAAGATCGTCACGGCCTGGGCGATCGAGGCGGATTTCGACCCGGCGACGATCGTGCCCGGCACGTTCCGGATGGAGTGGCCGCCGCGGTCGGGGCGGCTCCAGGAGTTTCCCGAGCTCGACCGGGTGGCGTGGTTCGGTCTCGACCGGGGACGCGAGGTGATCGTCAAGGCCCAGGCGGCGTTTCTCGACCGCCTGGCGGAGCACTCGACCTGAGGAGACGCTCCCGCGTTGCGGTCCCCTCCGCCGCGCGGGAAGGTCGAGACACAGCCCGCTCCGAGGGAGGTCAGCCATGCCCATCGCAACGGTGAACCCGGCGAACGGCGAGACGCTCAAGACGTACGAGGCCATGGGCGAGCAGGAGATCGAGCGCCGGCTCCAGCTCGCGGAGGCCACGTTCCGCACGTACCGGACGACGACGTTCGAGGAGCGCGCCCGGCTGCTGAACAGGGCGGCCGACCTCCTCGACGAGGATCAGCAGGACATCGCCCGCGTGATGACCACGGAGATGGGCAAGCCGATCCAGCAGGCCCGCGCCGAGGCGGCGAAGTGTGCCAAGGCGATGCGCTGGTATGCCGAGCACGCCGAGGAACTGCTCGCCGACGAGGAACCCTCCGACACCGATGTGAAGGACTCCGGCGCGTCCCGCGTACGGGTCCGCTACCGGCCGCTGGGCCCGGTGCTGGCGGTGATGCCGTGGAACTTCCCGCTCTGGCAGGTGATCCGCTTCGCCGCGCCCGCGCTGATGGCGGGCAACGTGGGCCTGCTCAAGCACGCCTCCAACGTCCCGCAGACCGCTCTCTACCTGGAGGACCTGTTCCACCGGGCGGGCTTCACCGAGGGCACTTTCCAGACGCTGCTGATCGGCTCCGCCGCGGTCGACGACATCCTGCGCGACGAGCGGGTCAAGGCGGCCACGCTCACCGGCAGCGAGCCGGCGGGCCGCGCGGTCGCCTCCACCGCCGGCGAGATGGTCAAGAAGACGGTGCTGGAGCTGGGCGGCAGCGACCCGTTCGTCGTCATGCCCTCCGCCGACCTCGACCGGGCCGCCGAGATCGCGGTGACGGCTCGTGTGCAGAACACCGGGCAGTCCTGCATCGCCGCCAAGCGCTTCATCGTGCACACGGACGTCTACGACGCCTTCGCCGAGCGTTTCACCGCGGGCATGGAGGCGCTGAAGGTCGGCGACCCCCTGGCCGACGACACCGAGGTCGGGCCGCTCTCCAGCGAACAGGGACTGCGCGATCTGGAGGAACTGGTCGACGACGCGGTGCGCGGCGGTGCGGCCGTGCTGTGCGGCGGCGAACGGCCGGACGGGCCCGGCTGGTACTTCCGGCCGACGATCCTCGCGGGCATCACCCGCGAGATGCGCATCCACCGGGAGGAGGCGTTCGGGCCGGTCGCCACGCTGTACCGGGCGGCCGACCTGGACGAGGCCGTGCTGATCGCGAACGACTCGCCGTTCGGGCTGAGTTCGAACGTGTGGACACGGGACGAGGCCGAGGTGGACCGGTTCGTCCGCGACCTGGAGGCGGGCAGCGTGTACGTCAATGGCATGACGGCGTCCCATCCGGCGTTCCCGTTCGGCGGGGTGAAGCGGTCCGGGTACGGGCGTGAGCTGTCCGGGCACGGAATCCGCGAGTTCTGCAACATCACGACTGTTTGGCATGGTGCGTGAGTGTTGCGGGGCTACGATCCCGTCTGTGAACCGCGAAGTGACTCTGCCGTTGATCGTCGACGACCGCGGGGCCTTGCAGGTGGCTGCTGCCGATGTGAGCAAGCTGTTGCGGACGGTTGGGGGGCGGTGGGTGCGCCTTGTGGAGTCCGGGGAGTCGGGACTCGACGAGGACACGGTCGCGGCGTTGACGATCGAGCTCGCGAAGTTGGCCGACCGTATTGATGTGGCTTGTATCGCGCACAGCAGTGGGGGGGCGTCGTGAGTCGTTCGGGTGCGGGTCCGTGGGGGCTGGTCGCGCAGTTCCCCGCGCCCCTAAGGGGTCGGCTCCACCAACGCGGTCCAGAACATCGCCTCGTAGTGCTGAAGAAGTCGGCCGTACTCGTGTGCCAGTGACTCGGTGAGTCGCCCGGCGTCGAGGCCCGCCCGCACGGCAGCCGTCGCCGTCTCGTCCAGGCCGGGTGACGGCTTGGCGAAGAAGTCGAAGAAGGCACAGGCCGCGTCGTCGAAGGCGTAGTGCCGGCGCAACGCGGTGGCGATGGTCGCGCAATAGCCTCCCCAGGCCGAGAAGTTGGCCGTCAGAGCCAGGACGGCGTCCGCCGGAGAGCCGTTCAGGGACAGCCAGGCGACGTACGCGGGGTAGGCCTGACAGCCTGGGCGCGGTGCGTACGAAGCCGCCTTCTCGCCGTCCACACCACACGCCCTCGCGAAGGTCTCCAGCTGTTCCTCCGCCAGCGCCTCGCCCTCCGCGAGCATCCGGAAGAAGGCCGCGGCTTCGGGGTCGGTCCCGAGGGAGCGTTCGGCCAGGTGCTGGAACGCGCGGCGGTCCGCGGGGATCACCGAGGCCTGTTCCAGCGCGAGGGCGGCGAGGACGGAGCGCGGTGCCTCCCCGCGGGCGATCCGGGGGACCACGGGGTTGGTGCGGGGGTCCGGGGCGAGTCGGGCTGTGGTCGTCGCCAGCAGCTCCCGGGCCGTGCGCGTCATCGCGGTCTCCCTCGGTGCGGGTGGGTGTGCGGGTCTGCACCCAGCCTGGCGCAGCGTCCCCGGTACGGAGTAGCCCGACGCGAGCCCGGCGTCCCATCGGGTGATCGTGGAAGGACCTTGGGCCACCGGCACAGTGCGGACGAGACGAGGTGGGATGAGCGAAGTCCTGAGCGAGCTGACGCACGAGGAAGCCGTCACCCGGATCGGGCTCACCGCGGCGCGCGGGGTGGCGCGGGTGCGCGAGCGGTCCCGCCACATGCTGGCGGAACTGGTCGACGAGATGCTCCAGGACGGCCCGCCGGCCGACCTCACCGAGGTCGTGCTCAGCCCGTTCACCGTGGGCGTGATCTGCGAGCTGATGGGCGTCCCGCCCACTGACCGGCAGGGCATGCACGCCTGGACCCGGCTGATCCTGTCCGCCCCGCACGGCACCGAGACCGGCGAGAGGGCGAGGAAGGCGATGGGCGCCTACTTCTCCGACCTGATCGGCCTGCGCCGGGAGGGCACAGACGAGGACGTCACGTCCCTGCTCGCCGCCGCCGTGGGCCGGGGCGAGGTCACGCCGGAGGAGGCGGTGGGGCTCGCGGTGCGCCTCCAGACCGGCGGCGAGACGGTCATGGGCACCAGCGGCCGGTTGTTCCGCGTCCTGCTGACCCACCCGGAACTCGCCGAACGGCTGCGTACCGAACCGGAGATCCGCCCCCGCGCCGCCCGCGCACTGCTGCGCCGCCCGAGGACCGCAGACCTCCTGGGCGGCATGCTGGCGAGGCTGGAGGCCGAACTTCTGGTCGACGCGCTCCTCGACGGCGTACCGGGCCTGCGGCTCGCCGTGCCCGCCGGGGAAGTGGCCTTCGGGGAGGGCCGGCCGGCCCGCGGGCCCGGGGCCCTTCCCGTGACGTGGCGAGCCCAGGAACCGGCCTAGCGGATCGGCACGCCCGCCAGCGTACGGGCGATCACCAGCCGCTGGATCTCGCTCGTCCCCTCGAAGATCGTGTAGATCGCCGCATCACGATGCATGCGCTCCACCGGGTACTCCCGGGTGTAGCCGTTCCCGCCCAGGATCTGGATCGCCTGAGCGGTGACCTTCTTCGCCGTCTCGCTCGCGAACAGCTTGGACATCGATCCCTCGGCAGCCGTGAACGGCTTCCCGTTGACCGCCATCCACGACGCCCGCCACACCAGCAGCCGCGCCGCGTCGATGGACGTCCGCATGTCCGCGAGCTGGAAGGCGACACCCTGGTTGTCGATGATCGGCCGGCCGAACTGCTCGCGCGTCCTCGCGTAGTCGAGGGCGACCTCGTAGGCGGCCCGGGCGGTGCCCACCGCCATGGCCCCGACCGCGGGACGGCTCGCCTCGAACGTGGCCATCGCGGCGTTCTTCACCCGCTCGCCGCCCTGCTTGGCCTTCTCCCGCGCCCGGGCCAGCCGCTCGTCCAGCTTCTCCTTGCCGCCGAGCAGGCAGGAGCCGGGAACACGCACGTCGTCCAGGACGACCTCGGCGGTGTGCGAGGCGCGGATCCCGTGCTTCTTGAACTTCTGTCCCTGGGCCAGCCCGGGCGTGCCCGGCGGGACGATGAAGGAGGCGTGGCCCTTGGAGCCGAGTTCCGGGTCGACCACCGCGACGACGACGTGGACGTTGGCGATGCCGCCGTTGGTCGCCCAGGTCTTGGTGCCGTTGAGCACCCACTCGTCCTTGGCCTCGTCGTACTCGGCGCGGGTGCGCATGGAGGCGACGTCGGAGCCGGCGTCGGGCTCGGAGGAGCAGAAGGCCGCGACCTTGACGTCGTTCGCGTCGCCGTACATCTGGGGGATCCAGGTGCCGATCTGCTCCTCGGTGCCGTTGGCGAGGACGCCGACGGCGGCGAGGCCGGTGCCGACGATGGACAGGGCGATGCCCGCGTCGCCCCAGAACAGCTCCTCCATCGCCATCGGTATGCCGAGGCCGGTGGGGTCGAAGTACTGCTGGGCGTAGAAGTCCAAGGAGTAGATGCCGACCTTGGCGGCCTCCTGGATGACCGGCCAGGGAGTCTCCTCACGCTCGTCCCATTCGGCGGCCGCGGGGCGGATCACATCGGCCGCGAAGCCGTGCAGCCAGTCCCGGACCTCCTTCTGTTCGTCGTTGAGCTCCATGGTGAACTCGGCCATGTCGGTCCCCTCCAGCGGCGGCACTACGTGCCTGTTACTTGCGGTAACACCAGTCTGTTACCGGCGGGTAGTCCACGTCAACTCCTACCGACCGGTCGGCACCCTTTCGATGCCCAGGGCATGCTTCAGTGTTAGTTTGCGCAGGCGTCATCGAATCAGCACGGGTGGGGAGAGCACATGGACACCACGCAGCGGACCGACCAGCAACGGTCCGCCGACCGCCGCCGGCGTGAGCTGCTGGAGGCCGCCGACCGAGTGGTGCTGCGCGACGGCCCGCAGGCCTCGATGAACGCCATCGCCGCCGAGGCGGGTATCACGAAGCCGATCCTCTACCGGCACTTCGGCGACAAGGGCGGACTTTACGCGGCCCTTGCAAAGCGGCACACCGACGCGCTGCTGGACTCCCTGCGGGCGGCGCTGGACGCGCCGGCGGATCGCCGGGAGCGGGTCGAGGCGACGTTGGACACGTACCTCGCGGCGATCGAGGCGCGGCCTCAGGTGTACCGGTTCCTGATGCATCCGGCGGAGGGGAGCCAGCCGGGGGACCAGGGGTTCGATGTCGGCAAGCACAGTGCGCCGTTGCTGCGGCGGATGGGTGAGGAGCTGGCTCAGGTCATCGAGGAGCGGCTGGATCTCGGGCCGGGTGGGCAGCAACTGGCGCGGGTGTGGGGGCATGGGATCGTCGGGATGATGCATGCGGCCGGGGACTGGTGGCTGGGTGAGCGGCCGTGTTCTCGTGCGGAGTTGGTGCGAAGTCTGGCTGATCTGTTGTGGGGGCGGCTTGCTGCTGCGGGGGATCGGGTCGGGGGTCCGGGGTTCTGACTGTCGCGTGTCGTGTGCGGGCCGGTGGGGGTTGGTCGCGCAGTTCCCCGCGCCCCTGGGACAACGACGCTCAGGCGTTCCAAGAAGCCCGGGCCACCTGTCGCATCAGTTTGCGGTGACGTCGGCCCCTGAGACGGTCCGCGTAGATGCGGCCCTCCACGTGGTCGTACTCGTGCTGCAGGCAGCGGGCGAAGAAGCCCGTGCCGTGGACGGTGATCGGGTCGCCGGTCACCGTGAAGCCTTCGACCACCGCGTGGTCGTAACGCTCCGTGCCCGCTTCCAGGCCCGGCAGGGACAGGCAGCCCTCCGGGCCGCGGATCACCACTCCGTCCGCCTCGACCAGGCGCGGGTTGACCACGTGGCCGAGGTGCCGGACGTCCTCGTCGTCGGGGCAGTCGTAGACGAAGACCCGCAGCGGCTCGCCGATCTGGTTGGCGGCGAGGCCGACGCCCTGCGCGGCGTACATGGTCGCGAACAAGTCCTCCACGAGCCGGGCCAGTTCGGGGCCGAAGTCGGTGACCTCCGCGCAAGGGGTGTGGAGGACGGGGTCGCCGTGCAGGGTGAGGGGTCTCACGTTGCCGTGAGCGCCGGGGATGGGGCTCTGTCGCATGGCGGCAAGAGTAAGGTCCTGTCGGTCCGCGCCTCCCACACGAGTTCGCCACAGTGCCGCGGTTCGGGAGTGCTAATGGATCTCGATAGGCTGAGGTCCACACCACGTGGCCGTCAGGCTTCAAGGCGCGGCGCGTACGCAAGGAGGATCGAGAACTGATGGCAGGCAACTCGGACCCGCTCTCGCCGCGGGCCAAGCTGGCCGTGACCGCGGGCAAGGCGGTCGCAGCGGCATCCCGTGCCGCGGGACGCGGCAGCGGTTCGGTGATCGGCGGCCGGGTGGCGCTCAAGCTCGACCCCGACCTCCTCGCCCGGCTCGCCCAGAACCTGGACGTGATCCTGGTCTCCGCGACGAACGGCAAGACCACCACCACCCGGCTCATCGCCGAGGCCCTGCGCGCGGCGGGGCCGGTCGTGTCCAACGCGCTCGGCGCCAACATGCCGGCCGGCATCACCTCGGCGCTCGCGGGCAGCTCGGACGCGCGCTACGGCGTCATCGAGGTCGACGAGAAGTACCTCGCCGGTGTCGCCCGGGACACCGCCCCGAAGTGCATCGCGCTGCTCAACCTCTCCCGCGACCAGCTCGACCGGGCCGCCGAGACGCGCATGCTCGCCGAGAACTGGCGCGAGGGGCTCGCGGGCTCCAAGGCCGTGGTCGTCGCCAACTGCGACGACCCGCTGGTGGTCTGGGCGGCGTCCTCCTCCCCCAACGTGATCTGGGTCGCCGCCGGGCAGATGTGGAAGGACGACGCCTGGTCCTGCCCGTCGTGCGGCGGCGTGATGCAGCGCCCGGGCGACGACTGGTTCTGCGGCGAGTGCGGCTTCCGCCGTCCGACGCCGAGCTGGGCGCTCTCCGGCGACCACGTCCTCGACCCGCACGGCTCGGCCTGGCCGATCCACCTGCAGCTGCCCGGCCGCGCCAACAAGGCCAACGCCGCCTCCTCGGCCGCCGTCGCCGCCGTGTTCGGCGTGCCGCCGCAGGTCGCGCTGGAGCGCATGTACCAGGTGCAGGCGGTCGCCGGACGGTACGACGTGGTCCAGTTCCAGGGCCGTGACCTCCGGCTGCTGCTCGCGAAGAACCCGGCCGGCTGGCTGGAGACGTTCTCCCTGATCGACCCGCCGCCCACCCCGGTCATCCTGTCCGTGAACGCGCGCTCCGCCGACGGCACCGACACCTCCTGGCTGTGGGACGTCGACTACTCGCGTCTGACGGGCCACCCGATCTGCGTGATCGGCGACCGGAGGCTGGACCTGGCGGTGCGCCTGGAGGTCGCGAACCAGCATTTCCAGGTCTACGAGAACCTCGACCAGGCCGTACAGGCCTGCCCGCCGGGCCGGATCGAGGTCATCGCCAACTACACGGCGTTCCAGGACCTGCGCCGCCGGGTCGGCAACTGAGCACGAGACGTCAGGGGACTTTTGTGAGCGACAACCAACTGCGGGTCGTCTGGATCTATCCCGACCTGCTCAGCACCTACGGCGACCAGGGCAACGTCCTGGTCGTCGAGCGCCGGGCCCAGCAGCGCGGCCTGGACGTGGCCCGGCTGGACGTACGCAGCGACCAGCCGATCCCGACCTCCGGCGACATCTATCTGATCGGCGGCGGCGAGGACCGTCCGCAGCGGCTCGCCGCCGAGCGGCTGCGCCGGGACGGCGGACTGCAGCGGGCCGTGGAGAACGGCGCCATCGTGTTCTCCGTGTGCGCCGGCTACCAGATCCTCGGCCACGAGTTCATCAACGACCTCGGCCAGCGCGAGCCCGGTCTCGGGCTGCTGGACGTCGTCTCCGTGCGGGGCGAGGGCGAGCGGTGCGTCGGTGACGTGCTGGGCGACATCGACCCACGTCTCGGCCTGCCCCCGCTGACCGGCTTCGAGAACCACCAGGGCGTCACCCACCTCGGCCCCACCGCCCGCCCGCTCGCCCGGGTGCAGTTCGGCAACGGCAACGGCACGGGCGACGGCACGGAGGGCGCGTACAACGACACCGTCTTCGGCACGTACATGCACGGCCCCGTGCTCGCGCGCAACCCGCTGATCGCGGACCTGCTGCTGAAGCTGGCCCTTGACGTCAACGCGCTGCCGCCGACCGACGACCGCTGGTACGAGGCCCTGCGCGACGAGCGCATCGCCGCTGCTCAGCAGCCTGCCTAGGCGCTGGTCCGCGGCAGGCCCGGGGTACGCGTCAACCTGCTGGTCAACAGCCCGTCTGACGGCACATCCGCACAGGTGAGCGGGGTCGTCCAGCAGGCGGACGCGAGGTTCGGTCCGGCGCCCCGATGCCGCTAGGGTGGCGGGCATTCGAGCCGGACAACGTGGTCCGGTCCCCGGCCCACGTTGAGAAGGTATTTCGGGCTATGCGCATTGGTGTCCTCACGTCCGGCGGCGACTGCCCCGGCCTGAACGCCGTCATCCGGTCCGTCGTGCACCGCGCCGTCGTCGACCACGGCGACGAGGTCATCGGCTTCCGGGACGGCTGGAAGGGCCTCCTGGAGTGCGACTACCTCAAGCTCGACCTCGACGCGGTGGGCGGCATCCTCGCCCGCGGCGGCACGATTCTCGGGTCCTCCCGGGTCCAGCCCTCCCATCTGCGGGACGGCGTGGAGCGGGCCAAGGGCCATGTCGAGGAACTCGGCCTCGACGCGATCATCCCCATCGGCGGCGAGGGCACGCTCAAGGCGGCCCGGCTGATGTCGGACAGCGGTCTGCCCGTGGTGGGCGTGCCGAAGACCATCGACAACGACATCGCGGTCACCGACGTCACCTTCGGCTTCGACACGGCCGTCGGAGTGGCGACGGAGGCCCTCGACCGGCTGAAGACCACGGCCGAGTCGCACCAGCGGGTGCTGGTCGTCGAGGTCATGGGCCGGCACACCGGCTGGATCGCGCTGCACTCCGGCATGGCGGCCGGCGCGCACGCCATCGTCGTCCCGGAACGGCCCTTCGACATAGAGGAACTGACGAAGCGGGTCGGCGAGCGTTTCGAGGCGGGCAAGCGCTTCGCGATCGTGGTCGCGGCGGAGGGGGCCAAGCCCCGGGCCGGGACCATGGAGTTCGACGAGGGCGGCAAGGACATCTACGGGCATGAGCGGTTCGCCGGGATCGCCCGGCAGCTGTCGGTGGAGCTGGAGCGGCGGCTGGGGAAGGAAGCCCGGCCGGTGATACTGGGGCATGTCCAGCGGGGTGGTACGCCGACCGCCTACGACCGGGTGCTGGCCACGCGGTTCGGGTGGCATGCCGTGGAGGCCGTGCATCGCGGCGAGTTCGGGCAGATGACCGCGCTGCGGGGGACCGACATCGTGATGGTGTCGTTGGCCGAGGCCGTGCAGACGCTGAAGACCGTGCCGGAGGAACGGTACGACGAGGCGGAGACTGTTCTCTGAGGTTGCTGTAGTCGGCCGGGTGCGGGTTGTGTGTGGCTCGTCGCGCCCGCGCGGCGGGGCCGCAGATCGAACACAGCCCGCGCCCCGAGGACGTAGCACTGCCCCCGGTCCCAAGGGTGACCGGGGGCGGTTCTACTCTTGTGGGCGGACAGACTGCTGCACACCCCCACGAAACAGGAGCCGGCGGAATGGATCACAGCGGGCACGGCATGACCATGGATCTGCCGCCGTTCACGCTGGGGCGAGGGCTGGAGTGGTCCGCGGACCCGTTCTTCCTCGTCGCCTGCCTCGTCGGGCTGGCGCTGTACGGGTGGGGTGTCGTGCGACTGGTGCGGCGCGGGGACAAGTGGCCCGTCGGGCGGACCGTCGCCTACGTCGTCGGCGTGCTGAGCCTCATGCTCATGATGTGCACCCGGCTGAACGACTACGGCATGGTCATGTTCAGCGTGCACATGGTGCAGCACATGGTGATCAGCATGGTGTCGCCGATCCTGATCCTGCTCGGGGCGCCGATCACCCTGGCGCTGCGGGCGCTGCCGACGGCCGGGCGGGGGCGCAAGGGGCCCCGTGAGCTGCTGCTGATGTTCCTGCACAGCCGGTACATGCGGATCGTCACGCACCCGGCGTTCACGATCCCACTGTTCATCGCGAGCCTGTACGGGCTGTACTTCACTCCGCTCTTCGACACCCTGATGGGCTCCAAGGCGGGGCACATCGCGATGATGGTGCACTTCCTCGCCGTCGGCCTGGTGTTCTTCTGGCCGATCATGGGCGTGGACCCGGGACCGCACCGGCCGGGCTACCTGATGCGGATGCTGGAGCTGTTCGCGGGCATGCCGTTCCACGCGTTCTTCGGGATCGCGCTGATGATGGCGTCCGAGCCGATGGTCGAGACGTTCAAGAACCCGCCCGCCTCCCTCGGCATCGAGGCCCTCTCCGACCAGAACGCCGCGGGCGGCATCGCCTGGGCGTTCAGCGAGATCCCGTCCGTGCTGGTGCTGGTCGCGCTGCTGTTCCAGTGGTACGCCTCGGACCAGCGGCAGGCCAGGCGCACGGACCGGGCCGCGGACCGCGACGGGGACAAGGAGCTCGAGGCCTACAACGCCTACCTGGCCTCGCTGAACGCACAGGGACGCTGAAAACCTCTCGTTACGGCCCGTGCGCGCCGGGCGTCCGCCAGGCACCATGGAGGGACCGGACCATGAGGAGGGTGTTGCGATGCCCGGTTCCACGAACGGTTCGAACGCGACGAAGACCATGGGGGTGCTCACCGTGGGCGGTCTCGTCATGGTGACGGCGTACACCGTGGCCCTCGGGAGCAACGGCTGGCTGTGGTTCGGCTGGGTCGTCCTGGGCCTGATCACCCTCGGGATGGTGGTCACCACGCGCAGCACCTGACGGCTCACTCCCGGGTCAGCCGGCCCGCCGAGTGCACTCCCGGCTGATACTTCGGGATCCGTACGGTGATCTTCATCCCGGCACCCGTGGCGGTCTCGATCACGAGGCCGTAGTCGTCGCCGTAGACCTGGCGGAGCCGGTCGTCGACGTTGGAGAGGCCGATGCCGCCCGAGGGGCTGACCTCGCGGGCGAGGATGCGGCGCAGCAGGTCGGGGTCCATGCCGGAGCCGTCGTCCTCGATGACGACGAGGGCCTCGGCACCCGCGTCCTGGGCGGTGATCTGGATGTGGCACTTGCCCGAGGACACGGCCTTGCCCTCCAGTCCGTGTTTCACGGCGTTCTCCACGAGCGGCTGGAGGCAGAGGAAGGGCAGGGCGACCGGCAGCACCTCCGGGGCGATCTGGAGGGTGACGGAGAGGCGGTCGCCGAAGCGGGCCCGCACCAGCGCCAGGTAGTGGTCGATGGCGTGGAGTTCGTCGGCGAGGGTGGTGAAGTCACCGTGCCGGCGGAACGAGTAGCGGGTGAAGTCGGCGAATTCCAGGAGCAGTTCACGGGCGCGCTCGGGGTCGGTGCGGACGAACGAGGCGATCACCGCGAGCGAGTTGAAGATGAAGTGCGGGGAGATCTGCGCCCGCAGCGCCCTGATCTCGGCCTCGATGAGGCGGGTGCGGGACTGGTCGAGGTCGGCCAGCTCCAGCTGTACGGACACCCAGCGGGCCACCTCACCGGCCGCCCGGACCAGGACCGCCGACTCCCGGGGCGCGCAGGCCACGAGGGCGCCGTGCACCCGGTCGTCGACGGTGAGCGGGGCGACGACCGCCCAGCGCACCGAGCAGTCGAGGATGTCGCAGGTGAGGCGGAAGGCCTCGCCGCGGCCGGTGTCCAGGGCGTCGGCCAGGCGTTCCATGATCTCGGTGCGGTGGTGGGCGCCGTCGCCGTCCCAGACCAGGACCTGCTCGCGGTCCGTGAGGCAGAGGGCGTCCGTGCCGAGCAGGGAGCGCAGCTTGCGGGCGGACTTGCGGGCGGTCTCCTCGGTCAGCCCCGCCCGCAGCGGGGGTGCGGCGAGGGAGGCGGTGTGCAGGGTCTCGAAGGTGGCGTGCTCGACGGGGGTGCCGAGGCCGCCGAGGCTCTTGGGGCGTGCCGTGCGCCGGCCGAGCCACACCCCGGCGGCCAGCACCGGGAGCACGGCGACGCAGAGGCCCGCCAGGAATCCGCTCATGCCGTCGTCACCTCCGTGCGCAGTTCCTCGGGCAGGTGGAACCGGGCCAGGACCGCCGCCGTGTCCGGTGGTACCCGGCCGGGTGTGGCCAGCGACACCAGGATCATGGTGAGGAAGCCCAGGGGCACCGACCAGAGCGCGGGCCAGGCGAGCAGGGCGTGCAGGGCGGCGCCCTCGCCCGGGTAGCCGGCCATGGTCGCGGCGACGGCGAGCAGGGCCGAGCCGCCGCCGACCAGCATCCCGGCCGCGGCGCCGGGCGGGGTCAGCCGGCGCCACCAGATGCCGAGGACGAGCAGCGGGCAGAACGAGGAGGCGGACACGGCGAAGGCGAGCCCCACGGCGTCGGCGACCGGGAGTCCGCCGACCAGGACGCTCGCCGCGAGGGGCATGGCCATCGCGAAGACGGTCCCGAGCCGGAAGTGCCGTACGCCCCGGGACGGCAGGACGTCCTGGGTGAGGACGCCCGCGACGGCCATGGTCAGGCCCGAGGCCGTGGACAGGAACGCGGCGAAGGCGCCGCCGGCCACCAGCGCGCCCAGCAGATCGCCGCCCACTCCCCCGATCAGGCGGTCGGGCAGGAGGAGGACGGCGGCGTCCGTGTCGCCGGTGAGGGTGAGCTCGGGGGCGTAGAGGCGGCCGAGCGCGCCGTAGACGGGCGGCAGCAGGTAGAAGGCGCCGACCAGGCCCAGGACCGCGACGGTGGTGCGGCGGGCGGCGACGCCGTGCGGGCTGGTGTAGAAGCGGACCACGACGTGCGGCAGGCCCATGGTGCCGAGGAAGGTGGCGAGGATCAGTCCGTACGTGGCGTACAGCGGGCGTTCCTCGCGACTCTCGGACTGGTCGGGTGACAGGTCGCCGCCGCCGCTGCGCTCGGCCTTGGGGACGGTCGCCCCGGCGGCGAAGGTGAGCCGGGTGCCACGCTCGATGTGGTGGGTACCGGCGGGGAGTACGAGGCGGGTGCCGGTGTGCGGACGGCCGTCCACGGTGCCGCTCACGGTGACGGTCAGCGGCCGGTCCAGCTTCAGGTCGATGCTGTCGCCGACGCGGACGACGCGCTGCTCGCGGAAGCTCGCCGGTTCGTCGAAGGCGTGGCGGGGCGCTCCGTCGCTCTGCCAGGCGAGGACCAGGAAGAGGGCGGGGACGAGCAGGGCGGTCAGTTTCAGCCAGTACTGGAAGGCCTGGACGAAGGTGATGCTGCGCATGCCGCCGGCGGCGACGGTGGCGGTCACGACGACGGCGACGATCACTCCGCCGAGCCAGTCGGGCGCCCCGGTCAGCACGGTCAGCGTCAGTCCGGCGCCCTGGAGCTGGGGCAGCAGGTACAGCCAGCCGACGCCGACCACGAAGGCGCCGGCCAGCCGCCGTACGGCCTGGGAGTCGAGGCGGGCCTCGGCGAAGTCGGGCAGCGTGTAGGCGCCGGAGCGGCGCAGCGGGGCGGCGACGAAGAGCAGCAGGACCAGGTAGCCGGCGGTGTAGCCGACCGGGTACCAGAGCATGCCGGGGCCCTGCACCAGGACCAGGCCCGCTATGCCCAGGAAGGAGGCGGCGGAGAGGTACTCGCCGCTGATGGCGGCCGCGTTGAGGCGGGGCCCGACGGTGCGGGAGGCGACGTAGAAGTCGGAGGTGGTGCGGGAGATGCGCAGCCCGAAGGCGCCGACCAGGACGGTCGCGACGACGACCAGGGCGACGGCGGGGACGGCGTAGCTGGAGTTCATGGTCGTGGGTTCGCCGGTCGCCGGTCAGCGGTCTTCGACGAGGCGTACGAAGTCGCGCTCGTTGCGCTCGGCGCGGCGGACGTACCAGCGGGCCAGCAGCACCAGCGGGGCGTAGAGGCCGAAGCCGAGGACGGCCCACTCCAGGCGGCGGGCGTCGGGCATCGCCGCGAACAGCAGCGGCAGCGGGCCGACGAGGAGGCCGAGGATGGCGAACACGGTGAGGGCGGCCCGCAGTTGGGTGCGCATCAGGGAGCGGACGTAGGTGTGGCCGAGGGTGGTCTGTTCGTCGATCTCGGTGCGCGGGCGGTAGTAGCCGGGGGCCCGGTGCGTGCGGCGGGGCGGGCCGGTGACGACGACCCGGCGTTCGGTGTGGTCCTGGGGCACCGTCACGGCCTCCTCATGAGCAGGTCGCGCAGTTCGCGCGTGTGGCGCCGGCTGACCTGGAGTTCCTCGGCGCCGACGAGGACGCTGACGGTGCCCGCGTCGAGGCGGAGTTCGCCGATGTGGCGCAAGGACACGAGGTGGCGGCGGTGGATGCGGACGAAGCCTCGGGAGCGCCAGCGCTCCTCCAGGGTGGACAGCGGGATGCGGACCAGGTGGCTGCCCTTGTGGGTGTGCAGGCGGGCGTAGTCGCCCTGGGCCTCGACGTGGGTGATGTCGTCGACGGCGACGAAGCGGGTCACACCGCCGAGTTCGACGGGTATGTGGTCGGGGTCGGGTTCGCTCACGGGTATGCGGGGCGTGGTGCCGCGCAGCTCGGCGGCCCGTCGTACGGCCTCGGCGAGGCGCTCCTTGCGGACGGGCTTGAGGACGTAGTCCACGGCCTTGAGGTCGAAGGCCTGGACGGCGAAGTCCTCGTGGGCGGTGACGAACACGACGAGCGGCGGCCGGGCGAAGCCGGTGAGCAGCCGGGCCATGTCGAGGCCGTCGAGGCCGGGCATCTGGATGTCGAGGAAGACGACGTCGATCGCCTCGGGCCCGCCCGGGCCGGACTCCAGGGCCCGGTTGATGCGGCGCAGCGCCTCGGTGGCGTCGCCGGCGCCCTCCGCGCTGCCGATGCGGGGGTCCGCCTGCAGCAGGTAGAGCAGTTCCTCCAGCGAGGGGCGTTCGTCGTCGACAGCCAGGGCGCGCAGCATGACCCCGGAGTCTAGGGGCGATCCGCACGTCTGGACATGTGCCGGGGGTGCACGTTCGCGCTGGATACAGTGCCCGCATGAACAGCAGGGACACGCCGTTCGACGAACTCGACCAGAAGATCATCACCGCGTTGATGGCGAACGCCAGGACGTCGTTCGCCGAGATCGGCACGGCGATCGGGCTGTCGTCCACGGCCGTCAAGCGCCGGGTCGACCGGCTGCGGGAGACGGGCGTGATCACCGGGTTCACGGCCACGGTGAAGCCCTCGGCGCTGGGCTGGCGCACGGAGGCCTATGTCGAGGTGTACTGCGAGGGTGCGGCCCCGCCACGGCGGCTGGCGGAGGTCGTGCGCGACTACCCGGAGATCGCGGCGGCGATGACCGTGACCGGCGGGGCGGACGCGCTGCTGCACGTGCGGGCGCGGGACGTGGAGCACTTCGAGGAGGTGCTGGAGCGGATCCGCCAGGAGCCGTTCATCCGGAAGACGATCAGCGTGATGGTGTTGTCGCATCTGCTCCCGGAGAGCCCGGAGGCGGGCGCCAGCCAGCCCGCGCCGGAGTAGGGTCCGCGAGCCGCGCACCAGACCTGCGCCACGAGGCCTGAAGACGCAGCGTTCCTGCGCCGACGCGCAACTTATGTTCCTTGTCGGCCGCCTCCGCCAGTTTCTACCTTGGTGTCAACCCTCAGTCACACACCGTTAGGAAGCGGAGGAACCCCTCTGTGCCCGACTCCTGTGTGCCGCGCCGGCGGCGCTTCCTCGTCTGCGAGCCCAGACACTTCGCCGTGCAGTACGCGATCAACCCCTGGATGCGTCCCGACGAACCCGTCGACGTCATCCGTGCCCTGGACCAGTGGCAGGCGCTGGTCGAGGCATATCGGGCCCACGGCCATACCGTGGACACTGTGAACCCCGTTCCCGGCCTGCCGGACATGGTCTTCGCCGCGAACGCGGCGGTCGTCGTCGACGGCCGCGTCTTCGGCTCCCTCTTCCACGCGCCCGAACGCCGTCCCGAGTCCGTGCCGTACGAGGCGTGGTTCAAGGCGGAGGGCTACGAGGTCTACCACCCCGAGTCGGTGTGCGAGGGCGAGGGCGACCTGGTGCCGGCCGGCCGCTGGATCCTGGCCGGGACGGGCTTCCGCACCACCCGGGAGGCCCACAGCGAGGTGCAGGAGTACTTCGGGGCGCCGGTGATCGGCCTGACGCTGGTGGACCCGTACTTCTACCACCTGGACACGGCGCTGTTCGTCCTCGACGACGAGGAGGACGCGAACATCGCCTACTACCCCGAGGCGTTCTCGCCGGGCAGCCGCGAGGTGCTGGCCCGGCTGTACCCGGACGCGGTGCTCGCCACCCGCGAGGACGCGATGGCGTTCGGGCTGAACTCCGTCTCCGACGGGCGCCATGTGTTCATCTCGCCGGGGGCGACGGGGCTGGCCGGACAACTCGCCGGCCGTGGCTACGTCCCCGTCCCCGTCGACCTGTCCGAGTTCCACAAGGCCGGTGGCGGCATCAAGTGCTGCACCCAGGAGATCCGGGAGATCCGCTCATGACCGCACCAGTCCGCACTCGTGGCTCCGAGGAGCTCATCCGCGCGGAGGAGCCGGTCCTCGCGCACAACTACCACCCGCTGCCCGTGGTCGTCGCCCGCGCCGAGGGCGCCTGGGTGGAGGACGTGGAGGGGCGGCGCTACCTCGACATGCTGGCCGGCTACTCGGCTCTCAACTTCGGCCACCGGCATCCGGCGCTGATCGAGGCGGCCCACCGTCAGCTCGACCGGCTGACCCTGACCTCGCGCGCCTTCCACAACGACCGGCTCGCCGAGTTCGCCGAGCGGCTGGCGGCGCTGACCGGGTCGGACATGGTGCTGCCCATGAACACCGGCGCGGAGGCGGTGGAGAGCGCGGTGAAGGTGGCCCGCAAGTGGGCCTACGACGTCAAGGGCGTCCCGGCGGACCGGGCGACGATCGTGGTGGCCGCGGACAACTTCCACGGCCGTACGACGACGATCGTCAGTTTCTCCACGGACGAGACGGCCCGGCGCGGGTTCGGCCCCTTCACCCCGGGCTTCCGGGTCGTGCCGTACAACGATCTGGCGGCGCTGGAGGCGGCGGTCGACGAGACGACGGCGGCGGTGCTGATCGAGCCGGTCCAGGGCGAGGCCGGGGTGATCATCCCGGACGACGGCTACCTGGCCGGGGTGCGCGAGCTGACCCGCCGCGAGGGGTGCCTGTTCGTCGCCGACGAGATCCAGTCCGGGCTGGGCCGTACGGGCCGCACCCTGGCGGTCGAGCACGAGTCGGTCGTACCGGACGTGGTGCTGCTGGGCAAGGCGCTGGGCGGCGGGATCGTGCCGGTGTCCGCGGTGGTCGGGCGCCGGGAGGTGCTCGGTGTGCTGCACCCCGGGGAGCACGGGTCGACGTTCGGCGGCAATCCGCTGGCGGCCGCGGTCGGCACGGCGGTCGTCGAACTGCTGGAGACGGGCGAGTTCCAGCGGCGCGCGGCCGAACTGGGCGCGACCCTGCGGGAGGGCCTGACCCGGCTGGTCGGCAAGGGCGTCGTGGGCTTCCGCGCGCGGGGCCTGTGGGCGGGCGTGGACATCGACCCGGCGATCGGCACGGGCCGTGAGATCAGCGAACGGCTCATGCGGGAGGGGGTCCTGGTCAAGGACACCCACGGTTCGACCGTCCGCCTGGCCCCGCCGCTCACCATCACCGGTGACGAGCTGGTGGGAGCGCTGGGCTCGCTGGAGAAGGTCCTCGGGTAAGAGGACCGACGACGCGGGACCGACGGCGGAGGCCCCACCGGCGACGGGCGGGCCTCCGCCGTACGAGACGCACCGCGAGCCACCTCGGCCGGACCCGCACAAGCCGCCCCCTTCCGCAGGAAGGGTGAAGATTGAGACAAGAGGTGGTAGACCACTCTCAGCGACAGAGAGGTCGGCCGTGGGCGGAGACGAGGAGTACGGCGGTGCCCGGCGCCGGTTCGACGTGGCCGACGCCGTGCCCCTGCTGCTCGATCCGCAGGGCGTGGTGACGGGCTGGACCATGGCCGCGCAGGGGCTGCTGGGGTACACGGCTCCCGAGGCGGTCGGCAGGAAGCTCGCCGACCTGCTGTCCGCCGAGGACGCGGAGCGTGTGCCGGACCTGGTCGAGCGGTGTCGCGGGGACGGCGGCTGGACGGGGCTGCTGACGGCCCGGCGCAAGGACGGCGCACCGGTACGGGTCGTGGCGCGGATCGCCTCGGCCGAGGACGCGCACGGCGGCTCGCGCTGGCTGGCGCTCTTGTCGGAGCTGGCGGGCGCACCCGGCTGGCACATGAGCCGTGCGGTGCTGGAACGGGTGGTGGGCGACGCCCCGGTCGGCATCGCGATCGTCGACACGGACCTGCGGTTCGTGTGGTCGAACACCGCCCTGGAGCAGTTCGGCGGCGGACCGGCACCCCGGCGTCTCGGTCTGCGCTTTGCGGACGTCCAGCCCGGACTGGACGCCCAGGGGGTCGAGGCGCAGATGCGGCACGTGCTGGAGACCGGCGAGGCCGTGTCCGGGTACGAGCACGTGGGTCATGTGCGGTCGGCCCCGCAGCGCGAGACGGCGCACATGCTGTCGTTCACCCGGCTCGACGACGAACGGGGCCGGCCGATCGGTGTGTCCTACACGGTCGTCGACGTGACCGAGCGGCACCGGGCCAGGCAGCGGCTGGCGCTCCTCGACCGGGCGGGCGAGAACATCGGCCGCACCCTCGACCTGATGCGCACCGCGCAGGAACTGGCCGACGTGGCCGTGCCCGGACTGGCCGACTTCGTCACCGTGGACCTGCTGGAGACGGTGCTGCGGGGCGCCGAGCCGGTGCCCGGGCCGCTCGCGGACTCCGGCCCGGTGGCGCTGCGCCGCGCGGGTCACCGGGCCGCGGAGGACGACCTTCCGGAGGCTGTCGTCGGGATCGGCGAGGTCGCGACCTACTTGGCCGACTCGCCGCCGATCCGCTGCCTCGCCACGGGACGGTCCTGGCGCCGCGAGCGGCTCGATCCGCAGGCCCGGACCTGGGCCAGGAACGCTCCGGGCGATCCGCGCACCACGTTCCTGGAGCTGGGTCTGCACAGCGTGATGATCGTGCCGGTCCGGGCGCGCGGCACCACCCTGGGCGTCACCACGTTCTTCCGGGGCCGCAGCCTCGAGCCCTTCGACGAGGAGGACCTGCGGCTGGCCGAGGACCTCGTCTCCCGTGCGGCCGTCTGCGTGGACAACGCCCGGCGGTACACGCGCGAACGGGACGCCGCGCTCGTCCTGCAGCGCAGCCTGCTCCCCCTTCGGCTGCCCGAGCAGGACGCGGTCGAGGTGGCCGCGTGCTACCGGCCGGCCGACGAGCTGACCGGCCTGGGCGGCGACTGGTACGACCTCATCCCGCTCTCCGGGGCGCGCGTGGCGCTCGTCGTGGGCGAGGCGCCGGGGCACGGCATCGACGCCGCCGCGGCCATGGGGCAGCTGCGGACCGCGGTGCGAACCCTGGCCGCTCTGGATCTGCCCCCCGAGGAGGTGCTGGCGCACCTCGACGACCTGGTGGCGCGGTCGGCGCGGGAAGCGGGTGTGGAGCCCGGCGCGCCGGGCAACGCCGGTGCCCAGTCCATGGGTTCGGGATGCCTCTACGTCGTGTACGACCCCGTCGACGGCGGGTGTTCGATGGCCGCCGCGGGTCATCCCGCGCCGGCTGTGGTGCTGCCGGACGGCTCGGTCACGTTCGTCGACCTCCCGCAGGGGCCGCCGCTCGGGGTGGGCGGCCCGCCCTTCGAGGCGGTGGAGCTGTCCCTGGCGGAGGGCAGCACGCTGGCCCTGCACACCGACGGGCTGCTCGCGCGCGGCGAGACCTGGGCCGTCGACGCGGGCCGGGAACGGCTGCGCCGGGCACTGGAACAGGGTGGCCCGCTCGAGGCGTACTGCCGGACCGTGGTCGACGCGCTGGTGCCGGAACGCCCGCACGACGACGTGGCCCTCCTGCTGGCCCGCACCCGGCGCCTCGGCGCCGGGCAGGTCGCGGTCTGGGAGCTGCCCTCCGACCCGGCCGTGGTCGCCGACGCCCGCCGCGCGGCCACCCGGCAGCTGGCCGGCTGGGGCCTGGACGAGCTGTCCTTCACCACGGAGCTGGTGGTGAGCGAGCTGGTCACCAACGCCATCCGGTACGCCACCGGGCCCATCCGGCTCCGGCTGATCCGGGAGCGCGCCCTGGTCTGCGAGGTCCTCGACGGCGGCGCCACCGCACCCCATCTGCGTCACCCCCGTGCCACGGACGAGGGCGGGCGCGGGCTGCTGCTGGTCTCCCAGCTGGCCCAGCGGTGGGGCACTCGGTTCGTCCCGGACGGAAAGATCATCTGGGCCGAGCAGCCGCTCACGGGACTCGTCCCACCGTCGCCTGCCGTCTTCGCCGGGCAGTCGCTGCCGGATCTGCTGGAGTGAGGCCGGGGCCGGGATCTCCCAGACCATGGGAAAATAGTACGATCCCGGCACTGGTGAGGCGGCTGCCATGACCGATTCGGCGATCGACTACGCGGCGGTGTTCCAGGCCCTGCCCGGCATGGTGGCACTGCTGACGCCCGAGCTCGTGTACGCGGACGTGAACGAGGAGTTCGTCCGGGTCTCCGGGCGCTCCCGCGAGCAGCTGATCGGCAACTACCTGTTCGACGTCTTCCCCGACAACCCCAACAATCCGGCCGCGACGGGCATGCGCAACCTCAGGGCCTCGCTGTACCGGGTGCTGGCGACCGGCGAGCGGGACGCCATGGCCCTGCAGCGCTACGACGTCGAGGACCCGCAGCGGCCCGGGGAGTGGGAGGAGCGCTACTGGAGCCCGGTGAAC
This sequence comes from Streptomyces sp. NPDC006372, assembly GCF_040612515.1. Lineage (NCBI taxonomy): Bacteria > Bacillati > Actinomycetota > Actinomycetes > Kitasatosporales > Streptomycetaceae > Streptomyces > Streptomyces sp. NPDC006372. Next base: position 29,907 of record NZ_JBEXQJ010000043.1, on the reverse strand, counting down.
GCGCCGCTGCTCGGCCCCGACGGCAAGGTGGCGCTGATCGTGCACCGCGTCGAGGAGGTCACGGAGCTGATCCGGGCCCGGGGCCGTTCGGGAGGGAACAAGGGCAGCCGGGCCCGGGTCCTGGAAGCCGAGCTGTACACCCGCGCCCGCGAGCTCCAGGAGCTGAACGAACGGCTGCGCCAGGCGCACTCCCGGGAGCGGGAGGTGGCGCTGGCCCTGCAGGAGGCGATGCTGCCCGACCGGCGCCAGGTCAGCCACCACCACCGGGCCGCCGTGAGGTACCGGCCCGCCGTGGGCGCCCTCAACGTGTGCGGGGACTGGTACGACCTGGTCGACCTGGTCGGCGGCCACCGGGTGGGCGTGTCCGTGGGCGACGTGGTCGGGCACGGGCTGGAGGCCGCCGGTGTCATGGGGCAGCTGCGCAGCGCGCTCAGCGCGGCCTCCCGGGTCGCCGGGGGCCCGGCCCAGGCGCTGGACGTGCTGGGGCGCTACGCCAACGTGGTCGAGGGCGCCGAGTCGGCGACGGCCGTGACGACGTTCATCGACTTCGACCGCCGGTGCATCACGTACAGCAGCGCCGGTCATCTCCCGCCGGTGCTGGTCCACCCGGACGGCCGTGCGGAGTTCCTGGACGGGGCCACGGACCCGCCGCTGGACGCCCGCCCCGACCCGATCCCGAGACCCCAGGCCGAGACGACGTTCACACCGGGCGCCACCCTCGTGCTCTACACCGACGGCCTGGTCGAGCGGCGCGGCGAGGACATCGACACCGGTCTCGCCCGCCTCGCCGACGCGCTGCACCGGAGCCGGGATCAGGACCCCGAGGCCCTCGCCGACACGGTCCTGCTGGAACTGCTGCCGCCGGGCGGGAGCACCGACGACACCGCTCTGATCATCGTGCGGCTGTGAGCTACAGACGGTCCTTTCCGTGATCGAGGAGCCTGACGCGGTCCACGTTCTGCCGGTCCTCGGCGTCCCCGCTGGGCTCGCCCGTGAACCACGCGTCGAGGATCTCCGCCAGCAGCGGCTCGGACGTCAGCCGCAGGCTGAGCGCCAGCACGTTGGCGTCGTTCCAGCGGCGCGCCCCGTCGGCGGTGTAGGCGTCCGTGCACAGGGCGGCCCGGACGCCGGGCACCTTGTTCGCGGCGATCGAGGCGCCCGTGCCGGTCCAGCAGCACACCACGGCCTGGTCGGCCCTCCCCTCGGCGACCTCGCGTGCCGCCGCTTCGGAGCACACCGCCCACTGCGCGTCGTCCCCGGGGCGCAGCGCGCCGTGCGGGCGCACCTCGTGCCCTCGGTCCCGCAGCGCGGCCACGAGGGAGCGTGCGACGGGCTCGTCCATGTCCGAGGAAACAGAGATCCGCATGCCTCGCAGACTACTCGGCACGGCCGCAAGGACCAGTGGTTGGCCAGGCACCCTTCGTATCCCGCCATGCCACCCGTTCGGCTTGCCGGTCACCCGTGTGGAGCAGCACGCTGGTCCCGCGGATCTCCCCAGCCGCATGCGCACCACCGGACGCACACGCCTGACTGACCGTCAGTCAAACGGTGAAGGATCGACGCGGTCTCGCCGCACGAGGTGCCCGGTGGTCGCGCCTGCACCTACACTGGCACCCCACGACATGCCGGTTGACCTGCTGGAACGCGGCGGTCAGTCCACCGCGAGAGTCGAGGAGCGCCCGCTTTGTTCTACTACCTGCTGAAATACGTGCTGCTGGGCCCGCTGCTGAGACTGGTGTTCCGGCCTCGAATAGAGGGTCTGGAGCACGTACCGTCGGAGGGCGCCGCCATCGTCGCCGGGAACCACCTGTCGTTCTCGGACCACTTCCTGATGCCCGCGATCCTCAAGCGGCGCATCACCTTCCTCGCGAAGGCCGAGTACTTCACGGGCCCGGGCATCAAGGGCCGGCTGACGGCCTTCTTCTTCCGCAGCGCGGGGCAGATTCCGGTCGACCGCTCGGGCAAGGACGCAGGGCAGGCCGCGATCCGCGAGGGTCTCGGCGTGCTGAGCAAGGGCGAGTTGCTCGGCATCTACCCCGAGGGCACCCGCTCACACGACGGCCGGCTCTACAAGGGCAAGGTCGGCGTCGCGGTGATGGCCCTCAAGGCCGGCGTCCCGGTCATCCCCTGCGCGATGATCGGCACTTTCGAGGCGCAGCCGCCCGGCAAGGTCATCCCCAACATCCACCCGGTCGTGATCCGCTTCGGCAAGCCCCTCGACTTCTCCCGCTACGCCGGTATGGAGAACGAGAAAGCCATCCTGCGCGCTGTCACCGACGAGATCATGTACGCGGTCCTCTCCCTGTCCGAGCAGGAGTACGTCGACCAGTACGCGGCCGTCGTGAAGGCCGAGGAGGCCGCCGCCAAGGAGCGGAAGTTCCCGCGGATGCCGCTCAGTTGACATCTGCCGTCGGCAGAAGCCGTTCCCCCGGCCGTGCCCGACGATCTACGTTCCCGGTATGAGACGTGCTGTGGTGATCGGGGCGGCGGGACAGATCGGACGGCCGGCGGTGGAGGCGCTGGCCCGGGACGGCTGGGAGGTGACGGCCGCCTCGCGCGGGGCGGGCCGGGACGAGAACTGGCCCGAAGGGGTACGGACGCGGCGGCTGGACCGTGAGGACGACGCGGCGCTGAGAGCGCTGATCGGCGACGGCTGCGACCTCGTGGTCGACATGGTCGCCTACGGGGCCCGGCACGCACGGCAGTTGACCGCAATGGCGGACCGCATCGGCTCGGCTGTCGTCGTCTCCACGGTGATGGTGTACGAGGACGGCGAGGGCCGCGGCTTCGACACGATGAGCGAGCCGGACGGCTGTCCGCGGTACCCCGTGCCCATACCGGAGGACCAGCCGACGCTCGCACCCGGGGACGCCACGTACAGCACCGGAAAGGCAGCGCTGGAGAGCGAACTCCTCGCGGCCGGCAGCCGGTTGCCCGCGACGCTGTTGCGCGCGGCCGCCGTCCACGGGCCGTACAGCCCGCTCCCCCGCGAGTTGTACTTCGTGAAAAGGAACCTGGACGGCCGGCGCAGGCGGGTGCTCGCCTTCCGGGGCGAGAGCCGGTTCCACCCGTCGTCGGCCCGCAACATCGCCGAGCTGATCCGGCTGGCGGCGGCCCGCCCGGGTTCGCGGGTGCTCAACGCCTGCGATCCGCAGTCGCCGACGGTGTCCGAGATCGGGGCGGCGGTGGACGCCGTCATGGGAGTGGAGAGCAAGACGGTCCTGGTGGACGGACCGCCCCCCTCGCCGTCCGTGGGCAGCTCGCCCTGGTCGGCGGAGCTGCCGGTGGTGTGCGACATGGCCTCCGCGGAACGGGAGTTGGGCTACCGGCCCGTCGTGTCCTACACCGACGCACTGCCGGAGACGGTCGAGTGGCTCACCCGTCGGCTGTCCGGGCAGGACTGGAAGGAGGCGTTTCCCACCCTCGCCCGGGTCTACCCGGACCTCTTCGACTACACGGCGGAGGACGCCTGGTTCGCGGCGTGAGAAAAGGGGCGGCCGGATACCCGGCCGCCCCTCACCGTCGTACGGCGACGGCTACGGCTTCGGTGTGGCGTGCGGGGCGCACGTCACATCGGCACCGTCCAGCTTCCCGGTGAGCAGGTACGCGTCCACCCGGTCGTTGACGCAGGAGTTCACCAGGCCGGTGACGCCGTGCGAACCGGCGTCCTTCTCGGTGATCAGACGCGAGCCCCTGAACCGCTTGTGCAGTTCGACGGCGCCCTCGTACGGCGTGGCCGCGTCACGCTCGGACTGGACGATGAGCACGCCCGGCAGCCCCTTGCCGGTGCGGACGTCGACCGGCGTCCGCTGCTTGACCGGCCAGGTCGCGCACGGCAGGTTCATCCACGCGTTGGCCCAGGTCATGAACGGGTGGTCGCGGTGCAGCCGGGTGTTGTCCCGGTCCCACCTGCGCCAGCTGGTGGGCCACTTGGCGTCGGTGCACTCGACGGCCGTGTAGACGGCGTTGCCGTTCTCCGAGGCCGCGTTGCCCGCGGTGTCGGACAGGTCCGGAGCGGCGGCGTCGACCAGCGCCTGGGTGTCACCGGCGACGTACTTGCTGAAGACGGACGCGACCGGGGCCCAGGAGGAGTCGTAGTACGGGGCGCTCTGGAAGAAGGAGATGACCTCGGCCGGTCCGACGACGCCGCCGATGGGGCTCTTCTTCGCCGTGGCGCGCAGCTGGAGCCACTTCGCCTGGACGGCGGCCCGGGTGGTGCCGAGGTGGTAGGTCGCGTCGTTCTTCGCGACCCAGTCCTGCCAGTCCTTCCAGCGGCCCTCGAAGGCGACGTCCTGGTCCAGGTTGGCCTGGTACCAGATCTTCTCGCGGGACGGGTTGACGACGGAGTCGACGACCATGCGGCGCACGTGCCCCGGGAACAGGGTGCCGTAGACGGCGCCGAGGTAGGTGCCGTAGGAGACGCCGAGGTAGTTGAGCTTCTTCTCGCCGAGGGCGGCGCGGATGACGTCGAGGTCGCGCGCCGTGTTCGGCGTGGTCATGTGCGGCAGCATCCGGCCGCTGCGCTCGTAGCAGCCCTCGGCGTACTCGCGGGCCAGCTTGCGCTGGGCGAGCTTGTCGGCCTCGGAGTCGGGCACCGGGTCCATCTTGGGTGCCTTGACGAACTCCTGCGGGTCGACGCAGGAGATGGGCGTGGACTTGCCGACGCCGCGCGGGTCGAAGCCCACGAAGTCGTAGGCCTTGGCCGCGTTGGCCCAGACGGGGTTCTTGGCTGTCACCCGGGCCGGGAAGCGCAGTCCGGAGCCTCCGGGGCCGCCGGGGTTGTAGATCAGCGCACCCTGCCGCTCGGCCTTCGTGCCGGTGTTGCCGATGCGGTCGACGGCGAGCTTGATCTGCTTGCCGTACGGCTTGGCGTAGTCGAGCGGCACGGTGACGTACCCGCACTGGATCGGCTTGGCCAGGTTCCAGTCGGCGGGGCAGTCCTGCCAGTCGATGCCGGCCTTCGCGGCCCGGGCGGCGGCGAGCGCGACGCCCCGGGCCTCGCTGTCCTGGCCGTGGCGGGTGCTCGCGCTCGCGTTCGCCGAGGGCGCCGCGACGGCGCCGGCTATGAGCGTGGCCGCGACGAGCGCTCCGGCCGAACCGAGCACCGTCGTCCGCCTCTTCGGTCTGGTACCCCTCAAGTGGGACCTCCCCGTACATCGTTGCGATCAGTACGGGGATCCTCCCGGCTGTGAGGTCCCTGAGAACAGGGGGCAGCGGCCCTTCTTTGCCAATCCGATAACCGGTGAGGCACGTTCTGTTCTGCGGACGGTCAGAAGAGGGACGTCAGCGCCTCGTCGAGCAGCCGCCGCAACCGCAGCGCGTCCGGGGCCACGGCGGTGACCAGTGCGGCGGGCCCGGCGAGCGGAACGACCGCGGCCCCTTCGGCCAGCGCCCCGGCCGTCACCGGCTCTGCGACGAACTCCGGCCGTACGACGACCAGTTGTCCGACGGCCCGGTGACCCGCGAGCACCGCCGGCCCGTCCCAGCCGCCCGGGGCGCCGGGGCCGCAGGCCAGTTCCTGGTCGAGTACGATCCGCTCGGCGACCCGCACGGTCAGACGGCTCGTCAGCCGCCCGGGTTCCTCTCCGGCCCGCCCGAGCACCTGCTCCTCACGCAGGACGAGCCGCGAGGTGGGAGCGAGGTCGACGTGTGTCGTGACCCGCAGGTCGCTGCCCTTCGCGGAGATCAACTGCTCGGGCGCCCAGTGCAGTTCGGCATGGTCGGAGACGGCGAGCCGGACGTCGTAACGGGCCTCGCCCTTGGCCTGTCCCGGCAGGGCGATGGTGGCGGCGGCGGACCCGACGGACAGCCGCGCCCCCTCCTCGGCCCGGGCCTCCACGGTGAAGTGATCGCCGCCGAGTGGCCCGCTCATCGCGCCGACCAGCATGACCCGCGCCTCGGCACCGCTCCCCCGGGTGCGCCGCAGCGCCAGCGGCCCGTCGCTCTCCAGCACGGGCAGGGCGGTCCCGCCGCGGCCGTCGTCACGGGCGACGATCCGCGCGAGGGACCGCACTCCGGTACTGTTCACGCCCGCGCCGCCCACGCGTCGAGCTGCGCACGCACCCAGACGGCGACGTCCGTCACCCCGGCTTCGCTCCGCAGCGACTGGAAGACGACCGGCAGTTCGGCCCGCTGCGCCTTGGCGTCGGCGGCCATCCGCGCCAGGTCGGAGCCCACGTACGGTGCGAGGTCCGTCTTGTTGACGATGAGCAGGTCGGCGGTGGTCACGCCCGGCCCGCCCTTGCGCGGGATGTCGTCCCCGCCGGCCACGTCGATCACGAAGATCTGCGCGTCGACCAGGCCCCTGGAGAAGGTCGCGGTGAGGTTGTCCCCACCGGACTCCACGAGGACCAGGTCGAGCGGCCCGACGGCGTCCTCCAGGTCCTCCACCGCTTCCAGGTTCGCGGAGATGTCGTCCCGGATCGCGGTGTGCGGACAGGCCCCGGTCTCCACGGCGGTGATCCGCTCCGGCGGCAGCACGGCCTCCCGGAGCAGGAACTCGGCGTCCTCCCGGGTGTAGATGTCGTTGGTGACGACAGCGAGCGACAGCTCGTCCCGCAGCGCCCGGCAGAGCGCGGCGACGGTGGCGGTCTTCCCGGAGCCGACGGGTCCGCCGAGTCCGATGCGCAGGGCGCGGCGACTGCCGTCGGGGCGGCGGGTGTCTGCGCTCATGGCGGTGGGGCCGTCGTGGCTGTGGTCGAGGTGCATGTGCGGCTCCTGATGGGGCGGGTCCGGGTTGGCGGGCGTGGTGTCGGAGTGCGGGCGAGTGGGGGCTGGTCGCGCGGTTCCCCGCGCCCCTGAGGGGTTGGTCTGCACGGCGTTCAGAGGACGGCTACGAGGCGAACAGCCGTACAGGCCACCCGGCATGCGCCTCCGCCCCGATCTCCAGCAGCGGCGCCGACGCTGCGGGCAGGGCGTCGGCACCGCCGTCGACGGCCTGGCGTGCCGCCTCCACCGCCCGGTCCACGACCCGGTCCACCTCCGGCGCCAGCCGGGCCAGCACCCCGGTCGCGTCGAAGGGATCGAGGCTCAGCAGCCGCACCGTCGCCGTGGCCGGTCCGCTCACGTTCTCGTACGCCGCGCAGTACGCCGCGTCCACGGGCCCCAGCCCCGCCGCCCGCGCCGCGAGCCCGAGCACCACGGGCTGATGCGCCCCTTTGGGAAACCCCCGTGCCAGGGCGTCCAGTTCGGTGGACGGCCAGGTCGTACGGGCGGCCCGCAGCAGTTGCCGCCCCAGTTTGCGCGCGGCGAGCCGCAGCGCGGGGGACGGGGTACGGGCGTCCGCGGCACGGTCGAGCGCGACGGGGTCGATCCCGAGCGCGGCGGCGGCCGCGAGGCCCGCCGCCACCAGCCCCGCCGTGTGCAACCGCCCGCGGCAGAAGTCCGCCAGGCTCGCCGCACCGGTGATCCGGCCCGCCTTGACGGCCGCCTCGGCCCCGCCGGAGTGGGCGTGTCCCCCGGCGGGAAAGCGGCCGTCGGCCAGCACGAGAAGCGCCGCACGTGACATAAGGACCGCCTCAGAACAGGAAGTACCGCTGGGCCATGGGGAGTTCGGCCGCCGGAGCCGCCTCGACCAGCTCTCCGTCGATGTGCACGGCGAAGCTGTCGGGATCGACCCGTACCTCGGGCCGTGCGTCGTTCTCCCGCATATCGGCCTTGGTGACGCCGCGCGTCGAGTCGATCGCCACGAACCGCTTGCCGAGGCCCAGCCGCTCCGGCAGCCCGTCCTCGACGGCGAGGGGCGCGACGAAGTTGACGGAGTTGGCGGCCGGGGCCCGCCCGATCGCCCCGTACATCGGGCGGGGCAGGATGGGCTGCGGGGTGGGGATGGAGGCGTTCGCGTCGCCCATCTGCGCGTACGCGATCTGTCCGCCCTTGATGACGAGTTGCGGCTTGACGCCGAAGAACGCGGGCTCCCACAGCACCAGGTCGGCCAGCTTGCCGCTCTCCACCGACCCGATCTCCCGCGCCAGGCCCTGGGCGAGGGCCGGGTTGATCGTGTACTTGGCGACATAGCGACGGACCCGGCGGTTGTCGGCCCGTCCGTCCCCCGGCAGCGCGCCCCGGCGCCGCTTCATGACGTGCGCGGTCTGCCAGGTCCGCATGACGACCTCGCCGACACGCCCCATGGCCTGGGAGTCGGAGGAGATGATCGAGATGGCGCCCAGGTCGTGCAGCACGTCCTCCGCGCCGATCGTGGACGGCCTGATCCTGGACTCGGCGAAGGCCAGATCCTCCGGAACCGCCGGGTTGAGGTGGTGGCACACCATCAGCATGTCGAGGTGTTCCTCGGCGGTGTTGACCGTGAACGGCCGGGTCGGGTTCGTGGAGCTCGGCAGCACGTACGACTCGGAGACCACGGTCATGATGTCCGGCGCGTGCCCGCCGCCCGCGCCCTCGGTGTGGTACGCGTGGATGCCCCGCCCGGCGATGGCGGCGAGCGTGTCGCCGACGAACCCGGCCTCGTTGAGGGTGTCCGTGTGGATGGCGACCTGGATGCCCGTCTGTTCGGCGACGGTGAGCGCGGCGTCGATGACGGCCGGGGTGGAGCCCCAGTCCTCGTGCAGTTTCAGGCCGAGCGCGCCGCCCCGGATCTGGGACCGCATCGCGTCGTGGGAGACGGTGTTGCCCTTGCCGAGCAGGCCGATGTTGAGCGGGTGGGCCTCCATCGACTCCAGCATGCGCGCGAGATGCCAGGGTCCGGGGGTCACGGTGGTGGCCTTGGAGCCCTCGGCGGGGCCCGTGCCGCCGCCGACGAGCGTCGTGATGCCCGAGGCCAGCGCTTCGTCGGCGATCTGCGGGCAGATGAAGTGGACGTGCGCGTCGATCGCGCCCGCCGTGAGGATCCGCCCGTTGCCGGCGATGACCTCCGTCTCCGGCCCGATCACGAGGTCCGGGTGCACGCCGTCCATGGTGTCGGGGTTGCCGGCCTTGCCGATCCCGGTGATCCGCCCGTCGCGGATGCCGATGTCGGCCTTGACGATCCCCCAGTGATCGATGATCACCGCGCCGGTGATGACGGTGTCCGGGGTGCCCTCGGCGCGGGTGGCACGGGACTGGCCCATGGACTCGCGGATCACCTTGCCGCCACCGAACACCGCCTCGTCACCGGCGAGTCCGGGGCCGCCCGAGCGGTCCTCCTCGATCTCGACCAGCAGGTCGGTGTCGGCGAGCCGGATCCGGTCGCCGGTCGTCGGGCCGAACAGGTCGGCGTAGGCGGCACGCGAGATCTCAGGCATCGAGGGCACCTCCGGTCTCCCCGCGCAGACCGGGCACGACACGGGCGCCGGTGAGCGGAACGAGTTCGACGTCGACCGGGATCCCGGGCTCGAAGCGCACGGCCGTGCCGGCGGCGACGTTCAGCCGCTTGCCGCGGGCGGCGGCGCGGTCGAAATCCAGACCGGGGTTGGCCTCGGCGAAGTGGTAGTGGGAGCCGACCTGGACGGGCCGGTCGGCGGCGTTGAGGACCGTGAGCCGGGTGACGTCGCGGCCCTCGTTGTACACGATCGGCTCGTCGGCGAAGAGGATCTCTCCGGGAATCATCGGACCCCTTCCTCAGACGATGGGCTCGTGGACGGTGACGAGCTTGGTGCCGTCCGGGAAGGTGGCCTCGACCTGGACGTCGTGGATCATCTCCGGGATGCCTTCCATGACGTCGTCCCGGGTGAGCAGCTTGCGTCCGGAGGACATGAGTTCGGCGACCGTACGGCCGTCTCGGGCACCCTCGAGGATGTGGGACGTGATGAGGGCGACCGCCTCGGGGTGGTTGAGCCTGAGACCACGGGCCCGGCGCTTCTCGGCCACGTCGGCGGCCACGTGGATCAGGAGTCGCTCTTGCTCGTGCGGGGTCAGCTGCACGTCCCACCTCACAGTCGTCGCTCCGGACCGTGCGGGGCCCGGTTGCCGCAGCCCCGGGGAAAAGCCCTGGTGGCGTGGCGGCAGGCTAGTCGGATCGGGTTTCAGGCACGTTAACCGAGCTGTGATCCATCGGCCGCCGCCGGGGCGTCCCGCATGCTCGTCAGCGCCCGCAGACCATCGCGGAGGACCTCGACCGGAGCGGGTCCGAACAGGGACTGCTGTGCGATGAACCCCAGTACGGCGGCGATCATCGTGCGGGCCACATGGTCCGGCGTCACGTCCGCCCGCATCAGCCCGGCCTCCTGGTAGCCCTCGACGATCCTGCCCCAGGCCGCGCGGACCGAGCCGTAGCCCTCCCGCAGGACGGCCGCCAGTTCCTCGTTGCGCTGGGTCTCCGTCCAGACCTGGACCACGAGCCTCGGGAACGCGGGCCGGCCGTCGACGACGAGGGACTCGCGGGCGGCGAGCGTCCTGCCGAGGACGGCGGCGACGAGTTCGTCCGGCGGCGGGGGCGGGCTCTCCCGTGCCGCCTCCTCGAAGGCCTCGCGGACCGAACCGAGCACGTCGCCGACGATCGCCCCGATCAGCTCCTCCTTGCCGCTGAAGTAGCGGTAGACGGCGCCGGCGGAGAGTCCGACCTCCTTGAGCACGTCCTGCATGGACGTGGCGTGGAAGCCGTTGCGGGCGAAGCAGAGCGCGGCGCCGTCGAGGATCTGGCGGCGGCGGGCGTCGAGATGTTCCTGGGAGACGCGGGCCATGGTCCACAAAATAAAACGAATATTCATTCTTGACAAGGTCGCCCAGGCGGAGCACGGTGGGAGCAGAGAAAAACGAACGATCCTTCTTTTTAGCTGGTGCAGTCACCCGCAGGAGATCCCATGCCCTCCACGACCAGCCGCCGTCTGATCGCGGTCATCGTCCTCGTGCCTGTCCTCGCGGCCCTGGCCCTGTGGGCCTTCGCCTGGCCCGCCGCCCGTACCGCGCCGCGCGACCTGCCCCTGGGCGTCGCGGGGCCGCCCGCCGCGACGGCGCAGCTGGCGAAGCAGCTGGAGGGACACGAGGGCGCCTTCGAGATCCACCGCTACGCCGACGAGGCGGCGGCCCGGGGTGCCATCGAGGACCGGACCGTGTACGGCGCGGTCGTGGTCGCGCCGCGGGGCCCCGAGCTGCTCACCGCGTCCGCCGCCGGGCCGGCCGTGGCCCAGTTCCTCCAGCAGGCCGTGGCACGGCAGGGAGCTGCCGAGGCCGGGCAGGTGAAGACGGTCGACATGGTGGCCGCCCCGGCGGGCGATCCGCGCGGCGCGGCACTGGGCGCCGCCGTGCTGCCGCTCGCGCTGGCCGGCATCGTGACGGGAGCGGTCGTCACCCTCCTGGGGCTGCGGGGCGCGCGGGCCGTGGTCGCGCTGCTCGGCGCGTCCGCCCTGGTGGGTGTGGTCGCGGCCGGGATCGCGCACAGCTGGCTCGGGGTGCTCACGGGCGAGTGGTGGGCGGAGGCAGCCGTGCTGGGCCTGTCGGCGCTGGCCGTCAGCGGTGCCGTCGCCGGCCTCGCCGCCCTGATCGGCACGGCCGGCGTCGGGATCGCCGGAGCCGTGGTGATGTTCCTCGGCAACCCCTTCTCCGGGGCCGCCACGGCGCCGGAGATGCTGCCGGAGCCGGCCGGCGCGATCGGCCAGTGGCTGCCGCCCGGCGCGGGCGCGACGCTGCTGCGCTCGGTGTCGTACTTCGACGGGGCGGCGGCGACCGGCCCGGCCCTCACCCTGACCTGGTGGGCGGCGCTGGGCCTCGGGGCCGTACTGCTCGGCGGTTCGCTCCGGGCGCGAAAGGCGGGCAGCGTGCCCACGGCCGACAGGCGGGAGCTCACGACCGTCGGCTGAGTCCGGCCCCGCACAGAACGACCGTGCATCCCCGCCGCAGCGGACGGGGTGCACGGTCTTCCGTCTGTCGGCGGCTAAGCCGGATTGGCCCCCCGGTGCTCCGCCGCGATGCCGAACCGCTGCCGTTCGCGAGCAGCGGACGCGACCTCGTGAACCGTGGAGACCGCGCTGACCACCTGCTCTTCCGCGGGCTCCGCGAGCTCCTGGGCCTCTTCGAGTCGCCGCAGGTCATCGGCGGAGACGAGGGCGACGAGAGGCTTGCCGTGCCGGGTGACGACGACACGCTCGCCGGCGTACACCACGCGGTTGATCAGGTCGGCGAGTTCAGCCCTGGCTTGCGTCACCGGAATCTCGTAGGCCATGTCCCCATCATAACGTCACGTACGTCCTGTACATTTTTTACAGAGACAGCTGTCGCCGGAGACAGCTCCGCCCGCGAGGAGGGGTTCACCATGACCCGACCGTCCGCCCGTTACGTCCTGCCCGAGTTCACCGAACGGACGGGGTCCGGGCAACGGACGATGGATCCGTACTCGAAGCTGCTGGAGGAGCGGATCGTCTTCCTCGGGACGCCGGTGGACGAGACCTCGGCGAACGACGTGATGGCCCAGCTCATGTACCTGGAACACCAGGCGCCCGACCGCGACATCTCGCTCTACATCAACTCCCCCGGCGGCGCGTTCCACGCGATGACGGCCGTCTACGACACGATGCAGTACGTCAACTGCGACGTGGAGACGGTCTGCCTGGGCCAGACCGGGGCGGCCGCCTCCGTACTGCTCGCGGCGGGCACGCCCGGCAAGCGATCCGTGCTGCCCGACGCGCGTCTGGTGATCCATCAGCCCGCGCTGCCCGAGCCGGTCCACGGGCAGGCCAGCGATCTGGCGATCCAGGCCGACGAGCTGACGCGGATCCGGACCCGCATGGAGGAGATGCTCGCGCGGCACACGGGCCGCACCCGGGAGCAGGTGAGCGCGGACATCGAGCGCGACAAGATCCTCACCGCCCAGGAGGCGGTGGAGTACGGCCTGGTGGACCGGATCGTCCCGAACCGCAAGGCCACCCTGGCCCCGCCGACCGGAAGGTGAGTCGCCGGTGCTTCCGCCCGAACTGCCGCCACTGCCCGCCCTGACGCGCGCCGAGGCGGAGTTGATCGACCGCTACCTCGAGGTCGTCGACCTGCTCGGCCGGATCAACCCGGCCCTGGACGGCGACACCTACCGTGGACTGCGCGCCGCCCAGGCCCTGGTCGGCAAGGCGATCGCGCTGCGTGACGCACTCACCCTGATGCACCAGCGGGGCGAGACGGAACTGCACGCCACCACCCTGGCCAGGGCCCTGCGGGTGCTCGACGGAGAGCGGCGCACGGCGCGGGTCACCCTGCCCCCTGACTCCGTCAGTTGACGCGGACTCACCGGCCCGGACGCCCGCTTCGATGACGAGGCGTCCGGGACCGAGTCGAAACGGCCCGAAAGACGTACCCCTGTTCGGAGTAGACAGGAGTCGTGTTTTCGGGCTGTCGCAGTTGCGCAACAGGTCTGACCGAGGGGCGGAATCAGGCATTCCATCCCAGGTCCGGCGGCCCGCGGGCCCGTGGACGGCGACTCGAACGCAGAGGTGTCCACCCGAACGGATGAGTGGTGAGTAACAACACAAATCCCAGGTTCCGTTGGGATTTCCGGACATCCATGCGCCAAGATCCCTGTCGACGACAAGCCCCCGCCACAGCGGCGGGGCGGTCCGGGCGGACGCCGAGTCCTGCCGCCGCCCGGATGACCGGTCGACAGAAGTGCATCGGCAGGAGTGGAGGACCCAAGCACGACGGGTCGCCGGGACGGTCACGCCATGACCGGGCCCGAGCAGCCCTTGGGGTGAAGCCGCGTCAGCGGCCGGGCAACTTCGCCAGCCCGAATCCGACAGGTCATCCTTCACAGGCGGCTGACGAAGGGTTGCGCATGACTGCGCTCAATCGTGTCCCGTCGCTCATGGTCCGGGCCGGTACGGCCTCGGCCCTCACCATCGCCGCCGTGGGCGGCTCGATCGTGGCCCCCGGCTTCTCCTCCGAAGCAGCGGCAGCCACGCCGGCGACGAAGGCGCTCCAGATAGCGGCCTCGAAGAAGGGTTCGCCCTACAAGTACGGCGCCACCGGGCCGCACCGGTTCGACTGCTCCGGCCTGACGCTGTACTCGTTCAAGAAGGCGGGCAAGAAACTGCCCCGCACGGCCGCCCAGCAGTACAACAAGACGCGCCACATCTCGGCCAAGAGCCGCAAGGCGGGAGACCTGGTGTTCTTCCACTCGGGCCGCAGCGTGTACCACGTCGGCATCTACGCGGGTAAGAACAAGCTCTGGCACTCCCCGAAGAGCGGGGACGTGGTGCGACTGCAGAAGATCTGGACCAAGAGCGTCTGGTACGGGCGCGTGAAGTGATCCGCCCGGCGTGCGGCGGCGTCCTGACGCGCCGCCGCACGCCGGAGCGTGACACGGGCTGAAATGGTTACCCGTGACTCCATGGCCGAGCACCGTCCTTGCACCGCACGCGGCGAGACGCCGTTGCAGCGCGCCGACCGCAACTTCGTCGAGCTGCTCCAGGAACTCCGGGTCACCCAGACGGGCGTACAGATCCTCTTCGCCTTCCTGCTGTCCCTGGCCTTCACCTCGCGTTTCGGGTCCCTCGACTCCTTCCAGCGCGTCGTCTACGTCGTCACGCTGCTGCTGGCGGTCCTGGCCGCGGCGCTGTTCACCGCGCCGGCCGCGCTGCACCGCTCGCTCTTCCAGCAGGGCGCCAAGGCGCGCATCGTGCAGGTCTCCTCGCGCCTGGCCACCACGGGGCTGATCGTTCTGGTGTTCGCCTTCAGTGGTTCCGTGCTGCTGGTGGTGGACGTGACGACACGCCGGGCCGGCGGGATCGCCGCGGGCGCGGCGACCTTCCTGGTCTGTACCGGCCTGTGGGGGCTGCTTCCCCGGCTGGTGCGGCGGTCGGGACTGCGCGACGCGTCGGACGGCGTCTCCGAGGAACCGGAGGCCCCCGTCGAGAAGCCGGTCCCCCGGGGCACGGTCCGGATCCCCGCACCGCTGCGTGGCACCATCACGCCGCCGGCAGCGGTTCGAGGAGGAGCAGCACACCGAGAGGCGTCAGCGCGGCGCCGGTGACACCCTCGACGCCTGAGATTCACGGTTCCTGCTGCCCGGCTGCCGTCACGGTCCGGGCCGGGACGGCCCACGGGAGTTCGATGAGGATGGTCTTGCCGCCCTCACGGGTCGGCCGGATCCTGAGCTTGCCGCCGCATTCCGCTGTCAGCCAGCGGATGATGACCAGGCCTCGTCCGTTGTCCTGCTGAACGGCGGCGGGCAGCCGTCTGGGAAAGCGGGGGTGACTGTCCGTGACGCCGATGCGCAGTCGTTCGTCCCGGTCGAGTACGACGTCCACCGTGAAGGTGGGCGACTGGCCGAAGGTGTGCTGGACGGCGTTGGTGGCGAGCTCGGAGACGATGAGCCGGACGGTGTCGGACACTTCCGTGTCCGCCGGCAGACCCCACTCCGCGAGCGTGCCCACCACGTAGGCGCGTGCCGCGGAGACCGAGGCCGGATCGCTCGGCAGAGTGACGGATGCTTCCAGATGGTCTGCCATGGCGACGTCGTCCCTTTCCCACGGGACCGGAGTCCGACACGGAGCGGATGGTTCGAGTACGGTCCCGGACTGGTGCTTCGTCGTCAGACTGCCACCAGAACACCCGCGAGGGGCGTCGATCCACCAAGATATGCATATATCTGTCGCTCAAAGCGGTGAACTCTGCGACGCGAGACCGTATTTGGGTGGCTCGTAAGGAGTAAGGAGAACCCATGCAACACGGTCCCGCGGTGCGCCGCCGGAAACTGGGCGCCGAGCTACGCGCACTGCGCACCTCAGCGGGGGTCACCAGCGGACAGGCGGCCCGGCTGGTGGGCTGGCACCAGTCGAAAGTCAGCCGGATCGAGACCGGTACGAGCGGGGTGAAACCGGCCGATGTGCGGTTACTGCTCGACGCCTACGGTGTCGCCGACTCCCAACTGCGCGAGCTACTCATGGTGTTGGCAGGGGCCGACGACAGCGGTGGCGGCCGGCACCACTGGTGGCACGCCTATCGGGGCGTCCTGCCACCGACCTACCGGGACTTCATCAGCC
Organism: Streptomyces sp. NPDC006372; assembly: GCF_040612515.1. NCBI lineage: Bacteria > Bacillati > Actinomycetota > Actinomycetes > Kitasatosporales > Streptomycetaceae > Streptomyces > Streptomyces sp. NPDC006372. The sequence continues at coordinate 14,011 of NZ_JBEXQJ010000043.1, read as the reverse complement.
TGGAGTCCCAGGCCGGCGTGATGCGCACGCTGGAGACCACGGTCGTCCCGGGGCTGCTGCAGACCCCCGAGTACGCGCGTGCGGTCACGAAGGCCGCGGTGGAGGGCCTGTCGGAGGAGCGGCTGGACACGCTGGTCGAGGTGCGGCTGGCCCGGCAGGACGTGCTGCGGGCGGATCCGCCGCTGGAGCTGAGCGCCGTCCTGGACGAGGCGGTGCTGCGGCGGGAGGTGGGCGGGCCCGGGGTCATGGCACGGCAGCTGGAACGACTGGTCGAAGCGGCTCGGTTGCCGCAAGTCCGGTTGCAGGTGCTGCCGTTCACCGCCGGGGCGCACATCGGCGTCACCGGCCCTTTCGTTATTTTCTCATTTTCGAGCACCTCCGATCTCGATGTGGTTGTTCTCGACCACTTGACGAGTAGCCTCTACCTCGAGCGGAAAGAAGACCTCCGGGTCTACTCGGAGGCCTTCAACGCCCTTCAGATCCACGCCCTTTCGCCCGAGGACTCGTTGGATTTCATCGCCGGGACAGCCGCCGGCGTTTAAGGAGGCACCATGCGTGCACTGCCTCGTCATGTCCCCTCAAGCCTCGAACTGCACGGTGTGCGGTGGTTGCGCAGCAGCTACAGCACCGGCGCGAACAACTGCGTCGAGACCGCGCGTCCGGTCACCCCGGACCGGTCCGGCCTGCTCGCCGTGCGCGACTCCAAGGACCCCGCCGGGCCCGCGCTGCTCTTCTCTCCGGAGAGCTGGGCGGAGTTCACGGCCGCGGTCGACCGCATCTGAGCCTGCTTTTGAGCCGCTTCTGATCAGTCCCTCATCGGGCGGCGCACGGCCGTGTCACGCCGACTCATGGCCGCGTCTCGCCGATCAGCCGTACAGCGCGTTCGATCTGTTCCGCGGTCAGGTCCGCGCGGGCGGTCAGCCTGAGCCGTGAGATGCCGTCGGGCACGGACGGAGGACGGAAGCAGCCCACGGCCAGGCCCGCCGCGCGGCACTCGGCCGCCCAGCGCACGGCGTCCTCGGGAGAGGGCGCCCGCACCGAGACCACCGCGGCGTCCGGACGTACCGCTTCCAGACCCGCGGCGGTCAGGCGTGCGTGCAGCTCGCCGGCCACCGCGCGGGCCCGCGCCGCACGTTCCGGCTCGCGGCGCAGCAGCCGCAGGGCCCCCAGGGCCGCCCCCGCCGCCGCGGGGGCGAGTCCGGTGTCGAAGATGAACGTCCGTGCCGCGTTGACCAGGTGCTCGACCACCCGGGCGGGACCGAGGACGGCCCCGCCCTGGCTGCCGAGCGACTTGGACAGCGTGACCGTCGCGACGACATCGTCGGCGCCCGCGAGCCCCGCCGCGTACGGGGCGCCCCGGCCGCCGTCGCCGAGCACGCCCAGGCCGTGCGCGTCGTCGACCACCAGGCCGGCGCCGTGTTCCCGGCACGCCGCGGCGAGCGCGGTCAGCGGGGCGGCGTCGCCGTCCACCGAGAAGACCGTGTCGGACACGGTGATCGCCGTGCCCTCGTGCGTCTGGAGCGCCTTGCGGACGGCGTCCGGGTCGGCGTGTGCCACGACCTGGGTGGTGCCGCGGGCCAGCCGGCAGCCGTCGATGAGCGAGGCGTGGTTGCCCGCGTCGGAGACGATCAGTGAGCCGTGCGGGGCCAGCGCGGTCACCGCGGCGAGGTTGGCCGCGTAGCCGGAGGAGAAGACGAGGGCCGCCTCGAATCCGCAGAAACCGGCCAGTTCCCGTTCGAGTTCGGCGTGCAGTTCGGTGCTGCCGGTGACGAGCCGGGAGCCGGTCGAGCCGCCGCCCCACACCCGCGCGGCGCGGGCCGCGCCCTCGGTGACCTCGGGGTGGCGGGCCAGACCCAGGTAGTCGTTGCTCGCCAGGTCGAGGAGCGGTGAAGCGGCCGGACGGGGGCGCAGAGTCCGTACGAGTCCGGCGCGGTCGCGTGCTCGCGCCTGCTCGTCGATCCAGCCGAACGCCATGGGTGGTCCTCCGGGGAATTTGTAGGCAGTGCACAGACACTAGCGGGACCACCAGCAGGTCACTGTGTGGCAATACCCACACCTCGAAGCGACTCTGTTGTACGAACTCTCCTTGGCCCGGGACGGCTCCGTAGGCCAGGATCGACTCTCATGGACCTGCTGAACACGCTGGTGGACAAGGGGCTTCGGCGCGAGACGCCGACCCGCGAAGAGGCACTCGCCGTCCTCGCGACGTCCGACGACGACCTGCTCGATGTGGTGGCCGCGGCCGGGAAGGTGCGCCGGCACTGGTTCGGCCGACGGGTGAAACTCAACTATCTCGTCAACCTGAAGTCGGGCCTGTGCCCGGAGGACTGCTCCTACTGTTCCCAGCGGCTGGGCTCCGAGGCCGGGATCCTGAAGTACACGTGGCTCAAACCCGACCAGGCCTCGGACGCCGCGGCGGCGGGTGTGGCCGGGGGCGCCAAGCGGGTGTGTCTGGTGGCCAGCGGGCGTGGCCCGACCGACCGGGACGTGGACCGGGTCTCCGACACGATCAGGACGATCAAGGAGAAGAACGAGGGCGTCGAGGTGTGCGCCTGCCTCGGGCTGCTCTCCGACGGGCAGGCCGAGCGGCTGCGCGAGGCGGGCGCCGACGCCTACAACCACAACCTCAACACCTCCGAGGCGACGTACGGCGACATCACCACGACGCACACGTACGCCGACCGCGTCGACACCGTCAACAAGGCGCACGCGGCGGGTCTGTCCGCCTGCTCCGGGCTGATCGCCGGCATGGGCGAGACGGACGAGGACCTGGTGGACGTCGTCTTCTCGCTGCGTGAGCTGGACCCGGACTCGGTGCCGGTCAACTTCCTGATCCCGTTCGAGGGCACCCCGCTCGCCAAGGAGTGGAACCTGACTCCGCAGCGGTGCCTCAGGATCCTGGCGATGACGCGGTTCGTCTGCCCGGACGTCGAGGTGCGGATCGCGGGCGGGCGCGAGGTCCATCTGCGCACCCTGCAGCCGCTCGCCCTGCACCTGGCCAACTCGATCTTCCTCGGCGACTACCTCACCAGTGAGGGCCAGGCCGGCAAGGCCGACCTGGAGATGATCGCGGACGCCGGGTTCGAGGTGGAGGGCACCGACCAGGTGACGCTGCCGGAGCACCGGGCCGCAGGCGGGTGCCACGACGGCGGCGGAGTGTGCGGTTCCGAGGGCGGCGGGTGCGGAGCCGACGCCGCGGCGCAGGTCTCCGAGCCGCGCGAGGCCGCCGAGCCCCGTACGGATCTGGTCGCCGTGCGCCGCCGGGGCGCCGGAACGGACCTCGCGCCCAATGCCTGAGCTGACGGTGCCCGAGCTGCTGGAGCTCGACCGGCGGCATGTGTGGCATCCGTACGGCCCGATGCCCGGCCGGCAGGAACCGCTGGTCGTGGAGTCGGCGAGCGGGGTGCGGCTGAAGCTCGCGGACGGCTCGGGTGAGCTGGTCGACGGCATGTCGTCCTGGTGGTCGGCGATCCACGGCTACAACCACCCGGCGCTGAACGAGGCGGCGCGCGGGCAGCTGGGGCGGATGAGCCATGTGATGTTCGGCGGGCTCACCCACGAGCCCGCCGTACGGCTGGCGAAGCTCCTTGTCGACATGTCGCCCGAGGGGCTTGAGCATGTGTTCCTGGCCGACTCCGGATCGGTGTCGGTCGAGGTCGCGGTCAAGATGTGCCTGCAGTACTGGCGCTCGCTGGGCCGCCCCGGCAAACAACGGCTGCTGACCTGGCGCGGCGGCTACCACGGCGACACCTGGCAGCCGATGTCGGTGTGCGATCCCGAGGGCGGGATGCACGAGTTGTGGGCCGGGGTGCTCCAGCGCCAGGTGTTCGCGGACCCGCCGCCGGCCGAGTACGACGAGGTGTACGCCGAGCACCTGCGCACGCTGATCGCGCGGCACGCCGACGAGCTGGCCGCCGTGATCGTCGAGCCGGTGGTGCAGGGCGCGGGCGGGATGCGGTTCCACTCCCCCGCCTGTCTGCGGGTGCTGCGCGAGGCGTGCGACGCGCATGACGTGCTGCTGGTGTTCGACGAGATCGCGACCGGCTTCGGCCGTACGGGCGCGCTGTTCGCGGCGGAGCACGCCGCCGTGACCCCGGACGTGATGTGCGTCGGCAAGGCGCTGACCGGCGGTTATCTGACGATGGCCGCGACGCTGTGCACCCCGCGCGTGGCCGACGGCATCTCGCGCGGCGAGGTGCCCGTGCTCGCGCACGGGCCGACCTTCATGGGCAATCCACTGGCGGCGGCGGTGGCGTGCGCCTCCATCGAGCTGCTGCTCGGCCAGGACTGGCTCGCGGAGGTCAAGCGGATCGAGGCGGGGCTGCGGGACGGACTCGCGGCGGCCGCCGAGCTCCCGGGCGTCAAGGACGTGCGGGTGCTCGGCGCCATCGGCGTCGTGCAGCTGGACCACGCCGTGGACATGAAGGCGGCCATGGAGGCTGCCGTACGCGAGGGCGTGTGGCTGCGGCCGTTCCGCGATCTGATCTACACCATGCCGCCGTACGTGACGGGCGACGCGGACGTGGCGCGGATCGCGCGTGCGGTGTGCGCGGCGGCACGGGAGGGATGACATGCCGGTACTGGTGATCACGGGCACGGGCACGGAGGTCGGCAAGACGGTCGTGACCGCCGCCGTCGCGGCGACGGCACGGGCGGCCGGCCGTTCGGTGGCCGTGCTGAAGGCCGCGCAGACGGGCGTGCGGCCGGACGAGCCGGGGGACGCCGCCGAGGTGGCGCGGCTCGCGGGCGACGTGACGACGGCCGAACTCGCGCGGTACCCGGAGCCGTTGGCGCCGGCGACGGCCGCCCGCCGGGCCGGTCGCGCCCCGGTGCATCCGCACGAGGTCGCGGAGGCCGCCGCCAAACTGTCCACCGAGCACGACCTGGTGCTGGTCGAGGGCGCGGGCGGACTGCTCGTGCGGTTCGACGCGGCCGGCGGCACCCTGGCGGACGCGGCCGGGCTGCTGTCGGCCCCGGTGCTGGTGGTGGCACCGGCGGGGCTCGGCACCCTGAACACGACGGAGCTGACGGCGCGTGAACTGCGCTCCCGGGGGCTGGACCTCGCGGGCGTCGTGATCGGGAGCTGGCCCGCCGCCCCGGATCTCGCCGCGCGCTGCAATCTCGCGGACCTGCCGGACGTGGCGGGAGCGCCGCTGCTGGGCGCCGTCCCTGCCGGTTCGGGGCGTCTCGACCCGGCCGCCTTCCGGACGGCGGCACCGCACTGGCTGGCGCCGCGCCTGGACGGTACGTGGGACGCGGCGGCGTTCCAGGCGCCGCGGGTGTCCTGAGAGTCCCGGCAGGCGCGCGGTGCAACCGGCGCGGGTGTGGTCGCGTGTTGAACTACGTAAGTGATCACCTCCGAAGGGACCACTGTGCACACCAACGGATTACGTCCGTCCCGCCGTACCGCCCTCGTGCTGGGCACGGCCGCCGCTCTCGCAGCGGGCGGCGGCACGGCCTTCGCGTCACCCGGCAACGGCGGCGTCACCGCGCGACTGAGGGAGATCGAGCAGGAGCACACCGCCCGGCTGGGCGTGTACGCGCGGAACCTGCGCACGGGCCGGACGGTGGCGTACCGGGCCGGCGAACGCTTCCCGATGGCCTCGGTGTTCAAGACGCTCGCCGTTGCCGCCGTCCTGCGCGACCTCGACCGCGACGGCGAGTTCCTGGCCCGGCGCATCCACTACACCAAGGACTACGTCGAAGAGTCGGGCTACTCCCCCGTCACCGAGGTCAACGTCGCGACCGGCATGACCGTGGCCGAACTGTGCGACGCCACCATCCGCTTCAGCGACAACACCGCGGGCAACCTGCTCCTGAAGGAGCTGGGCGGGCCGACCGCCGTCACGCGCTTCTGCCGCTCGGTCGGTGACCGTGTCACCCGGCTCGACCGCTGGGAGGACGAACTCAACTCCGCGGAACCGTGGCGTGTGACGGACACGACCACGCCCCGCGCCATCGGCCTGACCTACGCCCGTCTCGTGCTCGGCGACGCGCTGGAACCCCGGGACCGCGCCCGGCTCACGGACTGGCTGCTCCGCAACACGACCAGCGTCGACAGGTTCCGCAAGGGCCTGCCCGCCGACTGGCTGCTCGCCGACAAGACCGGCGGAGGACGGTACGGCACCAACAACGACGTGGGCATCACCTGGCCGCCGGACGGCCCGCCGATCGTGATGTCCGTCCTGACCACCCAGCCGGAGGAGGACGCCCCCACCGACGACCCGCTGGTGGCCGAGACGGCCGCGCTGCTCGCGGCGGAGCTCGGCTAGGGCCTGAGCAGGTGGCAGGGGTGGGCCGGGCCCGTCCGGGGGACAATCGCGGTAGGCCCGCCTCGACAGGGAGGTTCCCATGCCGCTCCGTTCCGGCAAGGTGCCCCGGGATGCCGTGCACCATCCGCTGTTCGCCCGTTGCTACGCCCGGGTGAGTGTGAGCGCCGAGACCCGGATGGGCATGGGCCGGGTGCGCGAGAGACTGCTCGGCGGGCTGTCCGGGCGGGTGATCGAGGTCGGCGCGGGCAACGGGCTGAACTTCGGGCACTACCCGGGCACCGTCTCGGAGGTCGTGGCCATCGAACCCGAGCGGCGGCTGCGGCAGCTGGCCGTGGAGGCCGCCCTGCGCGCGGAGGTCCCGGTGGACGTGGTGCCGGGCGCGGCCGAGGCGCTGCCGGTCAAGGGCGAGGCCTTCGACGGGGCCGTGCTGTCCCTGGTGCTGTGCAGTGTGCGGGACGTGCCCCGGGCGCTCGGAGAGCTGCGGCGGGTGCTGCGGCCGGGCGGTGAGCTGCGGTTCTTCGAGCACGGGCGGGGCGGCGGCCGGATGATGACCTTCAGTCAGCGGGCCCTGGACAGGACCGTCTGGCCGATGCTGGCCGGCGGCTGCCATCTGTCGCGGGAGCCCGTACGGGCGCTGCGCGACGCCGGCTTCGAACTCGGCCCCTACCGGCGGGTGCTGATGCCGGAGCAGGGGCCGGTCCTGCCCAGCTCGTACTGCGTGCTGGGCACGGCGTGGCGCCCGCTCGAGACGTAGTCAGGCGGTCACAGGCTCCACTGGCGCAGCTCCTGCTCGATGTCCCGCACCGACGCCTCGCCGCTCTTGACCAGCCGGGCGAGGTCACGGACCTGCTCGGGCGAGGTGACGACCTTGGCGCCGCTGGCGACGAGGTAGGCGTAGGCGACGGCGGAGGCGAACAGGGCGTTGGAGCGTTCCAGCGCGGGGACGTGGATCAGGAGCTGGAGCAGGGCGGCGGCGCGGGCGTGCGGGCTGTCGTAGACGGGGACGTCGAATATCTCGGCCTGGTGGCGTGCGACGGCGGCGACGAGGGCTCCCCAGTCGGTGACCTGGGGGTCTCCCGGGGTCTTCTGCTCGGCGAGCATCAGCAGCCAGGCGAGGTCGATCTCGAGGTTGTTCAAGAGTTCAGTGGCGACCTTCGCGCGTGCCCTCGCGGTCCGGGCCGAATTCCTCGGCGAAGACCGACTCGTACTGCTTCATGAAGTCGGCGGCGGCCTCCACGAAGGTGTGGCCCACCTCGCCGGTGTCCTGCCTGACCAGCTCCTCGATGTAGCGGTTGACGCTCATGCCGCGGGCCAGGGCGCGTTCGCGGGCGGCTCGGGCGGTGCCCTCGTCGACTCGCACGTTCAGCTGGGTCTTCGCCATACCTCGAAGCTAGCGCGTGAGTGCTAGCACCGGCAAGACCAGGACTCCGACCCGCGGAGGATACCGAGTGTGGGCCGGGTCACATTACGCTCGGGCAGGGCGAGGAGTCCTGACGTTCCTGACGTCCATCCTGAGGAGGCGGCCTTGTCCACACCCGCTGCGGAGCATGCCCCCGGCCTCGCGCCGGCCGACGGGATCGCGGCCCGCGCCCGCGGTCTGACCAAGGCGTACGGTTCGGGCGAGACGGCCGTCCTGGCCCTCGACTCGGTGGACGTGGACGTCACGCGCGGCCGGTTCACCGCGGTGATGGGGCCCTCGGGCTCCGGGAAGTCCACGCTCATGCACTGCCTGGCGGGGCTCGACACCGTCTCGGCCGGTCAGGTGTGGCTCGGCGACACGGAGATCACGGGATTGAAGGAACGCGAGCTGACGCGGCTGCGCCGGGACCGGATCGGGTTCATGTTCCAGTCGTTCAACCTCATCCCGACCCTGAACGCACTGGAGAACATCACCCTGCCCATGGACATCGCGGGGCACCGGCCCGACGCGGGGTGGCTGGACCAGGTCATCGACACCCTGGGTCTGCGGGACCGGCTCCGGCACCGGCCGTCGCAGCTCTCGGGGGGCCAGCAGCAGCGCGTGGCGTGTGCGCGGGCGCTGGCCTCGCGGCCCGAGCTGATCTTCGCGGACGAGCCGACCGGCAACCTCGACTCGCGCGCCGGCCTGGAGGTGCTCGGCTTTCTGCGCGAGGCGGTGGACCAGCTCGGTCAGACAGTCGTCATGGTCACCCACGACCCGGGCGCCGCCGCCCACTCCGACCTGGTGCTCTTCCTGGGCGACGGCCGGATCGTCGACGAGATGCCACGGCCGACGGCGGAGGCGGTACTGGAACGCATGAAGCGTTTCGATGTCATCCGCACCCGGCACGAGGACGCCCCGGCGCCGGGCCAGGAGCACTGACACCGTGCTCAAGGCGACCCTGAGGAGCTTTCTGGCGCACAAGGGGCGGCTGCTGCTCTCGGCGCTCGCCGTCCTGCTGTCCGTCGCGTTCGTCACGGGGAGCCTGATCTTCTCCGACACCGTCAGCCGTACCTTCGACCGGCTGTTCGCCTCCACCGCGGCCGATGTCACGGTCAGCCCGAAGGACGGCCTCGACGAGGCGGTGCCCTCCGGCCGGACGGCGACCCTGCCCGCCGCGCTCGCCGACCGGGTACGGAGGGTCGACGGGGTCGCCGCGGCCCGCGCCGAGGTGAAGGTGACCGGCATCACGGTCGTCGACAAGGACAGGAAACCGGTCGGACCGACCACCGGGGCCCCGACACTGGGCAACTCCTGGGACCCGGGCGGGCGCAGCCCCGTCGAGCTGACCTCGGGCCACGCACCGCACGGTCCCGCCCAGGCGCTGCTCGACTCGGAGACCGCCGACCGCCGGAACGTGCGCATCGGCGACACCCTCACCGTGATCGCACCGCCCGGGTCGTTCCGGGTCCGGGTCGTCGGCATCGTCACGTTCACCACCACCAACCCCGGCTCCGCCCGGGTCTTCTTCGACGTCCCCACCGCGCGGACGAAGCTGCTGGGCGACCCGCGGGCGGCGACCAGCATCGAGGCCGACGCCGCCGACGGGGTCGGCGACGGGCAGCTCAAGCGGCGCGTGGCCGCCGCGCTCGGCGCGCACAGCTACGACTTCCGGACGGCCGGCGAGCAGGCCGAGTCGGACGTCGAGCAGCTCGGCGGGTTCCTCGACGTCATCAAATATGTGATGGTCGGTTTCGCCGGGGTCGCCGTGCTGGTGGGCGTGTTCCTGATCGTCAACACCTTCTCCATGCTCATCGCCCAGCGCACCCGCGAGCTGGGCCTGCTGCGTGCGCTCGGCGCCGACCGGCGCCAGGTCCGCGACTCGGTGCTCACCGAGGCGCTGCTGCTCGGTCTGGTCGGCTCCACGCTGGGGCTGGCCGCGGGCATCGGGCTCGCGGCCGGGCTCACCGAGCTGATGGGCCTGCTCGGCATGAACATCGACGCCGACGAGATGGTGATCGGCTGGGCGACGCCCCTGGCGGCGTACGTCGTCGGTCTCGGTGTCACCTTCGTCGCCGCGTATCTGCCGGCGCGGCGGGCCGCGGGCGTCTCCCCGATGGCCGCGCTCTCGGACGCCGAGGTCGCCGGGGTCGGCCGGCCGCTGCGGATGCGCGCGGTGGCGGGCGCGGTGGTCGGGGCGGCCGGTGCGGCGGCGCTCGTGGGCTGCGCGGTGTCCGAGCGGACCTCGTCGGCGGCGTCCCTGCTGGGGCTCGGTGTCGTGCTCACCCTGATCGCGACCGTGATCGCCGGGCCGCTGCTGGTGCGCCCGGTGATCCGGGTGCTCGGCTCGGCCTTTCCCGCGCTGTTCGGGTCCATCGGCCGGATGAGCCAGCGCAACGCCCTGCGCAATCCCCGCCGGACGGGGGCCACCGCGGCCGCCCTGATGGTGGGCATCGCCCTGGTCGCCGGGATGTCGGTGGCGAGCGCCTCGATGAACAGGTCGTTCGACCAGCAGATCGACAAGACGCTCGGCGCCGACTTCGTGATCCAGAACGGCAACTTCCTGCCGTTCCCGCGGGAGATCACCGACGCGGTGCGGGACACCGACGGCGTGGGCCTGGTCGTGCGCGGACGGTTCACACCGGTCGCGGTGCGGCTCCCGGACGGCGACCGGGTGGAGACGACCGCCGCGGGCTACGATCCGCGGCTCGACGAGGTCGCCAACATCACCTACGCGCGCGGGGACTCGGCGGCCGCGCTCGCTGCCGGACACCTCGCCATGGACCGGGACTTCGCACGGGACCACGGCGTACGGGTGGGCAGCAGGGTCCCGGTGGAGTTCCAGGGCGGACGCCGGGCCGGGCTGACGGTCGGCGCCCTCACCGACCAGGACGCCGCCGAGGGCTTCGGCACGCAGGGCGGGCTCTACTTCGGGCTCGCCACCCTCGAACGGTACGCGCCGGGCGGTCAGGACGCCGCGCTGTACGTCAACGCCTCGCCCGGCACGAGCGACGACGACCTGCGCGCCGGTCTCGAGAAGACCCTGGACCCGTACCCCCAGGTGCAGGTGCGGGACCTGGCCGACTACAAGCGGCTGGTCCATGACCAGATCGCCGTCCTGCTGTACCTCGTGTACGCGCTGCTGGGGCTGGCGATCATCATCGCGGTGCTCGGCGTGGTCAACACCCTCGCACTGTCGGTCGTCGAACGCACCCGGGAGATCGGGCTGCTGCGGGCGATCGGGCTGGCGCGGCGTCAGCTGCGGCGGATGATCCGGCTGGAGTCGGTGGTGATCGCGGTGTTCGGAGCGGTCCTGGGGCTCGCGCTGGGACTGGTGTGGGGCGTGTGCATGCAGCAGGTGCTGGCACTCCAGGGCATGACGGCCCTCGCGATCCCGTGGGGCACGATCGTCGCGGTGGTGATCGGCTCGGCGGTGGTGGGGGTCGTGGCGGCGCTGCTGCCGGCGTTGCGTGCGTCCCGTATGAACGTACTGGCGGCCATCGCGCACGAATGATGGAATCGCGACGGGTACTCGAGTCCGCTGGTGTGTGAGGAGAGTTCATGTCGCGTCCGTTCCGCTTCGCGGTCAACCTGCTGGAATCCACGTCCGCCGACGAGTGGCGCGCGAAGTGCCGCCGGGCCGAGGAGCTCGGTTACGACGTGATCCTCGTCCCCGACCATCTGGGCATGCCCGCGCCGTTCCCGGCGCTCGTGGCGGCAGCCGAGGCGACCGATCGTCCGCGGGTCGGCACCTTCACCCTCAACGCGGCTTTCTGGAACCCGGCACTGCTGGCCCGCGAGGTGGCCACGACGGACGCGCTGACGGGCGGCCGCCTGGAGCTCGGGCTCGGCACCGGCTACGTCCGGGAGGAACACGAGACGGCCGGGCTGCCGTTCGGCTCGCCGGGCGAGCGGGTGGACCATCTGCGGCGGACGGTCGAGGAACTGGAGCGTCTGCTGGGCTCGAAGGAGCACCAGCCGCAGGCCACGCAGCGGCCCCGGGTGCCGCTGCTGATCGGCGGGAACGGCGACCGCGTACTGCGGCTGAGCGCCGAGCACGCCGACATCGCGTCGTTCACGGGGGCGCGTACGGCGCCGGACAGCACGACCGGGCAGCTGACGCCGATCTCGGCGGACGAGCTGGACCAACGCGTGGCGCGGCTGCTGGAGTTCGCGGGGCACCGGGAGGAGCCGCCCGAGCTGAACCTGCTCATCCAGATGGTGATCGGCACCGAGGACCGCGAGGCCGCCGTCCAGCCGTTCCTCGAACTGGTCCCGGACATGACGGTCGATCAGGTCCTGGAGCTGCCCGTCACCCTGCTCGGCACCCTGGACGAGATCACGGAGCAGGTCCTCGCCCGGCGCGAGCGCTACGGCTTCACGTACTTCACGGTGCTGGAGCCCTACATGGAGGCGTTCGCGCCGGTCATGGAGCGGGTGCGCGGACTCTGACGTCCGCATCCTGGAATGGTGCGCCCCTGCCCGTGGCACGTGGTGTGATCACCGCATGACCGAGTTGCACATCCGGGCCGCGACGCCCGAGGACCTCGACACCGTGCTGGCCTTCTGGAAGGTGGCCGCCGAGGGCACGAGCATCAGCGACGACCGCGGCGGCGTGGAGCGGCTGGTCGCGCGCGACCCCGAGGCGCTGATCCTGGCGGAGCGGGACGGCGACTTGGCCGGCACGGTGATCGCGGGCTTCGACGGCTGGCGCTGCCATCTGTACCGGCTGGCCGTGCATCCGGACCTCCGCCGCCGGGGAATCGGCTCCGCGCTGCTCGCCGCGGCCGAGGAGCGGTTCGTGCGGCTCGGCGGGCGGCGCGCGGACGCGATGGTGCTGACACGCAACGAGACCGCGCACCACGCGTGGGGTGCCGCGGGTTACGGACCCGAGGAGCAGTGGCGGCGCTGGGTGAAGCCCCTCACCGACTAGCCGGGCCGGCCGGGGCAAGGACCCCTGCCACGAGCCGGTGGGCGTAGGCGGCGTCGAGGCCGTCCGGGCGGAAGAGGATGCGGTACATCATGGGGGCGACGACCTGGTCGATGACCGTTTCGACGTCGGGTGCCGGCTCCCCGCGCCCGGTCGCCCGGGCCAGGACGGTACCGATCTGCTCGGCGGCGTAGGCCGAGCACCGGCCGGCGTTGCCGCCGTCCGGGTCACCGAGCAGGGCGTCGCGGATGTAGGCGCGGCCGGTGGGCGAGGACATCTCGTCGAGGAACTGCTCGGCCCATGCCGTCAGGTCGGACGCCAGGGTGCCGTGGTCCCGGGGTGCGGTGTCGGGCCGCAGCCGCTCCACCGCCACGTCCGACAGCAGTTCCTGGAGGTCTCCCCAGCGGCGGTAGACCGTCGACGGTGTCACGCCCGCGCGCTGGGCGATCATCGGCACGGTCAGGGCGTCCCGGCCGACCTCGGAGGCGAGTTCGCGCACGGCGGCGTGCACCGACGCCTGGACACGGGCGCTGCGCCCGCCGGGGCGCACCATCTGCCTGCTCATGACGCCCACCTTAAAGCGAAATCGTTGCGTCTAACGAGTCACCGTGGTCGCCGGTGCGGGCGCGAGCCCACGGGCGGGCCGGGTCTGTTCGTAGGCGTGGCCGACCCGCAGGAGCAGGCTCTCTCCGAGCGGCTTCCCGAGGAGCTGCATGCCGATCGGCAGGCCCGCCGTGTCGTGGCCGGCCGGTACGGACAGGGCGGGCAGGCCGGTGATGTTGGCGGGGGCGGAGAGCCGCACAAAGGCGTCGGCGACGGTCTCGACGGTGCCGTCGGGCCAGGTGATCGTCTCCTGGCCGGCCTCGACCGCGGTGGCCGGAACGGCGGGTGCGGCGATGAGGTCGACGTCCCGCAGCACGCGCTCCCATTCCTGCCGCATGAGGGTGCGGGAGCGCTGGGCGCGCAGATAGTCCCCGGCGGGCATCAGTTCACCGGCCTCGAGGAGGATCCGGACGTCGTCCTGGTAGAGCTCGGGGACCGTGCGCAGGGTGTTCTCGTGGTAGGCGGTGGCCTCGGGCACCATCAGGCCCCACTGGGTGGCCTGGACGTAGCGGGTCATGGGGATCTCGACGTCGACGAGGCGGGCACCGAGGGCCTCGAGCTGCCCGATGGCGCGCCGGACGGCGGCCTCCACCTCCGGGTCGACACGGTCGAAGTAGTAGGTGCGAGGCACGCCGATCCGCAGTCCGGTCAGGTCGGTGTCCGGGCCCGGCCGGTACCGCGCCGGGGGCGCGGGCAGGGAGGCGGGGTCGCGGGGGTGCTCGTACGTGTAGGCGGTGCTGTCGACGGTGGCCGCGGAGATCTGTCCGGCCAGGTCGTAGGTGTAGGTCTCGGCCCCGGCCTTGGTCT
>NZ_JBEXQJ010000042.1:0-63381 GCF_040612515.1 Streptomyces sp. NPDC006372 | reverse complement strand
GAACCGACCTACCAACCGAGCGCGGACCTCTTCCATATTCACCCCGGCAGCTTGCACCCCAGGTTTTAGCCTGGGGGGCGCGGCTTTCCGCCATTCCCGCAGGCCGCCCCGTGATGGACACAGGAACGAGGCACCACATGACCGACCCCGTGACGCTCGACGGCGAGGGCCAGATCGGCGAGTTCGACGAGAAGCGGGCCGAGAACGCCGTCCGCGAGCTGCTGATCGCGGTCGGCGAGGACCCGGACCGCGAGGGCCTGAAGGAGACGCCGGCGCGGGTGGCGCGGGCGTACCGGGAGCTGCTGGCCGGGCTTCGGCAGGAGCCCGAGGACGTCCTGACGACGACGTTCGATCTGGGGCACGACGAGATGGTCCTGGTCAAGGACATCGAGATCGTCAGCCTCTGCGAACATCATCTGCTGCCGTTCCACGGCGTGGCTCACGTCGGCTACATCCCGGCGGAGACCGGAAAGATCACCGGCCTCTCGAAGCTGGCACGTCTCGTCGAGGTGTTCGCCCGGCGGCCGCAGGTGCAGGAACGACTCACCACGCAGATCGCCGACTCGCTGATGAAGATCCTCGAAGCGCGGGGTGCCATCGTCGTGATCGAGGCGGAGCACATGTGCATGTCCGTGCGCGGCATCCGCAAGCCGGGGGCGAAGACCACGACGTCGGCGGTGCGCGGCCAGCTCCGGGACGCTACGACCCGATCCGAGGCGATGAGCCTGATACTGGCGCGCTGACGCCCGAAGTCACGTCGTGGGGGCCGCGCCCTGGCCGTTGTGCTCGTCGTCCTCCGGGAGCTTGCAGACTCGCTCCAGGAAGATCGCCGCCGCTATGACGCCGATGCCCGCGAGGACGGAGACGCCGGCGTAGATGGCCTGGTCGCGGCGGGCGGGGATCTCCAGGGACTCCAGGAGGAAGACGCCCGTGCCGCCGTACATGCCGGCGACGAGGGCCGCGACCAGGGCGCTGGCATGGCCGAAGACGACCGCGCGGGCCGCCATCATGGGGTCGACGCCCTTGGCGTCCGGCTGCCGCTCGCGCTGGGCCTTCAGGCGGGCGCGCAGCGAGAGCGCCGTGGCCAGCAGGATCACGGCGATCGCGGCGAGGACGATGGGGGAGGCCATGGGCACGCTGGGCAGGGTCCCGACGGCGTTCCAGAGGCGGGCGCCGGCCCAGGACAGGACACCGGCCACGACGAACACGCCCGCCAGCACCCTGATGCGCAGCTCTTTCACGGTGTCCCTTCGGTTCCCCCGGCTCCGGCTCCGTGCCGCGGCCGTCTTGACCTTAACGGCTATTCGGGCAGCCGGAGTTCCAGGTCTCCGCGGGGAGCCACCCCTTCGCGGGTGACGGCGTCCAGCAGACCGGCGACCGGGCCGCGGCCGGGCAGCTGCGCCTCGGGGTCCAGGTCGTGCCAGGGGGCGAGGACGAAGGCGCGTTCGTGGGCGCGGGGGTGGGGGAGGGTGAGCTGCGGGTCGTCGGAGACGACGTCGGCGTAGGACACGATGTCGACGTCGAGGGTGCGGGGGCCCCAGTGCTCGTCGCGGACGCGGTGGAAGGCTTCCTCGACCGCGTGCGCCCGCTCCAGGAGCGAGGACGGCGGGAGGGTGGTCTTCAGGACGACGACCGCGTTGAAGTAGGCGGGCTGGCTGCCGGGCTCCACGCCCCAGGGCTCGGTCTCGTACACGGGGGAGACACCCTTGATGCGGACGCCGGGGGTGTCCTCGAGGGCGTCGATGGCGCCCTGGAGGGTCTCCAGGCGGTTGCCGAGGTTGGAGCCGAGGGCGACGACGGCCCGTTTCGGGTTGGACAGCGTGGTGTCGGCGGCGTCGACCTTGTCGACGACGGAGGCGGGTACCGGCTGTACGGTCGGGTCGCTGGGACCCTTGATGAACGGTGCAGTCATACTCGGCTCCGGATGATGGTGACGGTCACGTCGTCGAAGGGGACCGTGATCGGGGCGTCCGGCTTGTGGACGCACACCTCGACCTGCTGGACCCCGTCGTGCTTCAGACACACCTGGGCGATGCGCTCGGCGAGCGTCTCGATGAGGTTGACGGGCTCGCCCTGGACGACGGCCACGACCTCCTCCGCCACGATGCCGTAGTGCACGGTCTTCGCCAGGTCGTCGTCGGCAGCGGCCGGCCGGGTGTCCAGGCCGAGGACGAGGTCCACGATGAAGGTCTGGCCCTCCTCGCGCTCCCTCGGGAACACACCGTGATGCCCACGGGCCTTCAGGCCGCGCAGCGCGACACGATCCACGCGAATCACTCCTGCAATCGTCGGTCACGGCCGGGCGGTGCCGCGTGCGGGCGGCACACCGGCCTCGGTCGAATCTACCTGCGAGCCCGGACGGGGCCGGGCCACGGGGGGTGTGGGCCCGGGCCGGGTCCGGAAGGATTCATCCAGCGTTTCCCCTGGGGAACCCGGCGGCTCATGGGCTGGTAGCCGCCCATACCCGGAGGTCCGTGATTCCAACCACTTCTTGGTCCTCGCGGGCGGGCCGCACCGGCCTCCGTCCCTGGCCCCGTGCGGGCCTTGTCAGGCGACTACCCAGTCAGGAGGGGGTCTCGTCGCCCTCCTCCTCGTCGTTTTCGGCCAGAACGGGAGAAGCGTGGTGCGACCAGAGCTTCCACCCCTGGGGCGTGCGCCGGAACACGTTGGTGGCGACCACGAGCTGTCCGACGAGCGGGCCGAGCTCCTCGTCGCCCTTGGGGGCGGGGCCGCCGCTGAGGATGTTCTCCGTGCAGGTGACCAGGGCGGTGTCGCCGGTGACGGAGACGTGCACGTCGGTGAGGAAGAACTGGATGTAGTCGGTGTTCGCCATGATCAGCGCGTAGGAGCGCAGGACCTCGCCGCGGCCGGTGAGCACGGGCCAGCCGGGGTGCACGCAGGAGACCACGCCGGTGTCGGCGGGGTCGTGGTAGGTCTCGTCGACGCCCAGGTCGGAGGGGGTCAGCCAGAGCGACGCCAGTTCCTCGAAGTCGC
Organism: Streptomyces sp. NPDC006372; assembly: GCF_040612515.1. Classification (NCBI taxonomy): domain Bacteria; kingdom Bacillati; phylum Actinomycetota; class Actinomycetes; order Kitasatosporales; family Streptomycetaceae; genus Streptomyces; species Streptomyces sp. NPDC006372. The sequence continues at coordinate 60,387 of NZ_JBEXQJ010000042.1, read as the reverse complement.
CCTGCTCCAGCGCCTCGTAGAAGGCGGTGTTGGCGGCCTCGACCTGTTCGACGTCGGTGTGCGGGGCGCTCACCGGGCTCCTTCTGCGCCGGTGTGCGCCGGCCGCGCCGTTTCGATGGCGTGGGCGACGCGCACCGCGTCCGCCGTGGCGCGTACCTCGTGCACGCGTACCGCCCACGCGCCGGCGTGTGCCGCGAGCGCGGAGACGGCCGCGGTGGCGGCGTCGCGTTCGCGTGCGGGCGGGGGAGGGCCGTCCGGGCCGGCGAGGACCCGGCCGAGGAACCGTTTGCGGGAGGCGGCGACGAGCAGCGGGTGGCCGAGGCCGAGTATCCGGTCGAGGCCGGCGAGGAGCGCGAGGTCGTGCCCGGCGTCCTTGGAGAAGCCGAGGCCGGGGTCGACGATGACGCGGTCGGGCGCGATGCCGCCGTCCAGGACGGCCGCCACACGCGCGTGGAGCTCGTCGGCGACCTCGGTGACGACGTCCCGGTACACGCCCCTGACGTTGCCGCCCTGGAGGAAGCCGCGCCAGTGCATGACGACGAAGGGGGCGCCGGCGTCGGCGACGGCGGGGACCATGCGCGGGTCGGCGAGGCCGCCGCTGACGTCGTTGACGAGGGCGGCGCCCGCGGCGAGGGCCTGTGCGGCCACGGAGGCGCGCATGGTGTCGACGGACACCGTGACGCCCTCGGAGGCCAGACCGCGGACGACGGGGATGACGCGGCGGAGTTCCTCGGCCTCGTCCACCCGGGTGGCGCCGGGGCGGGTGGACTCGCCGCCGACGTCGACGAGGTCCGCGCCCGCGGTGACCAGTTCCAGGCCACGTTTGACGGCGGCCGTGGTGTCGAAGAAGCGGCCGCCGTCGGAGAAGGAGTCGGGGGTGACGTTCACGACTCCCATGACCGCGCAGCGGTCCCATCCCGGCAGGCCCGCGACGCGCCCGCGTCCGCTCTGGTTGCTCATATGTTCAGCGTAGGCCCCGGGGACGGCCGTCAGGCGCTGCGGCCCGGCCCGGTCCGGGCCGGTCACGCCGCCCGGACGTTCCGCTCCGCGGTCGTGCCGTGGGCGCAGGGGCGGCGGGTCGCCGGGCGACGGCGGCGCAGGGAGCGGGGCAGGGGGAGTGCGAGGTTGACGAAGCCTTCGGCCTGCATGGCGGCGAAGCCGATGCGGGGCAGGTCGGCGGAGGCGCGGTAGACGACGAAACGGGGCTCCCAGCGCGGCTGGAACTTGGCGTTGAACTTGTACAGGGACTCGATCTGGAACCAGCGGGAGAGGAAGACCAGCAGTCCGCGCCAGGCGCGCAGCACGGGGCCTGCGCCGATCTTCTCCCCGCGTGCGAGGGCGGCGCGGAACATGGCGAAGTTGAGGGAGACGCGTGTGATGCCGAGCCTGGGGGCGGCCTGGAGGGCGGCGACGATGAGCAGTTCGTTCATGCCGGGGTCGGCGGTGCGGTCGCGGCGCATCAGGTCCAGGGAGGCGCCGTCGGTGCCCCAGGGCACGAAGTGCAGGATCGCCTTGAGGTCGCCGTAGGGACCGGGGTGCTCGTCCTGCTTGTGGGCGGTGGCGATGAGGCAGTCGCCGTCGGCGGGGTCGCCGACGCGGCCGAGGGCCATGGAGAAGCCGCGTTCGGTGTCGGTGCCGCGCCAGTCGTCGGCGGCGCGGCGGATGCGTTCGAGCTCGGCTTCGCCGAGGTCACGGACACGTCGTACCCGGGTTTCGTAACCGGCGCGCTCGATGCGCTTGACCATCTGGCGCACGTTGCGCATCGCGCGGCCGGTGAGGGAGAAATCCTTGACGTCCACCACCGCCTCGTCGCCCAGTTCGAGGGCGTCGAGCCCGGTCTCGCGGGTCCACACCTCGCCGCCGGTCTCGGAGCAGCCCATGACGGCGGGGGTCCAGGAGTGGGCCTTGGCCTCGTCCATGAACCGTTCGATGGCTCCGGGCCAGGCCTCGACGTCGCCGATGGGGTCGCCGCTGGCGAGCATCACGCCGGAGACCACGCGGTAGGTGACGGCGGCCTTGCCGCTGGGGGAGAAGACGACGGCCTTGTCGCGGCGCAGCGCGAAGTGGCCGAGGGAGTCGCGGCCGCCGTGCTTGTCGAGCAGGGCGCGCAGCCGGGCCTCGTCCTCCTCGGTGAGCTGGGCGGCGGGGTGTTCGGGGCGGAAGGCCAGGTAGATGGTGGTGACTGCGGTGAGCAGGCCGAGGGCGCCGAGGGAGAAGGCGACGGTCCAGGAGGTGGGGCCCTGGTAGTCGACGGGCCCCTCGAAGCCGAAGAGGCCGTAGACCACGTGGGTGATGCGGTCGGCCAGGCTCGGGTCGCCGACCATGCGTTCGCCGTGGACGCTGACGATGAGCAGGCCCAGCAGGAGCGAACCGGCGCTCATGAGGACGAAGTTGGCGAGGGCCCGCCAGCGGCTGCGCGGGTCGGGCAGGGCGTCGAACTGGTCGCGGTGGCGCAGCAGGGGGGCCAGCAGGGCGAGGGAGATCAGGACGCCCACGATCGAGTGCCGGTAGGTGAACTGGGCCACGGCACCCGCCGGGAGCAGGGCCACGGCCGCCCGCCAGGCCCGGCGCTTGCCGCGTTTGAGGCCGTGGGCGAGCAGCAGCAACAGCACGCCGGCGCTGAGGGACAGGGCGGCGGCGAACGGGCCGAAGGCGCCCGGCAGCACCTCGGCAAGCGCGTGCATGCGGCTGTGCCGGAAGCGTGGGAAGACGCCCCCCGCGATGTCCAGGACGCCCACGAGGGCACACGCTCTGCCGACGAGGACGGGGACGGCCTCGGGGCGTGGACCGCGCAGCAGCCGGCGCCCCCGGCTCACCCGGCCTGTGGGTTCCGCGTCGCCACCGCGTCGCGGAACCTCACCCGACATTTCCTCATCTGTCCTGACAGACATCGCATCCCGTAGTTCTGCGAGAGACCTTGGATCCGGTGCCGATTCGGGCATCCGGCGACATTGCGCCCTCTAGGACGGTGTGTCGGGGAGAGAGGTTCACTCCCCACGTCAAAGCTGTTTCAAAGGCCGGGGAAAGTCCGGGACAAGCCCTCGCGAAGGTGTGAGCACGGCGTGCCAGCCGGGCGGAAAGCGCATACAGGTAACCACCCATGGGTCTGGGTCTTACGAGCAACACGGTACTGGCGCTCGCGGTGCTGTCCGCGGTGCTGCTGTTCACCGGCACAGTCTGGCAGTGGCCGCGGCTGGCCCGGCGCGGTTGGCGGCCCGTGGGCGGACGCGTCGGTCTGCTGCTCGCCACGCAGGTGGCGTTGTTCGCCGCGGTGGGTCTCGCCGCCAACCAGACCTTCGGTTTCTACGCGAGCTGGGCGGACCTGTTCGGGCAGGAGAAGGACCAGGGCGTCGTCGTCGACCACACGCCGGGCGACGGCGGTCCGCTGGAGGTGGTCGGCACGCGGCGGGTGCCGGGGGCGGGCGGGGTGCGGTCCTGGTCCGGCGGCCGGATCCAGCAGGTCGGCATCGTGGGCCGGACGACCAGGATCGCCACGCCCGCGTACGTGTACCTGCCGCCGGAGTACTTCCAGCCCCGGTACCGCACCCGTACGTTCCCCGCGGCCGTCGTCCTGACCGGTTACCCGGGCACGGCGTCGGCGCTCGTGGAGAAGCTCCACTATCCGCGCACGGCATTGGAGCTGGCCCGGGCGGGCCGGACGCAGCCGATGATCCTGGTGATGCTGAGGCCGACCGTGGCGCCGCCCCGGGACACGGAGTGCGTGGACATCCCGGGCGGTCCGCAGACCGAGTCGTTCTTCGCGAGGGATCTGCCCGACGCCTTGCGCACGCACTACAGGGTGAGCGATAAGCCGGGCGGTCTCGGCATCATCGGCAACTCGACGGGCGGCTACTGCGCCTTGAAGATCGCCATGCACCATCCCGATGTGTACGCCGCCGGGGCGGGCTTGTCCGCGTACTACAAGGCGCCGATCGACGCCACCACGGGTGATCTCTTCCAAGGGAACAAAGAACTGCGCAATCGGGCCGACCTGTGGTGGTGTCTCGAGCACGAGCCCGCTCCCGACACCTCACTGCTCGTCACCAGCAGCAGGTCCGGCGAGTCCAACCACAAGGACACGCTGCGGTTCGTGGAACGGGTGAAGGCCACCGGGCGGACGGGGATCTCGTCGATCATCCTGGAAAGCGGCGGGCACAACTTCAACACGTGGCGGCGCGAGATTCCGGCGACGCTGCAGTGGATCGGGGAGCGGCTGAACGCCCGTTGAGAATGATCTTGGGAATTGGACGAGGAGCGGATTCCGCTTCTTCCCGGGTCTTCCCGAGTTCTGATGCGGTGTGAAGGCTTCGGTGTGGCTTTGTTTTTGCGGGGCGGCTCACCATGATTCGCCTACGCGCGGTAAGTTTCTGGCCATGCCACGTGGACGTCATCGCCATTCCCCGCCCCTGCACAGGCTGCTGCCCCCGTCGGCGATCGCAGGCGTCTCCCTCGTCTGCGCCCTGGGGCCCTGGGTGTTCACGGAGCCGACGGTGCTCCGCGGTCTGGCCGCGGCCGCCGCGGCGACGGCGGTCATCGGTGCCGTCGTGCTGCGCCGCTGGGACATCCAGGCGGGCAAGCGCGTCGCCGACCTGGCGCGCGGTCGGGCGAGCGACGAGTGGCGCTTCGAGGAGCGCGTCGCCGAACTGGAGACCGACCTCGAGGAGTCCCGCGAGCTGCGCGCCAAGCTGGAGCAGCGACTGCGCGCCAAGCGCACGGAACTCGCCAAGCTGCGCAACGAGCACGCCGCGCTGCTGCGCCGGTACGCCACTGCGGAGGCGGATCGCGCGAGCGTCCTGGAGGAACGCCGGGTCCTCGAGATAGAGGCGACGGCTCCGGTCCGGGCCGCGCTGCCGGCGGGCACGACGAAGGCCGAAGACGCCCCCGCCGCCGAGGCCGAGGCGCTCGGCGTCGAGGAGCAGCCCGCGATCCCGGCGGTGTTCTCGCCGGAGGGCACCCGGCTGTTCCTGCGCGCCAAGGCGGCGCTCGCCCGGTTCGACGCCGACTCCGTCCCGGACCCGGACGGTGGTGGTGACGGGGACGGCGACGGCGTGCCGAAGGGCGAAGAGGCGGAGCCGGCGCAGGGCGAGGGGACGGGCGAACAGCGGGAGCAGACCCGGGAGGACGAGCCGCAGCGACAGCCGGAGGCGTCCGCCGGGAGCGAGCGCGCGACGGCCGGTGCGTCGGGGACGACGGCCGGAACGCCGGGCACGGCCGCCGGTTCGCCCGACGCGGCCGTCGGCACGCCTGGGGCCACCGAGACCGAGGCGCTTCCGCAGCCTGCCCCGCAGGGGCGCTACACCGTGCCACCCGCCGTGGCCGTCGCACCGCAGGCCTCCGTGCGACGCCCGCTGACCGAGGGCGGGTTCGACTTCTTCGGTACGAAGCAGGGGACGTCACGGGCCGCCCTGGAGGCGGTGCAGAACGAGGACCTGGCCGATGTCGTCGGCCCGGAGGCCCTCGCCCTGCACAAGGCCGAGACCGAGGCCCGGTACAAGCCGGCCGACGCGGAGTCGCGGGCGGTCGGGCAGGTCATCGACCTGACGGCGCACGACGAGACGGAACAGATCGACGTACAGGGGCTGCGCAGCGCGGTCTCCTGAGACAGGCCCCATGAGAAGGCCCCCCGAGAAGGCCCCCCGGCCGTGACCGGGGGGCCTTCTCGCTGCTGCTGAGGGTCACGCCATCCAGCGGTCCGGCCGCGCGTCCCGGCGTCCGGTCCGCGACCGCTCCGCCTGTGCCGCCAGCAGTTCGCGCGCTTCGGCCGCGTCCCGCAGCCGCGCCCGCACCGTCTGGTTCGCGCCCGTGTCCACACACACGTCGGCCACGCCCCGGGCCCGCTCCCAGGGCCCCTGCGTCATCCGTACGCTCTGCACCTTGGCGTGCGGTACCAGCACCAGAGTCCGGCACAGCAGCCCGGACCGGGCGGCGAACACCGCGTCGGTGACGGCGAGCCCGTACCCGCGCCACCACAGCGGCAAGCACCACCGGGCGCGGCGCGGCGACGGCGACAGGTCCGCGTGCTCCGGCACGGTCACCCCGGGCAGCACCCGCGCGACGACGGCCTCGGCGATCTCGCGCGGAGCGACCGGCACCAGCAAGGAGTTGGCGGAGCCCGCCACGTCCAGCTCCACCCGCACCCAGCCCCGCCGCCGCCACAGCAGCGGCTCCACGATCCGCACGCTCTGCACCCGGCCCGGCGGCACCGTCTCGTGGGCCCGGTCCAGCAGACCGTGGTCGATGCGCAGCCCGTCGGGCGACTCGGCCACCGTCCAGTCGTACTCGGCGATGAACCGTCCCACGCTGCTCGCGCCCGCCGCGCCCAGCAGCGGCAGGGCGACGGCCAGGAGCGTCCACACGCTCTCCGTGGCCAGCCACAGCAGCGGCGGGACGACGAGCGCGGCGGCCAGCGAGCCCCAGGTCGCCCCGCTCAGCACCAGCGACACGGCGAGCACGCCGGGCGGCACCCGCAGCGACTGCCGGGCCGGCGCCTCGCCGACCTCGTGCGCGGTATCGGGCGCGAAACCGGCCGCCCGCGCGAGCAGTTCGGCCCGCAGCGACCGTGCCTCGTCCGCGCCGAGGAAGGCCAGTTCGTCCTTCTTGTCGGTGCCTATGACGTCGAGTTTCAGCTTGGCGACGCCCGCGACCCGGGCGAGCAGCGGCTGGGTGACGTCGATCGCCTGGATCCGCTCCAGCCGGATGTGCGCGGTGCGCCGGAACACCAGCCCGGTACGGATGCGCAGTTCGGACTCGGTCACCGCGAAGTGCGTGAACCACCAGGAGCAGAAGCCGTACAGGGCGGCGGCCGGGACGATCACGGCGAGGCCGATCAGCAGCGTGGTGGTCGTCAGCCGGGACAGATGGCGCTGCGCCCCGTCGGGGTCGTGCACGGCCCAGCCGAAGAGCACGGCGACGGGCGCCCACGCCCGCCTGAGCGGTGTGACGGAGTGCAGCCGCCGCTCGGTCACCTCGACGACGGCCTCCGAGGCCCCGGCGGCCCCGGTCCCAGTGGTCTCCCTCTCACCGGTCCCGGCCCCGGCGGCGGTCCCCGCGCTTCCGGTCTCTACAGCGGTTCCTGTGGTCTCGGCGCTCCCGGGCTCGGCGCTCCCGGGCTCGGCGGCTCCGGCGCCCTCGGGCGTCGTCACAGTCCCGCCGATCGGGCCTCGCCCAGCTCGGTGAGCCGGTCGCGCAGCCGCTCCGCCTCGGCCGGGTCCAGGCCCGGGATCGTCGCGTCGGTCGCCGCGGCCGCCGTGTGCAGCTGCACGCTGGCCAGCCCGAAGTGCCGCTCGACGGGCCCGGAGGTGACCTCGACCAGCTGCATCCGCCCGTACGGCACGACCGTCTCCTCGCGCCACAGCACGCCCCGGCTGATCAGCAGGTCGTCGGCGCGTTCGGCGTACCGCCAGGAGCGCCAGTTGCGGTCGATCATCACCCAGCCCCAGGCCATCAGCGCCAGCGGCGCCAGCGCGAACGCGGCCCAGGCGGGCCCGGCCAGCAGCCCCGGCAGCAGCCCGGCGGCCAGGGCGATCAGCCCCAGCCACACCACCAGCAGCAACCGCCGCATCTTCAGCAGCCCCGGCGGCAGCGCGATCCACACCGGCTCACCCTCGGTGCCCTCCGCCGTGCCCTGAGCCCCCGCTGCCCCCACCGGCCCCGGCCCCGCGTCCCGCGCACTCCCCGTCTCCATGAGGCCAGCGTACGTAGGAGAGACTGTGTCCATGACTCCTACGACGGAGACCATGGTCGGAATCGGCGGCGCCGCGGAGAGCACCGACATGGTGCTCAACATCGGTCCCCAGCACCCGTCCACGCACGGCGTGCTGCGGCTGAAGCTCGTCCTGGACGGCGAGCGCATCACCCACGCGGAGCCGGTGATCGGCTACATGCACCGCGGCGCGGAGAAACTGTTCGAGGCGCGCGACTACCGGCAGATCATCATGCTCGCCAACCGCCACGACTGGCTGTCGGCGTTCTCCAACGAGCTGGGCGTCGTCCTCGCCGTGGAGCGGATGCTCGGCATGGAGGTCCCGGAGCGCGCGGTGTGGCTGCGCACGCTGCTCGCCGAGCTGAACCGGGTGCTGAACCACCTGATGTTCCTCGGCTCGTACCCGCTGGAGCTCGGCGGGATCACCCCGATCTTCTACGCCTTCCGGGAGCGCGAGGAGCTCCAGCACGTCATGGAGGAGATCTCCGGCGGGCGTATGCACTACATGTTCAACCGCGTCGGCGGCCTCAAGGAGGACCTGCCGGCCGGCTGGACCACACGCGCGCGTACCGCCGTCGCCGACGTGCGCTCCCGCATGGACCGGTTCGACGACCTGGTGCTCGGCAACGAGATCTTCCGCGGGCGCACACGCGGTGTGGGCACGCTCGCGCCGGAGACCGTGCACGCGTACGGAGTGAGCGGGCCGATCGGGCGGGCCTCGGGCGTCGACTTCGACCTGCGCCGCGACGAGCCGTACCTCGCGTACGGAGAGCTGGGCGACGTCCTGAAGGTGGTCACCCGGCAGGAGGGCGACTGCCTCGCCCGCTTCGAGTGCCTCCTGGCGCAGACCCACAACGCGCTGGACCTCGCCGACGCCTGCCTCGACCGCCTCGCCGAGCTGCCGCCCGGGCCGGTCAACCAGCGGCTCCCCAAGGTGCTGAAGGCGCCCGAGGGACACACGTACGCCTGGACCGAGAACCCGCTCGGCATCAACGGCTACTACCTGGTCAGCAAGGGCGAGAAGACCCCGTACCGGCTGAAGCTGCGCTCGGCCTCGTACAACAACATCCAGGCGCTGACGGAGCTGCTGCCGGGCACGCTGGTCGCGGACATGGTGGCGATCCTGGGGTCGATGTTCTTCGTGGTCGGAGACATCGACAAGTAGGAGCCCGTCAGGCAGGGGCTCATTCCGGGAACGGGTTCGGGATGCCGACCGGCTGGACGAGCCACCCGAAGTCCCCCAGCCCGCCCGTCGCGGTGAGCTCGGCGGCCTCACCGGAGGTCGCGAGGGCGCGGACGTAGGCGGCGGGATCCGTGGACGCCAGCGTGAGCGGGGGGCGCGCGCCGGTCACGCCCAGCGCGTGCAGCGCCTCGCGCTGTGGGAGCACGCGCCCGCCGGGCAGCGCGCACGCGTCCAGCGCGACATGGGCCGTGATGTCGCAGGAGCCGTCCGGTACGGGTGTGGTCTCGCGGCCGTCCCGGAAGCCGGTGAGGGTTCCGAACGGCGGTCGCGTGTCCGCCGTGTGCGCGTAGTCGACGGCGACGGCGAGCCCCCGGTCCAGCGTCCCGGCCGCCGAGGCCCATGCCTCGTCCCGGGGCAGACCGATCTCGGCCCGCAACCCCTCCTCGCCCGGCAGCGGCCACCACCGCCCCAGCCACCGCGCCTGCGCCTCGTCGACCGGCTCCCCGAGCCGCTCGGTCCCGTCCGCCCGGACCAGCACCAGCCGCGCCACGCCCGCGGCGTCCACCTCCGCGACCTCCAGCGGCACGTTGTCCAGCCACTCGTTGGCGAAGAGCAGCCCGGTCGTCCCCGGAGGGGGCGTGTCCAGCCACTCGATCCGGTGATCGAGCCCTTCGGGTCGTTCGGCGACCTCGACGGCGTACGCGCGCGTGCGGGCCGCCACGTCGGCCGGAAGCGCGGCGAGCACCCCGGCGGCCAGTTCGCCCCGCCCGGCCGCCATGTCGACGAAGTCCAGTTCCCCGGGGCGGTCCAGCGCCTCGTCGACCCGGCACAGCAGCCGGGCCACGGCCCCGGCGAACAGCGGCGAAGCGTGCACGGAGGTACGGAAGTGCCCGGCCGGCCCCTCGGCCCGGCGGTAGAAGCCGCCCGGTCCGTACAGGGCCTCCCGAGCCGCCGTACGCCACCCACGCCACTCCGGCCACACGGGCCTCTCGCCTCTCGCCGCTGCTGTCACCGGGCCAGGCTATGCGCACACAACGTACGCAACTCCACCTTGCGGAGTACGCGCGCCCGGTCCGGATCGGCCCTCCGGTTGACCCATGCACCTATCACGCTTCCCTACGCTGGGTTACGTGCAGCGCCTCTATGACTTCCTCCGCAGGCACCCGATGTGGGTCGACGGCTCCTGGGCCGTGGTCCTCCTCGGGATTTCCGTGGTCGGCGGAGTGGCGGGCGGATACGGCTCCCCGGCCGCCGCCGTCCCGCTCACCCTGCTGTTGTGCCTGGTGGTCGCGCTGCGCCGCCGGCTGCCGGAGAAGATGCTGCTGCTCGCGACCGCGGTCGGCCTGGCACAGCTGATCACCGACGTCGAGCTGGGCCCCGCCGACTTCGCCATGCTGGTGATCGTCTACACGGTCGCGGCGGAGGGCGCCCGCTGGGCCTCCCGCCTCGCCCTCGGCGCCGGCCTGTGCGCCGCCCCCGTGGCCCATCTGCGCTGGCCGAGCGACCAGACGAACGTCGCCGGCAACATCGCCCTGACGATCTTCATGACCGTGCCCTTCGCCCTCGCCTGGGTGCTCGGCGACTCCATCCGCACCCGCCGCGCCTACTTCGCGCAGCTGGAGGAACGGGCCACCCGCCTGGAGAAGGAGCGCGAGGCACAGTCCAAGGTCGCCGTCGCCGCCGAACGCGCCCGTATCGCCCGCGAGCTGCACGACGTCGTCGCGCACAACGTCTCGGTGATGGTGGTCCAGGCCGACGGTGCCGCCTACGTCCTCGACGCCGCGCCCGACCAGGCGAAGAAGGCCCTGGAGACCATCTCCTCCACCGGCCGCCAGGCCCTCGCCGAGATGCGCCGCCTGCTCGGCGTGCTGCGCACCGGGGAGCACCAGGAGGCCGGCGAGTACGTGCCGCAGCCCGACGTCCAGCAGATCGAAGACCTCGTGGAGCAGTGCCGCGGGCACGGACTGCCCGTCGACTTCAAGGTCGAGGGCACGCCCCGCCCGCTGCCCAGCGGCGTCGAGCTCACCGCGTACCGCATCGTGCAGGAGGCGCTCACCAACACCCGCAAGCACGGCGGTCCCAACGCGGGCGCGAGCGTACGCCTGGTGTACTTCGACGACGGTCTCGGGCTGCTCGTCGAGGACGACGGCAAGGGCGCCCCGCACGAGCTGTACGAGGAGGGCGGGTTCGACGGCCAGGGCCACGGCCTGATCGGCATGCGCGAACGGGTCGGCATGGTCGGCGGCACCCTGGACGCGGGCCCGCGCCCCGGCGGAGGATTCCGCATCAGCGCCCTGCTGCCCCTCAAGACCGCCGGATGACACCGGCGCACGCCCAGCGCTGACACCTGCCACGCTCTCACCCGCAACAGAGACTCGGAAGAGGCCCCATGACGATCCGCGTGATGCTCGTCGACGACCAGGTGCTGCTGCGCACCGGGTTCCGGATGGTGCTCGCCGCCCAGCCGGACATGGAGGTCGTGGCGGAGGCGGGCGACGGCGTCGAGGCCCTCCAGGCGCTCCGCTCGACCGAGGTCGACGTGGTGCTGATGGACGTCCGTATGCCGAAGCTCGACGGTGTGGAGACGACCCGCCGCATCTGCGCGGACACCGACCCGCCGAAGGTCCTCATCCTGACCACCTTCGACCTCGACGAGTACGCCTTCTCCGGGCTGAAGGCGGGCGCCTCCGGCTTCATGCTCAAGGACGTGCCGCCCGGGGAGCTCCTCACCGCGATCCGCTCCGTGCACAGCGGTGACGCGGTCGTCGCGCCCTCCACCACCCGACGGCTCCTGGACCGCTTCGCGCCGATGCTGCCGGGCACCGTGAAGCAGCCCCAGCACCAGGAACTGGAGCGGCTCACCGGCCGTGAGCGCGAGGTCATGGTGCTGGTGGCGCAGGGCCTGTCCAACGGCGAGATCGCCGCCCGGCTCGTGCTGTCCGAGGCCACGGTGAAGACGCACGTGGGCCGGATCCTGACCAAGCTGGGACTCAGGGACCGGGTGCAGGTCGTGGTGCTGGCCTACGAGACGGGGCTGGTGCGGGCCGGCGGGCACGGCTGACCCGTACGCCGGAACCGGCTATCTGAGGATCCCCTCCAGGAACTCGCTGCCCAGCCGCGCCACCACCGTCACCTCCAGCTGGTGCAGCACGTAGCGCCCGCGGCGGCGGGTGGTGATCAGGCCCGCCTTCTTCAGCACGGCCAGGTGCCGGGATATCTCCGGGGCCGTCATCCCGTGCACCTGCGCCAGCTCGCTGGTGGTGTAGGCGCTGCGGGCCAGGTAACGGCACAGCCGCATCCGCACGGGGTGGGACAGCGCCGTCATGCGCAGGGCCAGCTGCTCCAGGTTGGGCGGGGCGGCCAGCTCGGGGGAGCCGACCGGGTAGTGCAGCACCGGCTGCCAGCCGTGGCGGTACAGGACCATCAGATGGGGCCAGCCGAGGCTCGTCGGGACGAGCAGCAAGCCGCCGTCGCCGGTGGCCGTACCGTCGTCGCGGCCCAGTTTGTCGACCGTGATCCGGGCAGCCTCCTCGTCGAGCGTGATCGCCGGGGACACCGCGGCCAGCGCCTCGGCCATGCCCTTGTGCCGCAGGAAGTCGGTCTTGTGCCGGGCGTCCGCCGCGAGTTGGTGCTGCAGCCGGGACCAGACCTCGGCGAAGAACGCCTCGTCGCAGTCCCGGAGGAACTGCCGCAGCCAGGCCCGGATCGCCGGCGGGTCGGCCAGCAGCCGCTCGCTGAACCGCAACTGCTGCGGACCGCGCGCCGCGGCCAGGTCCAGGGTGCGGCGACGCACCTCGGGGTCGGACAGGGCGGTGGGCCCGCCCGAGCCGTACCTGACGTCGCAGGTGAACTCCAGGGCCGCGTCCACGAACTGCTCGTCCGACAGCTTGTCGAGCAGGTCCAGCTCCTCGGCGAGCGTGCCGCCCGGGAGGCTGCCCGGGATGCCGGCGAAGGGCAGGAACAGGTCCGAGAACGTCGACCGCCACAGGAAGTCGGCCTCGCACATGCGGTCGGCCAGATGCGGTTCGAGCCGGGCGGTCACGCCCGTCACCCAGCCCTGGAGACCCGGGTGGTGGGCCGGCTCGGACAGCGCGTGCAGCGCCATGCCCAGCTCGGCCAGGGGCGAGGGCACGACGGCGACCCTCTCCGGCCGCAGCCCCGTGATGTCGATGTGCACGCTCATGCCCTCATGGTGCACCCCGCCACTGACAACACGGCCGCCGATTGACGGTCGTCGTCAATCGACGCGACGAGGCCCCGGGCACGGGCGCAGGGTGGGAGCACCGGGGCAGCCGCGGAGCCTTCGGACCTCCATCACCCCGTCCCGACAAGGCGATTCACCATGAGCATCACGCAGCAGCACCTCCTCGACGCCTACCGCGCCCAGCGGCTCGGCGAGCCCGCCCCGCCCGCGCCCGGCACCCACGACTGGCAGGTCGTACGGGAGTGGCGCGACGAACGGCAGTTCCGGGCCGTCGTCGCCGAGCGCCCGGCCCGGTCACGCACACGCATCCGGCATGCCCTGTCCCGCTGGCTGCCCCCACGGCGCCGCACCAGCTCCTAGGCCGTGCCCCGACCGGGCAGCCGGTCGACGAAGTCGGCCACCGCCGTCTTCACGTCCTCGGCGGTCCACTCCAGCCCGTCGGCCCGTACATGCACCTCGGTGAAGGCCAGGCCCGGCCCGCTCGGTTCCCAGGCATGGCCGAACAGGACGTCGCCCGTCTCCTCGGCCGCCCGTACCGCCGCCTCCGCGAGGACGTCGGCCTCGTACGGCAGCCACACCTGGAAGTCGTGGGTGTGCGGCACCTCCGGGTGCACGCGCGCCCACGGCACCCCGGCCGCCGCGAACCCCTCGCGCAGAGCGGCGGCCACCACGCGCGCGTGGGCAACGTACTCCGGGAGCCGGGGCAGTTCCCGCTCCAGTCCGACCAGCGCCGACAGGGCCGTGGGGAACTGCTGGAAGACCTGCCCGCCGTACCGGTGCCGCCAGGCCTTCGCCTCCTCCACCAGCTCGGCCGGGCCCGCCACCGCCGCCCCGCCGAACGCCTCCAGGGACTTGTAGAACGACACGTAGACGCTGTCGGCCAGACCGGCGATCTCCGTCAGGGGACGGCCGAGGTGGACGGTGGACTCCCACAGCCTCGCCCCGTCGAAGTGCACCACCGCGTCCCGTTCCCGCGCGGCCGCCACGACCTCGGTGAGCTCCTCCCAGGAGGGCAGCACGCAACCGGCGTCCCGCAGCGGCAGTTCCAGCATCAGCGTCCCGAAGGGCTCCTCGAAGTCGCGCACCTCGGCGGCGGTCGGCGGCCGTGGCGCGCTCGTCACCCGCACCGTGCGCAACCCTCCGACCTCGCTCAGCGCGTTCCGCTCGTGCACCTCGGGATGGCTGAGCCCGTGCAGCGCGACCGTCCGGTCACCGGTCCGGCCCGCCCAGCAGCGCAGGGCCACCTGCTGGGCCATCGTGCCCGTCGGGAAGAACGCCGCGGACTCGGTGCCGAGCAGCCCGGCGACCTTCGCCTCCAGCGCCTCGACGACGCCGTCGCCGTACACGTCGGACAGCTCGTCCAGGTCGTACACGTCCGCCGCCCCGTCCAGCAGCGCGAGCCGCTCCCGGAGCGTCCGGTGGAAGCCGAAGCGCGCGAACACCCGTCGCGCGCCGCGGTGGGCGGCCAGCCGCCGCTCACGTATCCCGGGGCTCCGGTCGTCGGCCGCCGCCCGCCCGTCGTGTTCCGCCGTGTCAGTCATGCCCCGGATCCTCCCTCGCGCAGGTGCGGCCGGGCACCCGCATTTCCGGTTCGCCGTCCGGGAACCCCGCCCGGGAATGCACAGCCTGTGGACGACCGAACGCCCCTCGAACCGATCGCGTTAACATGACGAGAAATCGTCCGGTACCCGGAGCGGACTGGAACGGGAAGGCCGCCGTCGAGTGAACACAACCCCACAGCCAGACCCCAAGGACCGCCCCGCGCGGCTCACCGTCGGCGTCGTCGGCGCCGGACGCGTGGGACCCGCACTGGCCGCGTCCCTCCAGCTCGCCGGGCACCGCCCGGTCGCCGTCTCGGCGGTCTCGGACGCCTCCCGGCGCCGCGCCGCGCAGCTGCTGCCCGACGTGCCGGTGATGCCGCCCGCCGAGGTCCTCCAGCGGGCCGACCTGGTCCTGCTCACCGTCCCCGACGACGCCCTGCCCGACCTGGTCGCGGGCCTCGTCGACACCGGGTCCGTACGGCCGGGTCAGCTCCTCGTCCACACCTCCGGGCGGTACGGCGCGCAGGTGCTCGAACCGGCCCTGCGCGCGGGCGCCCTGCCGCTGGCCCTGCACCCCGCGATGACCTTCACGGGCACACCCGTGGACGTGCAGCGGCTGGCCGGCTGCTCCTTCGGTGTCACCGCGCCCGAGGAGCTGCGCCTCGCCGCCGAGGCCCTCGTCATCGAGATGGGCGGCGAGCCCGAGTGGATCGCCGAGGAGAACCGGCCGCTCTACCACGCGGCCCTCGCGCTCGGCGCCAACCACCTGGTCACCCTGGTCGCCCAGTCCCTGGAGCTGCTGCGCGCGGCCGGGGTCGCGGCCCCCGACCGGATGCTCGGCCCGCTGCTCGGCGCCGCCCTGGACAACGCCCTGCGCTCCGGCGACGCCGCCCTCACCGGCCCCGTCGCGCGCGGGGACGCGGGCACCGTCGCCGCCCACGTCACCGAACTGCGCCGGCACGCCCCGCAGGCCGTCGACGGCTATCTGGCGATGGCCCGCGCGACCGCCGACCGGGCCCTGGCCCACGGCCTGCTGAAGCCGGAGCTCGCCGAGGACCTCCTCGGGGTACTCGCCCACGGGACCGACGGCACCGAAGGGGATGCCCGATGACCACCGCCCTGCTGCACACCGCCGGTGAACTGCGCGCACGCACGCGTACGGGCCGCCGCGTCGTGGTGATGACCATGGGCGCCCTCCACGAGGGCCACGCCACGCTGATCCGCACCGCGCGCGCCCTCGCGGGACCCGACGGCGAGGTCGTCGTCACCGTCTTCGTCAACCCGCTCCAGTTCGGCGAGGGCGAGGACCTCGACCGCTACCCGCGCACCCTGGACGCGGACCTCAAGCTCGCCGAGGAGTCCGGCGCGGACGTCGTGTTCGCCCCCGCCGTCGACGAGGTGTACCCCGGCGGCGAGCCCCAGGTCCGCATCACCGCGGGCCCCATGGGCGAGCGCCTGGAGGGCTCTTCCCGCCCCGGCCATTTCGACGGCATGCTCACGGTCGTGGCCAAGCTGCTGCACCTCACCGGCCCCGACGCCGCCCTCTACGGCCAGAAGGACGCCCAGCAGCTCGCCCTGATCCGCCGCATGGTGCGGGATTTGAACTTCGGCGTGGAGATCGTCGGCGTGCCCACCGTCCGCGAGGAGGACGGCCTGGCCCTGTCCAGCCGCAACCGCTACCTCTCACCCGCCGAGCGGCGCACCGCCCTCGCGCTGTCCAGCGCCCTGTTCGCGGGCCAGGACCGGCACGCCGCGCAGGAGGCGCTGCGCGCCCGGGCCCGCGAGGTGCCCGCCACGCGCGCGCGTGCGGCGGCCCTCAGCGCCATAGGGGAGTCCCGCGCGGCAGCGGACGCCCATGCCGTCGCCACGGCCGTCCCGGGCGGCCCGGCCGCCGTCCGCGCGGCCACCCGCCAGGTCCTCGACGAGGCCGCCCGACTCGAACCGCCGCTCGCCCTGGACTACCTCGCCCTGGTCGACCCGTCCGACTTCACCGAGATCCCCGACGACTTCACCGGCGAGGCGGTCCTCGCCGTCGCCGCCCGGGTCGGGACGACCCGGCTGATCGACAACATCCCCCTCACCTTCGGAGCCGCCTCGTGACCAGCACAGGCATACGACTGCACGCGCCTGCCCCCGGGTGGTCCATCGCTGCGGACGTCGTCGTCGTCGGGTCCGGCGTCGCGGGCCTGACCGCAGCCCTGCGCTGCGAGGCGGCCGGCCTGCGCACCGTCGTCGTCACCAAGGCCCGCCTCGACGACGGCTCCACCCGCTGGGCCCAGGGCGGCATCGCCGCGGCCCTCGGCGAGGGCGACACCCCCGAACAGCACCTCGACGACACCCTCGTCGCCGGCGTGGGCCTGTGCGACGAGGACGCGGTCCGCCTCCTGGTCACCGAGGGCCCCGGCGCCGTACGCCGCCTCATCGAGACCGGCGCCCGCTTCGACGAGTCCGCCGACGGCAGCCTGGAACTCACCCGCGAGGGCGGCCACCACCGCCGCCGCATCACCCACGCAGGCGGCGACGCCACCGGCGCCGAGGTATCCCGCGCCCTGGTCGAGGCGGTACGCGCGCGTGGTCTGCACACCGTCGAGAACGCGCTCGTCCTGGACCTCCTCACGGACGCCGAAGGCCGCACGGCCGGCGTCACCCTGCACGTCATGGGCGAGGGCCAGCACGACGGCGTCGGGGCCGTCCACGCCCCCGCTGTGGTCCTGGCGACCGGCGGCATGGGCCAGGTCTTCTCGGCGACCACCAACCCGTCCGTCTCCACGGGCGACGGAGTGGCCCTGGCGCTCCGGGCGGGCGCCGAGGTGAGCGACCTGGAGTTCGTCCAGTTCCACCCCACCGTGCTCTTCCTCGGCCCGGACGCGGAGGGCCAGCAGCCCCTCGTCTCCGAGGCGGTCCGCGGCGAGGGCGCCCACCTGGTCGACGCCGACGGCGTGCGCTTCATGCTCGGCCGGCACGAGCTGGCCGAACTCGCGCCCCGGGACATCGTCGCCAAGGGCATCCTGCGCCGCATGCAGGAGCGGGACGCCGAACACATGTACCTCGACGCCCGGCACTTCGGCGCCGACATGTGGGAACACCGCTTCCCGACGATCCTCGCCGCCTGCCGCACCCACGGCATCGACCCGGTCATCGAGCCCATCCCGGTCGCCCCGGCCGCCCACTACGCCTCGGGCGGCGTCCGCACCGACTCCCACGGCCGGACCACCGTCCCGGGCCTGTACGCGTGCGGCGAGGTCGCCTGCACCGGCGTGCACGGCGCCAACCGCCTGGCCTCCAACTCCCTCCTCGAAGGCCTGGTCTACGCCGAGCGCATCGCGGACGACATCGCGGCGGGCGGCCTCCAAGCGCGCGTGCCGCAGCCACTCCCGCACCGGGAGACCCCCGAGCACCCCCTGCAGACCGCGGAGGCCCGCTTCACGATCCAGCGGATCATGACCAACGGGGCCGGCGTCCTGCGCTCCGCGGACTCCCTTGCCAAGGCCGCCGACCAGCTCCAGCAGCTGCACACCGACGCCCGCGACGCCCTCGCCGAGAACGGCAAGACCGCCGAGCCCGGCGTCGACACCTGGGAGGCCACCAACCTCCTGTGCGTCGCCCGCGTCCTGGTCGCAGCGGCCCGGCTGCGCGAGGAGACCCGGGGCTGCCACTGGCGCGAGGACCGCCCCGAACGCGACGACACCGCCTGGCGCCGCCACATCGTCGTACGCCTCAACCCCGACCGCTCGCTGGCCGTGCACACCACGGACACCACACACTTCCCTACGACCTTCCCGCCCCAGGCCCCCCAGGAGCAGTGACCGACGTGAGCACCCCCGACCTTCCCCTCGCCCCGTCCGGAGGCTGCGGCGACGGCTGCGCCTGCGGAGCGGACGAAGAGGCGTACCTCGAGTGCGGCCTGGACCCCGCGCTCGCCCAGCTCCTGGCCGACGCCGGCCTCGACCCCGTCGAGGTCGAGGACATCGCCAACGTGGCCCTCCAGGAGGACCTGGCCGGCGGCGTGGACGTGACCACCGTCGCGACGATCCCCGAGGACGCGGTCGCCACCGCCGACTTCACCGCCCGCGAGACCGGCGTCGTCGCCGGCCTCCGCATCGCCGAGGCCGTCATCTCGGTCGTCTGCGAGGAGGAACTCGAGATCGAGCGCCACGCGGAGGACGGCGACCGCGTCGAGGCGGGCCAAAAGCTCCTCTCGGTCACCACCCGCACCCGTGACCTCCTCACGGCCGAACGCAGCGCGCTCAACATCCTGTGCCGCCTGTCGGGCATCGCGACGGCCACGCGCGCGTGGGCGGACGTCCTGGACGGCACGAAAGCCAAGGTCCGCGACACCCGCAAGACGACCCCCGGCCTGCGCAGCCTCGAAAAGTACGCGGTCCGCTGCGGCGGCGGCGTCAACCACCGCATGTCCCTCTCGGACGCGGCCCTCGTCAAGGACAACCACGTGGTCGCCGCGGGCGGTGTCGCCCAGGCCTTCAAGGCGGTGCGCGAACGATTCCCCGACGTCCCCATCGAGGTCGAGGTCGACACCCTGCACCAGCTCCGCGAGGTCCTGGACGCCGGCGCCGACCTGATCCTCCTGGACAACTTCACGCCGGCGGAGTGCGAGGAGGCCGTCGCGATCGTCGGAGGCCGCGCCGCCCTGGAGGCCTCGGGCCGCCTCACCCTGGACAACGCCAAGGCCTACGCGGACACGGGCGTCGACTACCTGGCCGTCGGAGCCCTCACCCACTCCTCGCCGATCCTGGACATCGGCCTCGACCTCCGGTCTGCGGAGTAGGGGAGCGGGTACGGGCCATGCTGCTGACGATCGACGTAGGCAACACCCACACCGTCCTGGGCCTGTTCGACGGCGAAGAGATCGTCGAACACTGGCGCATCTCCACGGACGCCCGCCGCACCGCCGACGAACTGGCGGTCCTCCTCCAGGGCCTGATGGGCATGCACCCGCTCCTGGGCGACGAACTGGGCGACGGCATCGACGGCATCGCCATCTGCGCGACCGTCCCCTCGGTCCTGCACGAACTCCGCGAGGTGACGCGCCGCTACTACGGCGACGTCCCCGCCGTGCTGGTCGAACCGGGCGTCAAGACGGGCGTCCCGATCCTCACCGACAACCCCAAGGAGGTCGGCGCGGACCGCATCATCAACGCGGTCGCGGCCGTCGAGCTCTACGGCGGCCCGGCCGTCGTGGTCGACTTCGGCACGGCGACGACGTTCGACGCGGTCAGCGCTCGCGGCGAGTACGTCGGCGGGGTCATCGCCCCCGGCATCGAGATCTCCGTCGAGGCCCTCGGCGTCCGAGGGGCCCAGCTCCGCAAGATCGAGGTGGCCCGGCCCCGGAGCGTCATCGGCAAGAACACGGTCGAGGCGATGCAGTCGGGCATCATCTACGGTTTCGCCGGCCAGGTCGACGGGGTCGTCAACCGCATGGCCCGCGAGCTGGCGGACGATCCGGACGACGTGACGGTCATCGCGACGGGGGGTCTGGCACCGATGGTCCTGGGCGAGTCGTCGGTCATCGACGAGCACGAGCCGTGGTTGACGTTGATCGGACTGCGGCTGGTGTACGAGCGGAACGTGTCACGTATGTGAGCGGAACCCCGCGTTGTCGCCGGGGTCGGGGTGGGTGCGCAGCCCGGCGTAGCGGGGTGCCGCTGCGCCCACCCGTGCCGCCCTTAGCGGCACGATTGCCCGCAGCTAAGGCGGCTCGCAGCCGCCGTGCCACGGAAGGGGACGTGTCGGGGGGTGTCCGCCCGCAGCGGTTGGCGCGTCAACGGACGGTTAGTCGGTGTCCGAGCCCATCGCGCCGTTCCGAGGACGGACACCCCCCGGCGCGGCCCCGACCCACCACCCGGCATCACGCGCTACGCGCACCCCCACCGAAGCAGCCACAGGCCGCCGCAGGCATCCCGCCCACCCGGGTGGTCCCCCGCGCCACACCCGCCCGCTATGACGAATTTGTCTGATTAGCGCGTATCGTCGCCGCATGCCCACGCCATACGGATCCCGCGGCGGCATGGCGTTCGGCGTGGAGGAGCTGCGTGTGCTCCGCCGCGCTCTCGCCCTCGCCCTTCACCCCACCTCCGCCTCGTCCGACGACGTCCAGGACTGCCTCCGCCTCGCAGAGTCCCTCGACGAGGCGATGCGGGAGGGAGCCCGGCTGCGTGCCTTCCTCGTGGCCGACCTCGGCCGGTACCGTGCCGCCCTCCCCGGCACAGCGGCCGGCTACCTCACACTCCTGGACGAGGCACTGGGCGCCGGCTACCGCCCCCGCCCCGACGACCTCGCCGCCCTCAGCGCCCTGCGCGGCAACCCCACCGCCGCCGCCCTCCTGGACCGCTGCGGGCTGCCCGCGGAGCAGCCCACCCCCACCCCTCGCACGCCCCCCACCGTCCCGGCCTCCCGCACCCGCACCCGCACCGGCACAGGCACAGGCACAGGCACAGGCACCCGCACCCGCACCCCCCTCCGCTCCCTCCCCGGAGGCCTCGCCGACACCCCCCGCCCCCGGGCCGCCGACGAAACCCCCGAGAAGAAGCCCGCCCGAAAGCCCCCCGCCCCGAAACCCACCCCCAAGCCGTCCCCGGCCCCCGCCCCCACCCCCGCACCGGCCCCCGGCACCCCGAAGCCCTCCCGCCCCATCCCCACCCCGGGCGAGGTCTTCCCACGCCGCAAGCCCACCCCACCACCCCCGGCGAACCCCCAGCACCTCGCCGCGGGCTGACGTGGCTACCCTGGATCCATGGACTACGTCTCCGCGCTCCTGCCCCCGGCCGTCATGGCCGTCTTCTTCATCGGCGTGATCCGGGTGATCGTGAAGACACAGGGCGGCGCCAACAAGGCCAAGGAGGACGCGGCCGTGGACGCCGCCCTCGCGCGCGCGGAGACCCCCCCGAAGGCCGACGCCTGACCCACCCCCACTCCTCACCGGCGGCGTACGACCCCGCGAAGCGTGAAGCGCTTTCGAGTCGTACGCCCTTTTTGTTCCCGTTCGCCGGTGAAGCGCACGTCCGCCACGCCATTACCGAGATCTCCCACTATTGTTCTGAGCTGTGCCTCGCCCATTGGGAGAACTCGAAGACGCGGTCATGTCGCGGGTGTGGAAGTGGAACCGCCCGGTGACCGTTCGAGAAGTCCTGGAAGATCTTCAGAAGGAGCGGTCCATCGCGTACACCACCGTGATGACCGTTTTGGACAATCTCCATCAGAAGGGCTGGGTGCGCCGCGAGGCGGAAGGCCGTGCCTATCGATATGAGGCGGTCTCCACTCGCGCCGCCTACGCCGCGGCCCTGATGAACGACGCCTGGTCGCAGAGCGACAACCCCGCCGCCGCTCTCGTCGCCTTCTTCGGCATGATGAGCGAGGAACAGCGGCAGGCTCTCCGCGATGCCGTGCGCATCGTCCAGGTCCCGGAAACCCAGAAACCGACCGAACCGTCGGAATCAGCCGAACCTCCGCAGCGAGCGGAACGCACGGAACCGGCTGAACCCGCACCCGCAGAACCCCGGGAAGGCTCCCCGGAGAACCCCGCCTCCGCACAGGATCACGACGGGCGATAGCGTCCGCTCATGTCCGCGAAGAGCCCCGAAGCCCCCACAAAAGCCATCACGGTCCGGCGGGCCCGTACCAGCGATGTCCCGGCCGTGCGCGGTCTCCTTGACGCCTACGTCCGCGGTCGCATCCTGCTCGACAAAGCGACGGTGACGCTTTACGAGGACATCCAGGAGTTCTGGGTCGCGGAACGGGACGACAACGCCGAGGTCGTGGGCTGCGGCGCGCTGCACGTGATGTGGGAAGACCTCGCGGAAGTCCGCACTCTCGCGGTGAAGCCCGGTCTGAAGGGTGTGGGTGTCGGACACCAGTTGCTGGAGAAGTTGCTGCACACCGCCCGCTGGCTCGGCGTTCGACGGGTTTTCTGTCTGACCTTCGAAGTGGACTTCTTCACCAAGCACGGCTTCGTGGAGATCGGCGAGACGCCCGTCGACACGGATGTCTACGCGGAGCTGCTGCGTTCCTATGACGAGGGCGTCGCGGAGTTCCTCGGTCTCGAACGGGTGAAACCGAACACCTTGGGCAACAGCCGGATGCTTCTGCATCTGTGATCGTCGAGCCGGCCACAAGAGGGAGCACAAGGCGGGGCACAAGACAGCACAGAAGGCGGGACACAAGACCGGTCACAACACCGTCCGCCCGGTTCGTCAAGACATATTCTGTGCCGCCGCCCTGCCCGGGTGCCCTATGTCCGAAACGCGCACGTTTCCGGACGGGGGCCGGGCTGCCGGTCTCTGCCGAGGGTTTGTGTTTTTCCGGCAAAAGCGGTTTGCTTTCCGACGTACTGCAGTACTGCATATAACAGGGGACGGCGATACGGCAGACGCCGACACACCCCGGCCCTGAAGATATCGATGAAAGGAAATCCGGTGGCACAGAAGGTTCAGGTCCTTCTTGTCGACGACCTCGACGGCGGCGAGGCGGACGAGACCGTGACGTTCGCGTTGGACGGCAAGACGTACGAGATCGATCTCACCACGTCCAATGCGGACAAGCTGCGTGGGCTTCTCGAGCCTTACGTGAAGGGCGGTCGTCGTACCGGAGGCCGGGCTTCGGGCGGGCGCGGAAAGGCGCGTGCGGCTTCGAGCGGCAGCCAGGACACCGCGGCCATCCGCGCATGGGCGAAGGAGAACGGCTACGAGGTCAACGACCGCGGCCGTGTTCCCGCGACCATTCGCGAGGCCTACGAGAAGGCCAACGGCTGAACAGCGGCATCACCACCGACCCTGCGCACGCATGGCCGGCGGCTGGAGGCACGCGCGCCGCAGCCGGATCCGGTGGCATCGGGTGGCCACCGTGTCCACCAGCCGTACGAGATCAGGGGCGTCTCCACCGCCCCCCATGGCCGACAGCGTCGGCAGCGAGGCCTCGACCTCGCATCCCGGCTCGGGGGGCCGCAGCCACACAGCGGCCCCCTGGGAACCGTCTCGGCCCCGGGGAAGCGGCCGACCACCCGACGAGCCGGGACCGGGGGGCGACGCCCCGCCCGCCCGGGACGTCTCACAGGGCACCAGCCCGTCCCCCTGAGGCACACTTTCGGCCCTGAAGGGCGCTCCCCCCTCCACCCCCCGGAGCAGCGGCGCCTCCATCAGCCCGCCCTCGCCGATCGCCGTCAGGCCGAGCGGCAGCGAACCCCACTCCAGCCACTCCAGCAGCCCAGGCAGTTCCTCCGCGCTGCCCGGGGCCACCAGCAGCCGCATCCGGTCGCCCCGTAGCGCCACCGGAGAGCCCGGCCCCAGGTGCCGCAGCGCCGCGCGCCCCGCATCGGCCGGAACGTCCAGGACGTCGAAGCGCGCCCCCACCATCAGCCGCACCGGATCCCCGGGCACCGTCGGCCAGCCCAGTGCGTTCTCGTACCACCACCGGACCTCACCGCTCGCGACCGGACGACCGGAGCCGGGGCCGGCCAGGCAGACCGGGCCGGCCGGGTCGAGCGGCCGGCGGGGAGGCGGGACCACCTGGGACCCGGACGCGATCACGGAGCGAGGGGCGCCGAACATGCCAAGTGCAACCGCCTGAAGGGCATGCGGGTTACGCTGGGTGCCGCCGTAAACGCACAGAGTCGCGAAAAGGGGGCGTGTGGGGGGTGCGGGGAGGCGCAAGGTTGTTCGCCCGTAGCGGAGGGAAGAGGGCCGTTCGGCATGGACTTCCGGTCCCCACGGGTAAGACATCCCTAGTGGGAGGGGGCGCCACGCAGGAAAGGCCGTCTCACGTTCGCCATCGGCGTACTGGCGAAGGGGGTATCTGTCTGGCCTGCGGGAACATCGTCTCGCACCATCGGGTTGGAGCAGATGTCGGCGTTCGGGGTCAGGAGGCCAAGGACGGTGTCGGCAGTTGGAATGAGCGGTCCCCGCTTGCGGGACTAAGCTGCGGAAGGACAGGGAGGGGAAGTTCCCCCCACTGCCTGACCGCTCTGAGGAGCGATTAACGATGTTCGAGAGGTTCACCGACCGCGCGCGGCGGGTTGTCGTCCTGGCTCAGGAAGAAGCCCGGATGCTCAACCACAACTACATCGGCACTGAGCACATCCTCCTGGGCCTGATCCACGAGGGTGAAGGTGTCGCCGCCAAGGCCCTTGAGAGCCTCGGGATTTCGCTCGAGGCGGTCCGCCAGCAGGTGGAGGAGATCATCGGCCAGGGCCAGCAGGCCCCGTCCGGCCACATTCCCTTCACCCCCCGTGCCAAGAAGGTCCTGGAGCTGTCGCTCCGCGAGGCCCTTCAGCTGGGCCACAACTACATCGGCACGGAGCACATCCTGCTCGGCCTGATCCGTGAGGGCGAGGGCGTCGCCGCCCAGGTCCTCGTCAAGCTGGGCGCAGATCTCAACCGGGTGCGGCAGCAGGTCATCCAGCTGCTCTCCGGTTACCAGGGCAAGGAGACCGCCGCCGCCGGCGGTCCTGCCGAGGGCACGCCCTCCACGTCCCTGGTCCTCGACCAGTTCGGCCGGAACCTCACCCAGGCCGCTCGTGAGTCCAAGCTCGACCCGGTCATCGGGCGCGAGAAGGAGATCGAGCGGGTCATGCAGGTGCTGTCCCGCCGTACGAAGAACAACCCGGTCCTGATCGGTGAGCCCGGTGTCGGCAAGACCGCCGTCGTCGAGGGTCTCGCCCAGGCCATCGTCAAGGGCGAGGTGCCCGAGACCCTCAAGGACAAGCACCTCTACACCCTGGACCTCGGCGCGCTGGTCGCCGGCTCCCGCTACCGCGGTGACTTCGAGGAGCGCCTGAAGAAGGTCCTCAAGGAGATCCGCACCCGCGGCGACATCATCCTGTTCATCGACGAGCTGCACACGCTGGTCGGTGCGGGTGCCGCCGAGGGCGCCATCGACGCGGCTTCCATCCTGAAGCCGATGCTGGCCCGCGGTGAGCTGCAGACCATCGGCGCCACCACGCTGGACGAGTACCGCAAGCACCTGGAGAAGGACGCGGCCCTCGAGCGCCGCTTCCAGCCCATCCAGGTCGCCGAGCCGTCCCTGCCGCACACGATCGAGATCCTCAAGGGTCTGCGTGACCGGTACGAGGCCCACCACCGGGTCTCCATCACGGACGAGGCGCTGGTCCAGGCCGCCACCCTGGCCGACCGGTACATCTCGGACCGCTTCCTGCCGGACAAGGCGATCGACCTGATCGACGAGGCCGGTTCCCGGATGCGCATCCGCCGGATGACCGCGCCGCCGGACCTCCGCGAGTTCGACGAGAAGATCGCCGGCGTCCGCCGCGACAAGGAGTCCGCGATCGACTCGCAGGACTTCGAGAAGGCCGCCTCCCTCCGCGACAAGGAGAAGCAGCTCCTGGCCGCCAAGGCCAAGCGGGAGAAGGAGTGGAAGGCCGGCGACATGGACGTCGTCGCCGAGGTCGACGGCGAGCTGATCGCCGAGGTCCTCGCCACGGCCACCGGCATCCCGGTCTTCAAGCTGACGGAGGAGGAGTCCTCCCGTCTGCTGCGCATGGAGGACGAGCTCCACAAGCGGGTCATCGGCCAGGTCGACGCCGTCAAGGCGCTGTCGAAGGCGATCCGCCGTACGCGTGCCGGTCTGAAGGACCCGAAGCGTCCGGGTGGCTCGTTCATCTTCGCCGGTCCGTCCGGTGTCGGTAAGACCGAGCTGTCCAAGGCGCTCGCCGAGTTCCTCTTCGGTGACGAGGACGCGCTGATCTCCCTCGACATGTCGGAGTTCAGCGAGAAGCACACGGTCTCGCGTCTCTTCGGTTCGCCCCCCGGCTACGTGGGCTACGAGGAGGGCGGTCAGCTGACGGAGAAGGTGCGCCGCAAGCCGTTCTCGGTCGTCCTCTTCGACGAGGTCGAGAAGGCCCACCCGGACATCTTCAACTCGCTGCTGCAGATCCTGGAGGACGGTCGCCTGACCGACTCCCAGGGCCGGGTCGTGGACTTCAAGAACACGGTCATCATCATGACGACCAACCTCGGCACGCGGGACATCTCCAAGGGCTTCAACCTGGGCTTCGCGGCGCAGGGCGACACCAAGTCCAACTACGAGCGCATGAAGAACAAGGTCTCGGACGAGCTCAAGCAGCACTTCCGGCCCGAGTTCCTCAACCGCGTCGACGACGTGGTCGTCTTCCCGCAGCTGACCCAGGACGACATCCTGCGGATCGTCGACCTGATGATCAGCAAGGTGGACGAGCGCCTGAAGGACCGGGACATGGGCATCGAGCTCTCCCAGTCCGCCAAGGAGCTGCTGTCCAAGAAGGGCTACGACCCCGTGCTGGGCGCCCGGCCGCTGCGCCGGACCATCCAGCGGGAGATCGAGGACTCGCTGTCGGAGAAGATCCTCTTCGGCGAGCTGCGTCCCGGTCACATCGTGGTCGTGGACACCGAGGGTGAGGGCGAGTCCAAGACCTTCACCTTCCGCGGCGAGGAGAAGGCGGCCCTGCCGGACGTCCCGCCGATCGAGCAGGCGGCCGGAGGCACGGGTCCGAACCTGAGCAAGGACGCGTAAGCGTCACGGTCGAGTGAAAGGGGCCGGTGCTGGAAAGCACCGGCCCCTTATCCATGCCCTGCGTCAGGAAAGCTGCCCGTCGTAGTCCGGCAGCTTGAACGTCCTCTCGGCGTGGCCGCCCGAGAGGTCGGTGGCGCTGTTGCCGATGTTCGCGATGATCGTGTAGCCCTTCTTCTCGACGTCGACGCGCTGGGCCGTCTTGTACTCGGCGACGTTCTTGAAGAGGTCGATGAAGTTCCGGACGTAGAGGCCGGACACCCGGTAGCCCGTCTGCTTGAGGTTGTACTCGGTGAACGAGTAGATGATGTCCGGGCGGGCCGTCACGAAGAACAGGGCCACGCCGCGGTCCTGGGCGTATCTGGCGGCCTCCAGGACCGGCTTGTTGGCGGGCTGCGGGTAGCTGAAGCCGAAGTCGCTCTCCAGCGTGGTGTTGTCGATGTCGAAGACGATCGCCTGTTTCTCGCCCGGCTTCGTGGCCGCGATTCGCTGCTTCAGATAGGGCAGTGCCTGGTCCATCACCGCCCGGCAGTCCTTCTGCCAGGTGTCGTAGTCGACATCCGCGGCGGCGGCGGTGGCGGCCGGGGCGGGGGAGGTACTGGTCGTGGCGTCGGCCGGCGCGGCCAGTGCCACGAGGGCGGCCGCCGAGACGGCGGTCACGGAGACGCGGCGCAACCAGGGGAGGGTCTGCATGGCGTGGGGGTCCTCTCACGTCCTTGACGCTGCCAACATGTCGTGTGCATGTTCGTGCGCGAGGGTGGCGCGAGGGGAACCGTAGGGTTACCGGACGGTAGGCGCCTAGAGGCGTGCGCCACATTTACGGAATGGCCGAAGAGAGCCCCCGGTGACATGCCGCACAGGCGATATGTCCGTTACTACGCGGAATAGTGGTAAACGGACCGGCAGAAAAGGGATTTTTACCCCGTCTGGGTGGGTGAAGTGTGCGCTCGCGACCTGATCTGTCCCGAATGACTGCTGTGTCAAGAGACGTAGAACACTGAACCAAATTACTAACTTCCGTCGTAGATCACGCTTTTGGGTGTTTGTCGGACTTCGGGTTACCAAGGGATGGCCATTCGGCGAGCGACTGCGCGTCGGGTGGTTTTCTCCGTCCCCTTCCACGCGAGGTTCCGATGTCCCAGCGCGTCACGTCCCGTTCTTCCCGTACGTCCCAGTTCCGCACCCGTGCGACCGTGCTGGCCGCCGGCCTGGGGGTCTCGGTCGCATTGGGAGCCGGGGTCGCGTCCGCCGCCGACACCACGGCCGCGTCCGGCACCGCGAGCGCCGTCCAGGCGCAGGCGGCCGTCCAGGCCAAGGCCGCGAAGGCTGAGAAGGCCGCCGCCGCCAAGAAGGCCGCGGCGAAGAAGGCCGCCAAGAAGGCCGCGCCGTCCTGGATCGACCCGGTGAAGAAGTACAAGCTCTCCGCGAGCTTCGCCCAGGCCGGCGGCATGTGGAGCCACAAGCACAGCGGTCAGGACTTCGCCGTGCCGAGCGGCACCAAGGTCCTCGCCGCCCACGGCGGCACCGTCGTCAAGGCCGGTGGCAACGGCGCCGGTGACGGTCCCGCGTACGGCAATGCCATCGTGATCAAGCACGGCAACGGCACGTACTCGCAGTACGCCCACCTGTCGAAGATCGAGGTGCGGATCGGCCAGGTCGTCAAGACCGGCCAGGAGATAGCCCGCTCCGGCAACACCGGTAACTCGAGCGGTCCCCACCTGCACTTCGAGATCCGTACGACCCCGAACTACGGCTCGGCGGTCGACCCGGTGAAGTTCCTGCGCGCCAAGGGCGTGAAGGTCTGACGGTCGGGGAAGCCCAGGCCCTAGGAGCCCCCGGCTCCCCGGTGGGCCTGGGTCACCAGGTCCGTGGCGACCTCGAGGACGGCCTTGTTCCGTTCCTCGGGGTCGCCTCCCAGGTCCTGGAGCAGGAACATCCCGGCGTGCAGCGTGAACAGGGCGCTGGCGCAGCGGACCTGGTCGACCAGATCGGCGTGCGGGTCGACGATGATGTCGCGCAGGCTGTGGATACGGGCCTTGAAGTCGTCGCCGATCCGCAGTTCCCGGACCGTCGCCTGGTTCTCGTGCATGAAACGGAACAGCGGCGCGGCCTCGGCCAGCGTCCCCGCGTAACGCCGGACGATCTCCTGCTTGGTGCCGAGCGTGTGCGGCTGCCGCCGGCCCCACTCGATCAGTTCCTCGATCGGCTTCGTGAGGTCCTCGAAGATGCTGACGAGGATCTCTTCCTTCGTCTTGAAGTGGTAGTAGAGCGCCGCCTTGGTGACCTCCAGGCGCTCGGCGATCTCGCGCAGTGAGGTCTTCTCGTAGCCCTGCTCCGCGAAGAGTTCGAGGGCCACGTCCTGGATGCGCTGACGAGTGTTCCCGCGCCGCCGCTGCCTGGTGCCGTCCATGGTGCCGCCCATCCTCCTACGCCCCCCGCTTTCCATAAAACTTACTTGACGCCCGGCTAGTTAGGCGACTAGCTTCCGAGTGTAGTCACTAGCCGGTCGGCAAGTAAGTAGCGAAGTAGCGGTAGCTGGGGGAGTGGGACGAGATGGCGGATACGACGAAGACACCGGCGGACGACGCCGGCACCGGGGGCAAACAGCCGAGGAGCGTACGGGTCGTACTGCTCGCGCTGATGATCGCGATGATGCTCGCGATGCTCGACAACATGATCATCGGTACCGCGATGCCGACGATCGTCGGTGAGCTGGGCGGGCTCGAACGCCTCTCGTGGGTGGTCACCGCCTACACGCTCGCGACCGCCGCCTCCACCCCGCTGTGGGGCAAGCTCGGCGACATGTACGGCCGCAAGGCCACGTTCATGTCCTCCATCGTCATCTTCCTGATCGGCTCGGCCCTCAGCGGCATGGCCCAGAACATGAACGAGCTGATCGGCTTCCGTGCCGTCCAGGGCCTCGGTGCCGGCGGTCTCATGGTCGGCGTCATGGCGATCATCGGTGACCTGATCCCGCCCCGGGAGCGCGGCAAGTACCAGGGCATGATGGCCGCCGTCATGGCGCTGGCGATGATCGGCGGTCCGCTGGTCGGCGGCACCATCACCGACCACTGGGGCTGGCGCTGGGCGTTCTACATCAACCTGCCGCTCGGCGTGGTCGCGCTGGCCGCCATCAGCGTGGTGCTGCACCTGCCGAAGAAGCGGTCCAAGGCGCGCATCGACTATCTGGGCGCCGCGCTGCTGACCGTCGGCATCACCGCGATCGTGCTCGTCACCACCTGGGGCGGCACCGAGTACGCCTGGGGCTCCGCGCGGATCATGGAGCTGATCGGCATCGGCGTCGCCGCGCTCGTCGGCTTTGTCTTCTGGCAGACCAAGGCGGCCGAGCCGGTGGTGCCGCTGCACATCTTCCGCAGTCGCAACTTCACGCTGATGTCGGTCATCGGCTTCATCACCGGCTTCGTGATGTTCGGCGCCACGCTGTTCCTGCCGCTGTACCAGCAGTCCGTGCAGGGTGCCTCCGCGACCAACTCCGGGCTGCTGCTCCTGCCGATGCTCGGCGCGATGCTGGTGACCTCGATGGTCGCCGGCCGGGTCACCACGAACACCGGCAAGTACAAGGTGTTCCCGGTCCTCGGCAGCGTCCTGATGATCGTCGGCCTGTACCTGCTGTCCACGATGGACACGGAGACCTCGCGGTTCACGTCCGGTGTCTACATGGCCGTCGTCGGGTTCGGCATGGGCTGCCTGATGCAGATCACCATGCTGGTCGCGCAGAACAGCGTCGAGATGAAGGACATGGGCGTCGCGTCCTCCTCCACCACGCTCTTCCGCACCCTCGGCTCCTCCTTCGGCGTCGCGATCATGGGCGCGCTGTTCAACAACCGCGTCCAGGACGTCATGGCCGAGCGGGCGGGTGCCCTGGGTTCCAAGGTGACGGGGCAGTCGGCGCAGCTCGACTGGAAGAGCCTCCAGAAGCTTCCAGTACCGATCCGGGAGGCCTACCAGCACGCGGTCTCCGCCGGCACCCACTCGGCGTTCCTGCTCGGGGCCGTGGTGGCGGTGGTGGCGCTGGTGGCCGCCGTGTTCGTGAAGGAGGTGCCGCTCAAGGGAGCGGGGCCGAAGAAGGACGGCGAGCAGGACGCCCAGGCGGCGCAGCCGCCCGTGGTCGAGGCCGTCTGACCTCACCGCACGAGGCCCCCGGGAGTGTCCGCCCGGGGGCTTCGTCATGCCCGGCCGCTCAGAGGACAGGGGGCTGCTGCAACTCCTTCAGGATCAGGAGCCCCAGGAGCCCCAGAAGCAGCCCCGCGAAGGCACCCCCGCCGAAACAGCGGAGCCCTACGACCCCGGCAGCATCGGATAGCTCCCCGTGTTCGTCGGCGCGTGCTCCGGCAGCCACAGCACGGCGACCGCGCCCTCGGCGGGCAGTTCCTCCGGTGTCCCGGGCGTGCGGACGTTGCGGAACGTCAGCCGGGCGCCCAGCACCCGGGCCTGCCCGGCCGCGATGGTCAGGCCCAGCCCGTGCCCGTGCCCGGCGCGGTCCTTGCTGCCGGTGCGGAAACGGCTCGGCCCCTCGGCGAGCAGGTCCTCGGGGAAGCCCGGGCCGTGGTCGCGGACCCGGATGACCCGGCCCTCGACGGTGACCTCGATGGGCGGCTTGGCGTGCCGGGCCGCGTTGGCCAGCAGGTTGAACAGCACCCGCTCCAGGCGCCGCGGGTCGGTGGTGACCTCCGACTCGTGCACGATCCGCATCACGATGGCCGGGTCCTTGGCCGCCACCCGCCGGGCGACGAACTCGCCCAGCATGATGTCCTGCAGCTCCGCCCGCTCCGAGGCCCCGTCGAGCCGGGCCACCTCCAGCACGTCCTCGACGAGCGTGCGCATGGCCTTCGCCCGGTCGAGGACCAGCTCGGTCGGGCGCCCGGGCGGCAGCAGTTCGGCGGCGGTCAGCAACCCGGTCACCGGTGTGCGCAGCTCGTGCGCGATGTCGGCGGTGACCCGCCGCTCGGCCTCGATGCGCTGCCGCAGCGCGTCCGCCATGGCGTCCACCGCGCTGGCCAGGTCGTCGGTCTCGTCGCGTACGACCCCGCCCATGGCGTCCCGGACCCGGACGTCCGTCTCGCCGCCCGCGAGCTGGCCGGCCGCCACGGAGGCCTTGCGCAGCCGCCGCGAGAGATGCCCGCCGATGAGCACCCCGAGCGCGCTGCCGCCCAGGACGACCGCGATGGACCCGATGAGCAGGGCCTGGTCGAGATCCTGGAGGATGTCCGAGCTGCGGTCGGTGAACCCGGAGTGCAGGGACATCACATGCCCGTTCTTCAGCGGCACGGCAGCCCATATGTCCGGCGCGCCACCCGGCCGGTCCGCCACGTAGGTGGCCCGCTGGCCCACCTCGACCCGGTCCCGCAGCGCCTCCGGCAGATCAGGGTCGTCGATCTTGGTGTTGGGGAAGTTCATCCGCCCGGACAGCTCGAAGTTGCGCTGGGCGATCATGATCCGCTCGTCGGCGAGGTCGCGGGCGTTGTCCAGCATCGACACCCGGGCGGCGTTGTGCACGACCAGGCTCAGCGCGACCGCCACCAGCGCTCCGACCAGCGCGATGGCCGCGCTCAGCTTCCATCTCAGGCCCGTGCGGATGCCCGCGCGTTCCAGGCCGGCGGCGACCAGGCGCCGGAAGTGCCCCCTCATACCCCTGCTCAGGCCTTCAACTTGTAGCCGAAACCACGGACCGTCTCGATACGGTCCTGGCCGATCTTCTGCCGCAGCCGCTGCACGTGCACGTCGACGACGCGGGTGTCCCCGCCCCAGCCGTAGTCCCACACCCGCTCCAGCAGCTTGTCGCGGGAGAGCACCGTGCCCGGTGCGGAGGAGAACTCCAGCAGCAGCCGCATCTCGGTCGGTGTCAGCGCCACCGGCCGCCCGGCCCTGCGGACCTCCATGCCCTCGGTGTCGACCTCGAGTTCCCCGAAGGTCAGCACGCCGCCGTCCGCCGGGGAGGCCGGCTCCTCGGTCCGGCCGCCGCCCGCGTGCCCGAAGCGCCGCAGTACCGCGCGGATCCGGGCGACCAGGACGGCGCCGTCGAACGGCTTCGTCACATAGTCGTCGGCACCCGCCTCCAGGCCCAGGACGACGTCGATGGAGTCGGCCCGCGCCGACAGCATGATGACCGGCACGGTCGACTCGTCCCGGATCCGGCGGCACAGGCTGACCCCGTCGAGTCCGGGCACCATGACGTCCAGCAGCGCGATGTCGGGGCGGTCGGCCCGGAACGCCTCCAGGCCCGACAGACCGTCGGGCATGGCGGTGACCACGAAGCCGTCCCGTTCCAGGGCGAGCTGCGTGGCCTCACGGATGACGTCGTCGTCCTCGACGAACAGGACGTGGGTCTGGTCTGCCATCCCGGTGCTCTCAGTCCTCGTGTGGTTCGTAGGGGTGTGTGCTTCGCGTTCTTCCTCGGGGACGCACGATCCGTGCGACACGTTCACCGGGACATCGGACCGACGGCCCCGATCGGTTCACCGGCCCCGCGTCCTCGTCAGCTCGCGGGCACCGGCGACGCGCTGTCGCCGACGACCTTCCCGTAGTCGTTGTGCGTGCGGTACTTCTCAGCGAAGCGGCCGGAGGTCCATCTGTACGTGATCACGTTCTCCCCGGAGGGGCTCGACACCGGGTCGCCCTTGTCGTACACCTGCTTGGTCACCACCAGGTCGCCGCGGTCGATCTCCGCGTAGACCGGGGGCTCCTCGGCCTTGAACACATTCTTGTACGAGCCGTCCTGCTCGCGGTACACGTAACTGCCGACACCCACCGCGTCACCGCAGGTCAGCACATTGACGACGACGTCGTCGGACGATCCGCCGGTCAGTTTGCCGTAGGACACGTCGACGGGGTACTCGTCGGCGACGCACGGCTTCAGCTCGCGCTTCACCTCGGGCGCGACCTCCGGGTCGTCCTTGACGAGCCGGACCGCGTTCACCGTGTCGGGCGTCTTCGACGGCGACGCGGACGGGGTGGCGGCGGCGCCCGCGACCGAGTCGGCGTGTGCCGGGCCCTCGTCACGGGCGCCGGTGCCGCCGGTACCGCACGCGGTCACCAAAAGGGCGAGGGCGGTGAGCACGGCCAGGGCCGTACTCACCGCCTGGATGCCGCCCGGGGGCCAAGCAGACCCCTCACCGGTCAGGCCGCGCACCGCTCCCGCTCCTCACGCTCCAGCGCGCGTGCGTCCAGATCGCGGGACTCCAGCTCCTCGCGGAGCCGGGCGAGCGCCCGGTGCAGCGTGCTCTTGACCGTTCCGGCCGACATGCCGAGGGCGGCGGCCGTCTCCTCCGTGGACATCTGCTCCCAGTGTCGCAGCACCACGACACTGCGCTGCTTCGGGGCGAGAACCTTCAGGATGTCCATCAGCAGGGCGCGGTCGGCGTGCTGTTCGGTGGAGTCGTCGACCGAGGCGTCCGGGAGCTGCTCGGTCGGGACCTCCTCCAGCTTGCGGGCCCGCCACCACTCCGTCCGCGTGTTGATCATCACCCGGCGCAGGTAGGCGTCCGCCAGCCGCTTGTCCTCGATGGTCTCCCAGCGGCCGTATGTCCGCACCAGCGCGGTCTGCAGCAGGTCCTGCGCGTCCGTCGGGTCCGGGACCAGGCGGCGGGCACTGCGCAGCAGCGCGTCCTGCCGGGTGCGGACGTACTCCTCGAACTCGAGCACCTCGCCCTGCGCCATGGTGAACCGCCTCCCGTTTCCCCGTTCGGGCCGGCTCCCCGCCGCCCGTGTACTGCCTGTGGTCTTCAGTCGTCCCGTGTCTTCCGGGAACGCATCTGAAGGTACGGAGGCGTTGTCACGGCGCTGTCCGAAGCAGCCTGCGGCTAGCACTCGGCTGTCCGTCGGTTGTGTAACGGAAACCGGAACGGGGCAGTGGGGTGGGGGTGTTGGGGACGGTTTAGGGTGATCTGTCCATTGTAGATCTCTGTGACGGACGGCCCGCTGCTGTGATCTGTCCGTGCGTCAGGTCAGCGGCAGCCGGTACAGCCCGCCCGCGAGCGGCTCCACCAGTCCGTCGGCGACGAGGCCGTCCAGGGCGCGGGCCCGCTGCACCGGCTCGTGCCACACACGGTCCAGAGCCGACTGCGGAACCGGACCGTGAGCCTCCCGCAGCACGGCGAGCAGCCGCCCGCGCACCTGCCGGTCGGTACCCGCGTAGGTCTGGCCACGGCGCGGCGGCCCGTCGTGCTCCGGCTTGCCCGCCAGCCGCCACGCGCACTGCGCGGCGATCGGGCAGCGGTGGCACGACTCGCTCTTCGCCGTGCACACCAGCGCGCCCAGCTCCATGGAGGCGGCGGCCCACCGGGCGGCGGTCGGCTCGTCCTCCGGCAGCAGCGCACGGGCCAGCTTGCGCTCCGCGGCGGTGGTGGCGTTCGGCGGGTACTGCACGCCGGTGACCGCGCGGGCGAAGACCCGGCGCACGTTGGTGTCCAGCACCGGGTGCCGCTGGCCGTACGCGAAGGAGGCGACGGCGGCGGCCGTGTACTCGCCGATGCCCGGCAGCGCCAGCAGCTGGGCGTGGTCGGCCGGTACGTCACCGCCGTGCCGTTCCGTTATCGCGACGGCGGCACCGTGCAGCCGCAGGGCACGGCGCGGGTAGCCGAGCCGGCCCCAGGCGCGCACGGCCTCGCCCGGCGCCTCCTTGGCCAGGTCGGCGGGGCGCGGCCAGCGGGCCAGCCACTGCTCGTAGACGGGCAGGACGCGGTTCACCGGCGTCTGCTGGAGCATGAACTCGCTGACCATCACACCCCACGCCCCGGCCTCGGGACGCCGCCACGGCAGGTCACGGGCGTTCTCGCCGAACCAGTCGATGACGGGGGAGTGCAGGTTCTCGCCGAGGGGCGGGCCGGAGGCCGTGTCGGTGGGGGAGGGGGCCGGGTGCGGGGGTTTCGTGGGAGCAGTCATGGCATCTCGATGGTGCCACGTCCGACCGGGGGCACCGGGTACGTGCGGGCGGGTCGCGCTGCGCGTCCCCGGAGATGTGCCCCTGGGCTCCGCTTCGGACGTGTCGTGGCCGCCGGACTCGGTTTCGGAGGTGCGCCCCCGGACTCGGTTTCGGGAGTGCGCCATCGGATTCCGGCCTCCCCCCGCCTCGGTGGTGCACCCCCGGACACCGCCCCAAAGGCGCGCCCTCGGACCCCGCATCGGCCCGGACGGCCTCGTCCTTCGCCGATCAGCCCACCCCTGACGATCGACAGCAGTGCGGGCCTGCCCGGCGCTTGTAGCGTCGAGCGCATGGAAAGTCCCCGCCCGGCCTCTCTCGCCCGGGGCACCCTCCTCTGGGCCGCCCTGGCCCTTCCGGCTCTCACGGCGGACCGGATCGGGCTGAACGAGCCGCGTACGGTCTGGCAGCAGGCGGCCGGTGTGGCGGTGCTCGCCCTCGCGGCCGCCCTGTCCCGGCGGCTGCCGCTTGCAGCCTTCGGGGCCGCCGCGGCCCTGAGCCTCGCCGCCGCCCCGGCCCTGTTCACCGTGTCCTACGGACCGGCCCTCGGCGTGTTCGCGCTGCTGCTCGGGCTGCGGGCGGCCCGGGCGCGTCCCGCGGTGGTGTGTCTCGTGGCCGTCGGCTGCGCCGGCACCGCGCGTATCGTGCTCCTCGGGGTCGATCCGGCCTCCGAGTGGTTCGTCATGACGGGCACACTCCTCTTCGGCGGCGCCTTCCCCTGGCTCGTCGGGCGCTACTGGCGGCAGAGCCGGGAGCTGGCCGAGGCGGGCTGGCTCCGGGCCGCCCGGCTGGAGGACGAGCAGCGCCTCGCGGAGGAACGCGCCCGGCTGCGCGAGCGCGCCCGGATCGCCCAGGGCATGCACGACTCCCTCGGCCACGAACTGAGCCTCATCGCCCTGCGCGCGAGCGCCCTCCAGGTCACGCCCGGTCTCGCCGAGGAGCATCGGGCCGCGGCGGCCGACCTGCGCCTGGCGGCCGCCGACGCCACGGACCGGCTGCACCGCATCATCGGCGTCCTGCGCGAAGCCGACGATGAGCCGGTTCCCCTGGCCCCGGCGGACGAGACCCTGGAACAACTTGTCGCCCGCGCCGCCGAATCGGGTCTGCCGGTGCGCTGGGAGCCCGCCCGGCACGGCCCGGCCACCGAGCCCGGCGAGGTCTCCGGACGTCTGCTGCACCGCGTGGTCCGGGAGGCACTGACCAACGCGGCACGGCACGCACCGGGCGCGTCCGTCGTCGTGACGGTGACGGGGCAGGACGAAGGGACGGTCGTCAGCATCACCAACGGCCCCGCCACCGAGGAGAGTTCCCGTCCTTCCGGAGGCGGTACCGGCCTGCTCGGGCTGCGGGCCGCCGTGACCGACGCCGGCGGCACCTTCGAGGCCGGCCCGCAAGGCGAGGGCTTCCGGCTCCGGGCGTACGTTCCCTCACACATTCCCGGCCGGCGACCCACCCCCCCACCGCGGCAGCTCACTGTCGCCCTCCCGCCCACGACGGCCGGGTCCGGCCACCCCGTGGCCACCCCGTTCACCCACACCCGCCGCCGCGTAGCCCTCGGCCTCGGCGCGGCGGCCGGCGTGGGCCTCGCCCTGGTCGGCGCGGCCTTCGGCTGGTACGTGTACACCGAGACGCACGCGGTGCTGCCGCCCGCCAGGTACGCGCAACTGCGGCTCGGCACCCCGGCGGCCGAGGCCGAACTTGTGCTGCCCGAGCGCGCAGTGAGCGACCCGCCCACCGACCGGGCCACCGCACCACCGGAGGGAGCCGACTGCCGCTACTACCGTGCGAGCGGCGAACTGTTCGTCTCCGTCGACCACTTCAGACTCTGCTTCGACGCCGGAAGGCTGGTCGCCAAGGACGTGGTCCCGCGGGCCGGCCACTCCGGCGAAGACCGCGTGAATCACAAGGAGTTCGCACGATGATCCGCGTACTGCTGGCCGACGACGAGGCCATGGTCCGGGCCGGGGTGCGCGCCATCCTGGCCAGCAGCGGCGAGACGGAGGTCGTCGCCGAGGGGAGCGACGGGCGAGAGGCGGTCGAGCTGGCTCGCGCCCACCGCCCGGACGTGGCCCTGCTCGACATCCGCATGCCGTGCCTGGACGGACTCGCGGCGGCGGAGGAGATCGTACGGACCGTGCCGGGAACGGCCGTCGCGATGCTCACCACCTTCTCCGAGGGCGCCTACGTGAGCCGGGCACTGGGCAGCGGCGCCGCCGGCTTCCTGCTGAAGTCCGGCGACCCGTACGAACTGATCGCGGGGGTACGGGCGGTGAGCGCCGGTGCCGCGTTCCTGTCGCCGAAGGTAGCCCGCTACGTCATCGATGAGGGTCTGCGCGGCGGCCGGCTCACTCGTGAGGCACGGGCACGGGCACGCGTGGCCGCGCTGAGCCCCCGCGAACGCGAGGTGCTGGGCCTGGTCGGCGTCGGCCTGTCCAACCCGGAGATCGCCGCCCGGCTGCACCTCGTCGAGGGCACCGTGAAGGCATACGTCAGCGCGGTCCTGGACCGGCTGGACGTGCGCAACCGAGTACAGGCGGCGATCGTGGCGTACGAGGCGGGCCTGGTGGAGCGGTGACATCCGAGCCCTGAAAACCGAGCCGCGACCACCCAGCCGTGACACCGAGCTGTCACCACCGTGACGCCCCGTCTGCTCAACGTCGCGCGTGCGCCCCGTACGACGACGGGGCGGGTATCGGACCCGACCCGGTGAGCCACCGCACCGCAGGGGTCGACGAGGTGCGCAGCGTCCCGGCCAGCCGGGTCGCCGGGCCCGCGCCCAGCCGTACGGCGGCGAGGACGACGAGCGTGCCCAGTCCGAGCCCCGCGACCACGTCGTGCGGGTAGTGCACGCCGACGAAGACCCGGGAGAAGGCCAACAGCAGGGCGAGCGGGGCCGTCAGCCAGAGGAGTGCGCGCCGGACCAGGGCCAGTGCGACCGCCGAGGCGCCCGCGATCGTGGCGTGGTTGGACGGAAAGGACCAGTCGCCGTGCGGCGGGCACTGCGCCAGCGACGCGGCGGCACCGGCCACCGCCCGGCACGGACGCTCCTCCGTCATCGCCGACTTGAGCAGTTCGCTGCATCCGTACGCCACAGCCGTGGCCACAGGTGCAAGGACTGCTATCGCGAACGCTTGAGGGCTGCCGCGGCGGGCGCGCCACCAGCCGGCGGCGAACAGTACGACAAACACCAGCAGTCCGGCCTCGGTCCACAACCCGGCCCCGCGCTGTACCCACGTCGGGGTGTCGCGGGCGAAGTCGGTGATGTCGCGGTAGAGCGTGGTGTCCTCGAAGTCCATGGTCACGGACCGTAAGTGGCGGACCGATCCCGTCACACCCAGCGATCGTCGTGTCCCGTACCTGACGAAAGTCAGGGGCGGGGCAGCGGTTTCCGGCATGATGATCCGGAAAAGTTGTGGCCGGAGCGGCGGGTGGGACGGGCGAACGCGCCGATCTCTCGTAAGGTTTGCGCCGTGGGATCTCTGCGCAATCCGGTCGGGCCGCTTCCCTCCTCCATCTACTGGCGTCGGAGGGTCGTACTGGTGTCCGTGGTCGCCCTGTTGGGGCTGCTGACCACCTGGATCGTGACCATGGGCGGCGGAGGCGGCAAGGACGGCGACAACGGAGCCAACGGCAAGAATCCCGCACCCTCCATCACTCCCGGCCCCTCCGGTTCGGACCCGGCCGTCAGCCAAGCGCCGGGCGGACGCGACGAGTCGGGCGGCGAGGACTCCGGCGGTTCGTCGTCCGGGTCGGGCAGCGGGTCGGGCAGCGGCTCCGGGGGCGGTTCCGGTGACGGGTCGGCCGACGGCTCGGGCGGTGGATCAGGGGACGGCTCCGGCGAGGGAGCCGGGACCGGTTCCGGCTCCGGCGGGCCGGGCGACGCCGGTGACTCCGGGGGCGGTACCACGGTGGGCGGCGTCGGCGCGGCCGACACGCTGCCGGCCGGTTCCACCCTGCCCAACTGCACCGCGAGCGTGGTCAAGTTCAGCCTGCGCAGCCGGGACAACACCTACGGCCCCGAGAAGACGCCCACGTTCCTGCTGACCGCGCGGAACGTCTCCGGCAGCGACTGCAAGATCGATCTCGGGCCGAAGAACGCGGTGTTCACCATCACCCAGGCGAGCACCGACGACGACTACTGGACGTCCGAGGACTGCCCGAAGGCCGCCGCCCACCAGCTGTACCGGGTGCCCGCGGGCAGCGGCATCACCTACATGCTGAAGTGGGACCGCAAGCCGAGCGCCCCCGAGTGCGCCACACCCCCGCCGGGCTCGGCCGGGGCGGGCACATACCTGGTGGAAGCCAAGGCTCCGGGTTTCGCGAAGGTGCAGACGTCGTTCGTGCTGAAGGACGACTGACCGGCTCGTCATGCCATGCGTGAGGGGTGCTCCCTGCTTGGGAGCACCCCTCACGCATCAGCAGGTGCCGACGGCTAGACGTACCGCTCCAGGATCGACGACTCCGCCAGGCGCGAGAGCCCCTCGCGCACACTCCGGGCCCGGGCCTCGCCGACGCCGTCCACCGTCTGGAGGTCGTCGACGCTCGCGGCGAGCAGCTTCTGCAGTCCGCCGAAGTGCTCGACCAGGCGGTCGATGATCGCGCCCGGGAGCCGGGGCACCTTCGCGAGGAGGCGGAAGCCGCGCGGGGACACCGCGGAGTCCAGCGTCTCGGGTGAGCCGGTGTAGCCCAACGCGCGGGCCACCGTGGGCAGTTCGAGGAGCTCGGCGTGGGTGAGCGCGTCGAGTTCGGCCAGCGCCTCGTCGACCGTGCGGGACCGCTTGGCGGTGGGCTCGGGGACGTAGTCCCGGACGACGAGCTCGCGCTCGGGCTCCACACCGGCGATCAGCTCGTCGAGCTGGAGGGCCAGCAGCCGGCCGTCCGTGCCCAGCTCCACCACGTACTCGGCGATCTCCGTGGCGATGCGGCGCACCATCTCCAGGCGCTGGGCGACCGCCGAGACGTCCCGGACGGTCACCAGGTCCTCGATCTCCAGCGCCGACAGGGTGCCCGCGACCTCGTCGAGACGGAGCTTGTAGCGCTCCAGGGTCGCCAGGGCCTGGTTGGCGCGGGACAGGATCGCCGCCGAGTCCTCCAGGACGCGGCGCTGGCCGTCCACGTACAGCGCGATCAGCCGCATCGACTGGGAGACCGAGACCACCGGGAAGCCGACCTGTCTGCTGACCCGGTCCGCGGTGCGGTGGCGGGTGCCCGTCTCCTCGGTGGGGATCGTCGGGTCGGGGACCAGCTGCACGCCCGCGCGCAGGATCTTCGACAGGTCCGAGGACAGCACGATGCCGCCGTCCAGCTTGCACAGCTCGCGCAGACGGGTCGCGGTGAACTCGACGTCCAGCACGAAACCGCCGCTGCACAGCGCCTCGACCGTCTTGTCGGAGCCCAGCACGATGAGACCGCCGGTGTTGCCCCGGAGCACGCGCTCCAGGCCGTCACGCAGGGCGGTTCCGGGTGCCACGGCGCTCAGTGAAGCGCGCATCAGGCCATCGGTACCGGCACTCCCACCGGATTTTCCGGGAGCTGCTGCCCGGTCGTTGGCTGCCACTGCACTCCTCCGGTCGCAGGTTCTGGGGCGCCCCCGCCTCGCACACTCGGTTCGCACGGACGGGCGAGACCAGGGCAAAGTCTACCGGCGACCCTCCTCGTCCCGTGGGGCCTCTCTGCGACGGGAGCGTGGAAGGACCCGCAGGGCGTCCCCCATGTCCGCGACTTCCAGGACCTTCATGCCCGGTGGGATCTTGCCGGGGTCGCCCGGAACGAGCGCGTGTGTGAAGCCCAGACGGTGGGCTTCGGCCAGCCTGCGCTGCACGCCCGTGACCCGTCTGACCTCTCCGGCGAGGCCCACCTCGCCGATCGCGACGAGGTTCTTGGGGAGAGGTGTGTCACTCGCCGCGCTCGCCAGAGCGAGGGCGACGGCCAGGTCGGCGGCGGGCTCCGAGAGCCTGACGCCGCCGACCGTCGCGGAGTAGATGTCCCGTTTGCCCAAGGCGCTGATCCGGCCGCGCTGTTCCAGCACCGCGAGCATCATGGAGACCCGGGAGGTCTCCAGGCCCGAGGTGGTGCGCCGGGGGGAGGGGATCTGCGAGTCGACCGTGAGCGCCTGGACCTCGGCGACCAGGGGGCGGCGGCCCTCCAGGGTGACGGTCAGGCAGGTGCCCGGGACCGGTTCGGCCCGACGTGTCAGGAAAAGTCCGCTCGGGTCCGCGAGGCCCGTGATGCCCTCGTCGTGCAGTTCGAAGCAGCCGACCTCGTCGGTGGTGCCGTAGCGGTTCTTGACGCCCCGGACGAGCCGGAGGCGGGCGTGCCGGTCGCCCTCGAAGTGCAGGACGACGTCCACGAGGTGTTCCAGCAGGCGCGGGCCCGCGATCGCGCCGTCCTTGGTGACATGGCCCACGAGCAGCGTGGACATGCCGCGTTCCTTGGAGGCCCGGATCAGGGCCCCGGCGACCTCGCGCACCTGGGCCATGCCGCCCGGCGCGCCGTCGATCTCCGGCGAGGCGACCGTCTGCACCGAGTCCAGGATCAGCAGGGACGGCTTCACCGCGTCCAAGTGGCCCAGCACCGCCGCCAGATCCGTCTCGGCCGCCAGATACAGATGGTCGTCGATGGCGCCGATGCGGTCGGCGCGCAGCCGGACCTGGCTCGCCGACTCCTCGCCCGTCACGTACAGCGTGCGGTGCTCGTCGCTCGCCGACTTGGCCGCCACGTCCAGCAGGAGCGTCGACTTGCCGACGCCCGGCTCGCCCGCGACCAGCACCACGGCGCCCGGGACGAGCCCGCCGCCGAGCACCCGGTCCAGCTCGGGCACGCCGGTCGTGCGGGCGGTGGCCCGGCGGCCGTCCACCTGGCCGATGGGCAGGGCGGAGGTGGTGACCCGGCCCGGCGTCGTCGTCCGCACCGCGGGCGCGCCGTACTCCTCGACCGTCCCCCAGGCCTGGCACTCGGGACAGCGGCCGAGCCACTTCGCCGTCTGCCAGCCGCACTCCGTGCAGCGGTAGGACGGACGGTCCTTGGTGGTCTTCGTACGGGCAGCCATGGACGAAACCGTAGCCGCCGGCACTGACAACGCGGGGACCGACCGGGGCGGGCGCTCGTGCGCCAGGCCGCGCCACCCTGCGCCAGCGGCGGAACATATGATTCCTGTCCCCTATTGAGGGATCGTTTCACCCGTACGGATTAAATGTGCTCAAGCCACCAGAAGGTGCCACTCCCGGCGCCCTACGGTCGCCGAATGATGAGCAGTACTCCGGAGATCTCGACCCGCACGGCCGGCGCGCACCGGGCGCACCGGGAAGCGCGTGACCGCGGGGCGGCACGCACACTGGTGCAGCGGCCGCCGACGCGCTACGAGCCCTACCTGGACGGCCTGTTCACCTACTGCCTGTCCGTGCTCTGCGACCACGACGCCGCGACCACCGCCCTGGGCGACGTCCTCGCACTCGCCGAACGCCGCGGCCGGCACGTCCCCGCCGCCCCCGCCGACCGGAGGGCCTGGCTGTACGCCCTGGCCCGCTGGGCGTGCCTGCGCAAGCTGGCCGAGGCCAAGCAGAAACGTACGAGCAGCCACGCCGCGGGCCGCTCGCAGCGCGGCGCCGACCGGCCGGCCGCCCCGGCCGTCTCCGAGGAGGTCCAGGAGCAGCGGCGGAGCGAACTGGCCCTGCTGGCCTGGCCGGAGGCCGCCGGCACCACACCGGAGCAGCGCGAGGCGCTCGAACTGGCCGTGCGCCACCACCTCGCCGCCCACGAGGTGGCCGCCGTCCTCGGCATGGATCTGGCCGCCGCCCGCGACCTGCTCGCCTCCGCCGCCTGCGAGGTGGAACGCACACGCGCGGCCCTCGCCGTGGTCGAGACCGGCGCGTGTCCGAGCGTCGCCCACCTCGTCGGCGACGAACGGCTCGTGCTCGGCACGGCCCTGCGCCGCGAACTCGTCCGGCACGTCGACGACTGCCCGCGCTGCCGCCGCACCGCCGAGCGCGCCATCCCCGGCCGCTGGCCCGGCACCAGCGTCACGCCCGCCGCGCTGCCCGTCCTGACGGCGCCCCGCGCGGCCCTGCACGTCGCCATGGCCCACCCGCCACGCGTGCGTGGCGCCGCGCCCCGCTTCGACCGGCGCGGCTTCCCGATGGACCCCAAGGACCGTGCCGCCCGCCGGGACCGGCTGCGCGCGCGTGCCGTCACCACGACCGTCGTCGCCACCGTCGTGGCCGCCCCCGTGCTCGCCCTGTGGGCCGCCTACCGGGGCACCCCCGTCGGCGAGGGCCAGGACGGCCGCTCCGCCTCCGCGCTCGAGGTGGACGACCCGCTCGGCCTGGACGGCGAGATCGCGGGCGGCGGATACGAGAACACCGGCAACGCGAGCACCAGACCCGGCCCGCGCTTCGACAAGGACGGCAAGGCCGACGTCTCCGTGGAGGTCATCGGAGTGGCCGGGGCCGGCAAGGGCGCGGCCCGCCTGGAGGTCGCGGCCGGCCACAGCGGCGACACCACCCTCGTCACCCTCACCGCCACGGGCTCCGCCCCGGTCCACTGGTCCGCCGCCACCGGAGCCGACTGGCTCTACCTGAGCCGGTCCTCGGGAACCCTCCGGCCCGGGGAGTCGTTGACGATCAAGGTGTACGTCGACC
Organism: Streptomyces sp. NPDC006372; assembly: GCF_040612515.1. Lineage (NCBI taxonomy): Bacteria > Bacillati > Actinomycetota > Actinomycetes > Kitasatosporales > Streptomycetaceae > Streptomyces > Streptomyces sp. NPDC006372. The sequence goes on along the minus strand of NZ_JBEXQJ010000042.1, from coordinate 15,670 downwards.
AGCTGCGCGAGCCCGCGGGCCCCTGGCACGCGCAGGTGGCGGTGTCACCCGTCGGCGCGGTCGTCCGCATCGACGGCTACGGCGCGGCACCCAGCTCCTCCGGCCCCGGCCCCCGCCCGGACCCCCGCCCCACCTTCCCGAGCGACCCGCCCCCGTCCCGCCCCGACCCGACGCCCACGACTTCCGCCCCGGACCCGGACCCGGACACCCCGCCCGCGTCCCCCGACCCGGACCCCACCGCCACGGACCCGGGCCCGGACGACCCGGACACCCCGACCGACCCGGCGGACTCGGCGCCCCCGCCCCAGGAGGGCGACGACCCGAGCCCGTCGACGTCGTAAGCGCCGTTCTAGACCGGGTCCGCCGGATGCGGTGCCAGCAACGGCAGCTGCGAGGCCAGCCGCTCCTCGCACAGCTCGACCAGCCGGTCGTAGCCGGCCTTCCCCATCAGCTCGATCAGCTCCGGCCGGTAGGAGACGTACACCGGCTCGCCCGCGCCGTGCGCCGAGGTCGCCGAGGTGCACCACCAGTGCAGGTCGTGGCCGCCCGGCCCCCAGCCGCGCCGGTCGTACTCACCGATCGACACCTGGAGCACGCGCGTGTCGTCCGGCCGGTCGATCCACTCGTACGTCCTGCGCACCGGCAGCTGCCAGCACACGTCCGGCTTGGTCTCCAGCGGCTCGCGGCCCTCCTTCAGGGCGAGGATGTGCAGCGAGCAGCCCATGCCGCCCTCGAAGCCGGGCCGGTTCTGGAAGATGCACGACCCCTGGAAGGGCCGGGTCTGCCGGTCACCGTCCTCGTCCTCGGAGACCCAGCCGTTCCTGGTGCCCTCGGCGTGGTGCTGCCAGATGTCCGGCGTGAGCCTCGCCACATGCTCGGCGACCCGCTTCTCGTCGTCCTCGTCGGAGAAGTGGGCACCCAGCGTGCAGCACCCGTCGTCCGCGCGGCCGGCCTGGATGCCCTGGCAGCCGCTGCCGAAGATGCAGTTCCAGCGAGAGGTCAGCCATGTCAGATCGCAGCGGAAGACCTGCTCGTCGTCCGCCGGATCAGGAAACTCCACCCACGCGCGGGCGAAGTCGAGTCCCTTCTCGTCGGGTTCCGCTACGCCCGATGATTTGTCGCGCTTCGCCTTTTTCGTCTTTGGCACAAGTCCAGGGTACGGGCCTTGTGCCCACACCGAGGACGGCGGACGGCCCTCCTGGCAGTAGCGTTCCGTACATGAGACTCGGTGTCCTCGACGTGGGATCGAACACGGTCCACCTGCTGGTGGTGGACGCGCACCCGGGCGCCCGCCCGCTGCCCGCGCACTCGCACAAGGCGGATCTGCGCCTCGCCCAGCTCCTCGACGACAGCGGAGCGATCGGCACCGACGGCGTCGACCGGCTGATCTCGGTCGTCCACGAGGCGCTCCAGGCCGCCGAGGACAAGGGCGTAGAGGAAGTGCTCCCGTTCGCGACCTCCGCCGTCCGCGAGGCCCGCAACGCCGATGACGTCCTCGCCCGGGTTCGGGACGAGACCGGCGTCGAGCTCCAGGTCCTCACCGGCGCGGAGGAGGCCCGGCTCACCTTCCTCGCCGCCCGCCGCTGGTTCGGCTGGTCGGCCGGAAAGCTGCTGGTCCTGGACATCGGCGGCGGCTCCCTGGAGATCGCCTACGGTATCGACGAGGAGCCCGACGCGGCCGCCTCCCTGCCCCTGGGCGCCGGCCGCCTCACCGCCGGCTGGCTCCCCGGCGACCCGCCCGCCGCGGACGACGTCCGGGCCCTGCGCCGCCACGTCCGCACCGAGATCGCCCGCACGGTCGGCGAGTTCAGCCGCTTCGGCGCCCCCGACCACGTCGTCGCCACGTCCAAGACGTTCAAGCAACTGGCCCGCATCGCCGGCGCGGCCCGCTCCGCGGAGGGCCTCTACGTCCAGCGCGAGCTCAAGCGGGAGTCCCTGGAGGGCTGGGTCCCGAGGCTGGCCGGCATGACGGAGGCGGAACGGGCCGAGCTGCCGGGCGTCTCGGAGGGCAGGGCCGGCCAGCTCCTGGCGGGCGCCCTGGTGGCCGAGGGCGCGATGGACCTCTTCGGCGTCGAGCGCGTCGAGATATGCCCGTGGGCGCTGAGGGAGGGCGTGATCCTGCGGCGGCTGGATCACATGGGGTCCGCTTAGGGGGCTTCTGATGGATCTCCGCCGCGTGGGCACGACAAGCCACGACGAATGCCGCACCCACCACGTGGCAATCACCACAACGGCGAAGAGGCCCCCCACTCCCTCCCCACCACACCCCGTAATCTGTCCTGCATGGCAGAGCCAGCCGTGAAGATCCCGGACGCGAAGGTCGCACTCTCGACGGCCTCGGTCTACCCGGAGTCGACGGCCACGGCCTTCGAGATCGCCGCGCGCCTCGGCTACGACGGAGTCGAGGTCATGGTCTGGACCGACCCCGTGAGCCAGGACATCGAGGCCCTGCGCAGACTCAGCGACTACCACCAGATCCCGATCCTGGCCGTGCACGCCCCCTGCCTGCTCATCACGCAGCGCGTCTGGTCCACCGACCCGTGGACCAAGCTCCAGCGGGCCCGTGCGGCGGCCGAGAAGCTCGACGCGAGCACGGTCGTGGTCCACCCCCCGTTCCGCTGGCAGCGCCAGTACGCCCGGGACTTCGTCGCCGGTGTCTGGCGCATGGCGAACGAGACGGACGTGCGGTTCGCCGTCGAGAACATGTACCCCTGGCGCTACCGCGACCGCGAGATGCTCGCGTACGCCCCCGACTGGGACGTGACGAAGGACGACTACCGCCACTTCACGATCGATCTCAGCCACACCGCCACGGCCCGCACCGACGCGCTGGACATGGTCGACCGCATGGGAGACCGCCTCGGCCACGTCCACCTCGCCGACGGCAGGGGCTCGGCCAAGGACGAGCACCTGGTGCCCGGCCGCGGCACCCAGCCCTGCGCCGAGGTCCTGGAGCGGCTCGCCCTGACCGGCTTCGACGGGCACGTCGTCATCGAGGTCAACACCCGCCGTGCCATGTCGAGCGCGGAGCGCGAGGCCGACCTGGCGGAGGCGCTGGCCTTCACCCGCCTCCACCTGGCCTCGGCGGCGAGGGTGCCGAGGCGATGACCGACCACCCCCCGGGCGATCCCTCGACCGGGCCGGGCACCGGATCGGGCGGCGCCGCGGGCGCCGGCACCGCAGCCCGCCGCCGGGGCCGCCCCCGCCGCGCCGAGTCCGCCGACACCCGGGACCGCATCCTCACCGCCGCCCGCGAGGAGTTCTCCGAACGCGGCTACGAGAAGACGTCCGTACGCGGCATCGCCAAGGCGGCCGGGGTCGACTCGGCGCTCGTGCACCACTACTTCGGGACGAAGGAACAGGTCTTCGAGGCGGCGATCACCCAGACCTTCGCACCCGCCATCGAGGCACCGAAGGCCATCGAGGAGGGCCCGCTCGACGACGTGGGGGAGCGCCTGGTCCGCTTCTTCTTCGGCATCTGGGAGAACCCGGCGACCCGCGCGCCCCTGCTCGCCATCGTCCGCTCGGCCGTCACCAACGAAACGGCGGCCGCCGTCTTCCGCAGGATCGTCGCCACCCAGGTGCTGCGCCGCATCGCCGTACGACTGGACCTGCCGGACGCCGAACTGCGGGCCGAGCTGGCCGCCGCCCAGCTCGTGGGCACCGCCATGCTGCGCTACGTCATCAAGGTGGAGCCCCTGGCCTCGGCGGACCCGGAGCAGATCGTCGCGCGGCTGGCACCGGTCGTACAGGGACATCTCACGGGCCCCTGAACCACCGCACGCGAGACACGCGTCCCGCATTCCGGACACTCCGTCCCGCCCTCTGGATGACCGGCGTACGCTCGTCAGCAGTCAGAAGTCTCCGAAATATCTGACGCCGTCTCTGAAGGAGCGAGCGACGATGCCCGAGCTGAGGTCCCGCACAGTCACCCACGGTCGCAACATGGCGGGCGCCCGCGCCCTTATGCGCGCCTCCGGTGTACCGGGTGCGGACATCGGCCGCAAGCCGATCATCGCGGTCGCCAACAGCTTCACCGAGTTCGTCCCGGGCCACACCCACCTCCAGCCGGTCGGCCGGATCGTCAGCGAGGCGATCGTCGAGGCCGGCGGCATCCCGCGCGAGTTCAACACCATCGCCGTCGACGACGGCATCGCGATGGGCCACGGCGGCATGCTGTACAGCCTCCCCTCCCGCGACCTGATCGCCGACTCGGTCGAGTACATGGTCGAGGCCCACTGCGCCGACGCCCTGATCTGCATCTCCAACTGCGACAAGATCACCCCGGGCATGCTGAACGCGGCTCTCCGCCTCAACATCCCCACGGTCTTCGTCTCCGGCGGCCCGATGGAGTCCGGCCGCGCCACCCTCGTCGACGGCACGGTCCGCACCCTCGACCTGGTCGACGCGATCTCCGACGCCGTCAACGACAAGATCTCCGACGAGGACATCCTCCGCATCGAGGAGAACGCCTGCCCGACCTGCGGCAGCTGTTCCGGCATGTTCACCGCCAACTCGATGAACTGCCTGACCGAGGCCATCGGCCTCTCCCTCCCCGGCAACGGCTCGGTCCTGGCCACGCACACCGCGCGCAAGCAGCTCTACGTCGACGCGGCCAACACGGTCATGGACATCACCCGCCGCTACTACGAGGAGGACGACGCGACGGTCCTCCCGCGCAACGTCGCCACCTTCGCGGCCTTCGAGAACGCGATGGCCCTCGACATCGCGATGGGCGGCTCCACCAACACGATCCTGCACCTGCTGGCCGCGGCCCAGGAGGCCGGCGTCCCCTTCGGCCTCGCGGAGATCGACGCGGTCTCCCGCCGCGTCCCCTGCCTCGCCAAGGTCGCCCCGAACGTCGCCAAGAACCGCACCTACTACATGGAGGACGTGCACCGCGCCGGCGGCATCCCCGCCCTCCTCGGCGAGCTGCACCGCGCGGGCCTGCTCAACGAGGACGTGCACTCCGTCCACAGCCCGTCCCTGGCCGACTGGCTGAAGACCTGGGACGTGCGCGGCGGCTCCCCGTCCGCGAAGGCGGTCGAACTGTGGCACGCGGCCCCCGGCTGCGTCCGCTCCGCCGAGGCCTTCTCCCAGTCCGAGCGCTGGGAGGCCCTCGACGAGGACGCCGAGGGCGGCTGCATCCGCTCCGTCGAGCACGCGTACTCCAAGGACGGCGGCCTCGCCGTCCTCAAGGGCAACCTCGCGGTCGACGGCTGCGTGGTGAAGACGGCCGGCGTCGACGAGTCGATCTGGACCTTCGAGGGCCCGGCGGTCGTCTGCGAGTCCCAGGAGGAGGCCGTCGAGAAGATCCTGCTGAAGCAGATCACCGACGGCGACGTCGTGGTCATCCGCTACGAGGGCCCCAAGGGCGGCCCCGGCATGCAGGAGATGCTCTACCCGACCTCGTACCTGAAGGGCCGCGGCCTCGGCAAGACCTGCGCGCTGATCACCGACGGCCGCTTCTCCGGCGGCACCTCCGGCCTCTCGATCGGGCACGCCTCGCCCGAGGCGGCCGGCGGCGGCACCATCGCCCTCGTGGAGGACGGCGACCGCATCCGCATCGACATCCCGGGCCGCTCCATCGACCTGCTCGTCGACGACGCCGAACTGGCCCGCCGCGACCAGGCGCTGAACGGCGTGTACGCCCCGAAGAACCGCGACCGCAAGGTCTCCGCCGCCCTGCGCGCCTACGCCGCGATGGCGACCAGCGCGGACAAGGGCGCGGTGCGGGACGTCTCGAAGCTGGGCTGAGCACCCCGCAGGGGGCTGCCTCAGCAGGCGGCCCCCTGTACCCCCCTCCGCTACCAGGCGGACGGATCACGCCCGTCCACGGCGAAGACGGTGCCGTCCGGGGCACCGGCGTAGACATGGTCGTCCACGAGCACGGGCGTGGGCAGCGAGGCCGGAACCCGGTCCGACTGGTCACTCAACCGCGTCGGGGTCTGCCCGACGAGCTTGCCCCGCCGGGCATCGGCGGCCAGCAGCCGCCCGTCCGGAGCCGTCACATACACGAACCGTCCGTCCGACACCGGCGTGGACCCCCGGACGACACCCGTCTCCAGACTCCACAGCTGCTTCCGCGCCTTCACATCGACGGCGACCAGCGCCCCACCGGACGCCATCAGATGCACGACGTCCCCGCGCACACCGCCCTGGACGCCCTGCAAGGGAATCCGCAACGGCACGCGCACGGTCGTACGACTGCCCGGGCTGTACCGGACCACGGCCCGCGCCTCCCCGCGCACGGCGTCGACGGCCGCGAACACGACAGACCCGTCCACGGTCCCGAGAGGCTGCAGATCCCCCTCCAGCCGCGCGTCCCACCGCACCTCGCCCGTGCCGGGATCCACCGCCGTGACCGTCGTCCCGGACCCGTCTCCGGACGCGGTCGCCGCGTACGCCAGCGGATCACCCGGGAAGGACACGAAGTACGGCACGTCCTGCCCCGGGATCCGGTGACTCCACTTCACGTCCCCGGAGGCACTGTCCACACCGGTGACCGTGCCGTCGGCCGCGGTGAGCAGCACCGTCCCTCCCACGGCCCGCACCCCGCCCGACATGGACATGGCCTGCCGCCGTCTCACATCACCCGAGCCCGGATCGAGTGCGGTCAGCCGCTGCCCATGGCCGAGCCCGGCCAGCACCAGGCCACCCGACACGACCGGAGCCCCACTCGGCGGCCCTTCGGCGGCGACCCCGTCCAACCGGTACTTCCACACCAGCCGCCCGTCCGCCGGATCCAGTGCGAAGACCACCCCGCTCTGCGCACAGAGCAACTTCCCGGCCGCGTAGGAGCACTGCGGCGTACCCGCCTTCGACACCGGCGTCGCCGCCCATGCCGTGAACGCGGCAGCAGTGGTCCGCGGGGCGGTCACCTCAGGCGACGGAGCGGGATCGCCCCCCAGCAACGACACCGACACGAGCGCACCGGCGACGGCCAGCGCGAGGCCCCCGGCCCCGAGCACACCCCGCTTGCCGACCCGCAGCCGGGCCAGCCGCTGCCCACCGGACCGCTCGGCAACCGGCGCCTCGACCGCCACCGAAGGCTCGTCCTCGGCCCGCGCCTCCTCCACCCGCTGCGCCGGTATGAACGCCTGCGTGTCGTAGGAAGCCGCCACCGACCGCAGCTCCCGCATCAACTCGTCGGGCGAGGGCCGGTCCTCGGGCTCCTTGGCGAGACACCGCAGCACGAGCGGCGCCAGTCCCTCTGGTACGCCGGTCAGTTCGGGCTCGTCGTGCACGACCTGGTAGGCGACCACATACGGACTGTCGGAGTCGAACGGCCCCCGCCCGGTGGCCGCGTGCACCATCACGGACCCGAGCGCGAAGACATCCGCCGCGGGCCCCACTTCCCTCGGCCGCCGGAACTGCTCGGGCGCCATGAACGGCGGGGTACCGATCAGCTTCCCGGTCTCGGTCCGCAGCTCACTGTCCGCCGGCCGGGATATACCGAAGTCGATCACCTTCGGCCCGTCCTCGGCGAGCAGGACGTTGCTCGGCTTCAGATCCCGGTGCACGACCCCGACCCGATGGATGTCCCGCAACGCCTCAGCGAGCCCCGCCATCAGCCGACGCAACTGCGCCGGATTCAGCGGCCCGTTCCGCTTCACCTCCTGGGCGAGCGTCGGACCCGGAATGAACAGTGTGGCCATCCACGGCCGCCCGGCCTCGGGATCGGCATCGACGACAGGCGCCGTAAAAGCCCCGCTGACCCGCCGCGCCGCCGCCACCTCCTGCCGGAAACGCCCCCTGAACTCGGGGTCCTTGGCGAACTGCGCGTGCACGACCTTCACGGCGACCTTCATCCCGGAGGTGCTGCGGGCCAGATGCACGACACCCATGCCGCCCGACCCCAGACACGACTCCAGCCGGTAGTGACCGGCGTACTCGGGAAGTTCCGCTTCCGGGCCCGCTCCGGCGTTTCGCTGTGGCGCCATTGGGACCACCCCCGTGCCTGTTCGTCCGCGTGCGCGACGCACGGAGCCTAGTCGATGACTCGTACGGGACAGAGGCGGCTTGCTAGCCTCCACCGGCGAGTCGCGCACAGGTGTTTGATCGCGTGACGTAGGGGAATCAACGGGATCCCATGGCAGCCATGGGGTTCAACGGGGGAGGTTTTGTCATGTCTGTCGAGCCTGTCGAAGAGGCCCAGCACAGCACACCACTGGTCAGCACACTGGCCGCGGCCGCCACGTACTTCTCGGTCGCACCCGGCGTCCGTCTCAACGTCCGCAGCGGCCCCGGCACCGGCTACCCGATCGTCAAGGTCCTGCCCGAGGGCTCCCGAGTCGCGATCCACTGCCAGACACCCGGCACCTGGGTCACGGGCCCGTACGGCACGACGAACATCTGGGACAACATCGCGAGCGGCCAGTACATCTCGGACAGCTACGTGAACACCGGCAGCGACGGGTACATACGCCAGCGCTGCTCCTGAGGCACCCCGCGTTGCTGCTGGGGCCGGGGCGGGTGCGCAGCTCGGCGCGACGAGGTGCCGCTGCGCCCACCCTCCCCCAAGCTCTCGGCTTCGCTCGAGCAGGGGGACCCCATCGCCCCAGCGGCACGACTGCCCGCAGCTAAGCGGAGCCACGATCCGCCCGCACTCGCGTACGCACGGAAGGGGACGTGTCGGGGGGTGTCCGCCCGCAGCGGTTGGCGCGTCAACGCCAGTGAGTCGGTATGACACCCCATCGCGCCGTTCCGAGGACGGACACCCCCCGGCGCGGCCCCGACCCACCGCACCCCGGAAGGCGCTACGCGCACCCTCACCGAAGCAGCCACAGGCCGCCGCAGGCATAACGCCCACCCACCGCCACCTCTCACCGAAATCTCACCACCCTCACCCCCACTCCCCGGCCACCATGGCCGTATGACCACACCTCCCCCCGCCCCACACCCCACCGGAGCCCACACCCCCACCCCGACCCGCACCACCCGAGCCCACTCCTTCAACACCGCCGCAGCCCAGTACGCGGCCAACCGCCCCTCCTACCCCCCAGCCCTCTTCGACGCGATAGAAGACCTGGCCGACCACCCCCTCCCCGGCTCCCGCGTCGCAGACATCGGCGCCGGCACCGGCATAGCCACCGCCCTCCTCCACGCCCGAGGCGCGAACGTCCTCGCCGTGGAACCCGGCGACGGCATGGCGGCCCAGTTCCGCAGCACCCTCCCGGACATCCCGATCGTCCGCGGCACGGGCGACGACCTCCCCCTCGCCCACGCCTCCGTCGACTTCCTCACCTACGCCCAGGCCTGGCACTGGACCGACCCGGCCCGTGCCGTCCCGGAGGCCCTCCGCGTCCTGCGCCCGGGCGGCGCCCTCGCCCTCTGGTGGAACACCGACGCCCTCGACGTCCCGTGGATCGCCGAGTCCGCCACCCGCACGGCACGTCACTTCGGCATCGACATCAGCGCCGAGAAGCGCAACGTCAACGCCCGCGCAGCCGACCCCACCGGCCACCTCGACTTCACCCGCCGCACGGTCCGCTGGAGCCGCCGCATCCCGATCGACACCCACCTCGCCAACCTCGGCAGCCACTCGGTCTTCCTGGTGCACGGCGAGCACCACACCGCGTCCTTCCTCGCCGAGGAACGCGAGCACCTGCTCAGAGCCTTCCCCGACGGCCACGTCGACGAGGTCTACGACGTGATCCTCCTGCTCGCCAGGACACCTGCTTGACGCACACCACCCCCAGGAGCATTATTCATCGCATGATGAATAACGCTCCTGGCCCGCCACGCCCAGGCACCGACACGGACCCGCCCACCCCCGCCGTCCACGCCCAGAACCTCACCGTCACCCGTGGCCCCCGCACCGTCCTGCGCACCCTCGGCTTCACCGTCCCCCGAGGCCAGATCACCGGCCTCCTGGGCCCCTCAGGCTGCGGAAAATCGACCCTCATGCGCGCCATCGTCGGCACCCAGGCCAAGGTCACCGGCACCCTCGACGTCCTCGGCCACCCCGCCGGCCACCCCACCCTGCGCACCCGCATCGGCTACGTCACCCAGGCCCCCTCCGTCTACGACGACCTGACGGTCCGCCAGAACCTCCACTACTTCGCCGCGATCCTCGACCCCGGCCGCCGAAACGCCGACCGCCGCGCCGACCACGTCACCCGTGCGATAGCCGACGTCGACCTCACCACCCACGCGGACGCCCTGGCCGGCAACCTCTCCGGCGGCCAGCGCAACCGCGTCTCCCTGGCCGTGGCCCTCCTCGGCACCCCCGAACTCCTGGTCCTCGACGAACCGACCGTCGGCCTCGACCCGGTCCTGCGCCGCGACCTCTGGACCCTCTTCCACGACATCGCGGCGAGCCGCGGCGCGACCCTCCTCGTCTCCTCCCACGTCATGGACGAGGCCGAGCGCTGCCACCGCCTCCTCCTCATGCGCGAGGGCGAACTCCTCGCCGACGACACCCCCGACGCCCTGCGCACCCGCACCGGCGCGGAAACGGTCGAGGAGGCCTTCCTGGACCTGGTGGACAAGGCAAAAGAAAAAGCCGAGACGAACAGGGAGACGAAGACGAGGGAGACGACACGATGAGCACCACGCCCACCCCCACCCCCATCCCCACCCCCACCCCACCAAGCCCCCGAACCCTCAACACCTCCCGCACCACCGCCACAGCCGCCCGAGTCCTGCGCCAGCTCACCCACGACCCACGCACCATCGCGCTGCTGATCCTCATCCCCTGCGTGATGCTGTTCCTGCTGCGCTACGTCTTCGACGGCAGCCCCCGCACCTTCGACAGCATCGGCGCGTCCCTGCTCGGGATCTTCCCCCTGATCACGATGTTCCTGGTGACCTCGATCGCCACCCTGCGCGAACGCACCTCGGGCACCCTCGAACGCCTCCTCGCCATGCCCCTCGGCAAAGGCGACCTCATCGCCGGCTACGCCCTCGCCTTCGGCACCCTCGCGATCATCCAGTCCGCCCTGGCCACGGGCCTCGCCGTCTGGTTCCTCGGCCTGGACGTCACCGGCAGCCCCTGGCTCCTCCTCCTGGTGGCCCTCCTCGACGCCCTCCTCGGCACGGCCCTCGGCCTCTTCGTCTCGGCCTTCGCGGCCTCGGAATTCCAGGCGGTGCAGTTCATGCCGGCGGTGATCTTCCCCCAGCTCCTCCTCTGCGGCCTGTTCACGCCCCGCGACAACATGCACCCGGCCCTGGAGGCCCTCTCCGACGTCCTCCCCATGTCCTACGCGGTGGACGGCATGAACGAGGTCCTCCGCCACACCGACATGACCGCCACGTTCGTCCGCGACGCCCTGGTCGTAGCGGGCTGCGCACTCCTGGTCCTCGTCCTGGGAGCAGCCACCCTGCGCCGCCGCACGACGTAGGGCCTGTCCGACAGGCCCTGGCCCCCTGGACACCCATCCCGCCCAGCGGACACCGAAGCCGCCCCCCACTCCCTGATGCGAGGATGGACACCGGACGACGCACCCTCGGAGGCACCCCGCGCCATGACCCAGAAAGTCGCAGTCCTCGGCACCGGCAAGATCGGCGAAGCCCTGCTCAGCGGAATGATCCGAGCCGGCTGGAACCCGGCCGACCTCCTGGTCACCGCCCGCCGCCGGGAACGGGCCGAGGAACTCCGCACCCGCTACGGCGTCACCCCCGTCACCAACCCCGAAGCCGCCAAGACCGCCGACACCCTGATCCTCACGGTCAAACCGCAGGACATGGGCACCCTCCTCGCCGAGCTGGCCCCGCACGTCCCGGCCGACCGCCTGGTCATCAGCGGCGCCGCCGGCATCCCCACGGCCTACTTCGAGGAACGCCTCGCCCCCGACACCCCGGTCGTCCGCGTCATGACGAACACCCCCGCCCTGGTCGACGAGGCCATGTCCGTCATCTCCGCCGGCACCCACGCCACCGCCGACCACCTCGCCCACGCCGAGGAGATCTTCGGCGCCGTCGGCAAGACGCTCCGCGTCCCCGAGTCCCAGCAGGACGCCTGCACCGCCCTCTCCGGCTCGGGCCCGGCCTACTTCTTCTACCTGGTCGAAGCCATGACCGACGCGGGCATCCTCCTCGGCCTGCCCCGCGACAAGGCCCACGACCTGATCGTCCAGTCCGCGATCGGCGCCGCGACGATGCTCCGCGACAGCGGCGAACACCCGGTCAAACTCCGCGAGAACGTCACCTCGCCGGCCGGCACGACGATCAACGCCATCCGCGAACTCGAGAACCACGGCGTACGAGCCGCCCTCATCGCCGCCCTCGAAGCCGCCCGCGACCGCAGCCGCGCCCTCGCCTCCGGCACCACCAACTGACCCCTCCGGGGGCGGGTCACACCCCCGCCGCGCCCACGACCTCCTCCGTCGTCACCACCCGCGCGAACCCGCCCCCGTGCAGGGACACCGCGGAAGCCTGAGCGATCTCCTCCGCGCTCCGCCGCCAGCCGAACGGCCCCTCAAGGCCGAACGTGTACGTGGCGTCGAACGCCACCACCACGTCGTACCCCAGGTTCCCGCCCATCCGCGCGGTCGTCTCCACGCACATGTTCGTCTGGATCCCGGCGAGCACGACCTGCGAGATCCCCTCCGCCTTCAGCCAGGCACCCAGATCCGGCGTCCCGAGAAACGCCGAGTTCACCGTCTTCGTGACGAACAGCTCCGGCCCCGCCCCCTTCCCACGCCGCCGCTCCACGTACTCCTTGAAGCCGTTCCCCTCATACCCCCGCCGCAACGGCGACTCCGGCTTCACCGAGTCGTGCCGCACGAAGACGACCGGCCGCCCCGTCGCCTGCCATACGTCGATGAGGGCGGCGATGTTCTCATCGGCCCCGGGATTGTTCCGCGCCCCCCAGAAGTCCAGCTCCTCGAAGCCCTTCTGCACGTCCACGACCACCAGTGCTGCGTTCTCCGCGATGTCCATGCCCACGATCCTGCTTCCGGAACGACCCCCGCTCCAGAGGTTCGAAAGCCATCGATCGATGGGTTGCTGCCATGGTTTACTGCCGCCATGGTGGAGCCCGACCACGCCTACCGCGTCGCCCTCGTCGCCTTCCCCGGCATCCGCGCCTTCGACGTCTCCGTCATCACCGAGGTCTGGGGGACCGACCGCACCGACCGCGGCGCCCCCGCCTTCGACCTGCGCAGAGTCGCCGCCGACACCACCACCCCCATCCCCATGCGCGGCGGCCTCGCCCTCCTCCCCGACCGCGCCCTCACCTGGCTGCCGAAGGCCGACCTCGTCGTCGTCCCCGGCCTCGACGACCACCTCACCCCGGCGCCCGCCCCCGTCCTCGACGCTCTCCGCCGCGCCCACACCCGCGGCACCACCATCGCCGCCCTCTGCGGCGGCGCCTTCACCCTCGCCCAAGCCGGCCTCCTCGACGGCCGCCGTGCCATCACCCACTGGAACCTCGTCGACCTCCTGCGCACCCACCACCCCGAGGTCATCGTCGTCCCCGACGCCCTCTTCATCGAGGACGGCAACATCTGGACCGCCGCCGGCACCGCGGCCGGCATCGACCTCTGCCTCCACCTCGTCCGTCGCGCCCAAGGCGCCGAAGCGGCCGCCACCATCGCCCGCTCGATGGTCACGGCCCCCTTCCGCACCGGCACCCAGGCCCAGTTCATCGAACACCCCACCCCGCGCTTCGACCGCGACGCCGACGCCCTCGCCGCCGTACGCGAACACGCCCTGCGCCACCTCCACGAACCCCAGACGGTCGCCGACCTGGCCGCCCAGGCGGGCATGTCCCCGCGCTCCTTCGCCCGCCACTTCACCGCCGCCACCGGCACGACCCCCCTGCGCTGGCTCCTGGACCAGCGCCTCGCCGCGGCCCAGAAACTCCTCGAACGCACCGACCTGCCCATGCGCGAGGTCGCCCGCCGCGCCGGCTTCGGCAGCGAGGTCACGATGCGCCAGCACTTCGCCTCGCGCCTCGCCACCAGCCCGCGCGCCTACCGGGCCGCGTTCAGCACCGGGTCCACCACCGGCGGCAGCAGCCCGATCGCGCGATAGGCGGCATCCACGACCGGCCGCGCCATCGCCCGCGCCTTCTCCGCACCCGCCGCCAGCACCCCCTCCACATAAGAGGGATCCGCACAAAACTCCCGGTGCCGCTCCCGCAGCGGCCGAAGCGTCTCGACCACGGCCTCGGCGGTGTCCTTCTTCAGATCGCCGTACGACGCGTAGGCGCGACTGAGTTCCTCAGGCTCCCCACCGGTACAGGCAGCCAGGATCTCCAGCAGGTTCGCGAGCCCCGGCCGCGTCTCCCGGTCGTACACGACCTCGCGCCCGCTGTCGGTGACGGCCCGCATGACCTTCTTCCGCACCACGTCCGGCTCGTCCAGGAGATAGACGATCCCCGGCCCGACGTCGTCGCTCTTGCCCATCTTCGACGCCGGATCCTGCAGATTCATCACCCGGGCCGCCACCCCCGGCCGCGTGGCCCGCGGCACCACGAACGTATGCCCGTACCGCTGGTTGAACCGCACCGCGAGATCCCGCGCGAGCTCCACATGCTGCCGCTGATCGTCCCCGACCGGCACCTCGCCGGCCCCGTACGCCAGGATGTCCGCCGCCATCAGCACGGGATACGTCAACAGCGACAGCCGCACACTCCCGCCCCGCCGCTGCTCCCGCGCCGCCTTCTCCTTGTACTGGATCATCCGCCGCATCTCACCGTCGGTGGCCACGCACTCCAGCAGGTACGACAGCCGGGCGTGTTCGTCCACATGGCTCTGCACGAACACCGTGCACAACTCCGGATCCAGCCCCGACGCCAGCAGCAGGGTCGCCGCCTGCCGACTGAGCCTGCGCACCCGCGCCGGGTCGTGATCCACGGTCAGCGCGTGCAGGTCGACGACACAGAACAAGGCGTCGGCCTCATGCTGGTCAACGTCGGCCCACCGCCGCATGGCTCCCAGATAGTTCCCCAGCGTCAGATGCCCCGTCGGCTTGACCCCGCTGAAGACCCGTGTCATCTCTCCTCCACCTCCTGGTCGGGACCGCCGCCCCGGCGGCCGCCCCTCGGTGGTCGGAGGGAGAAACAAGAACGGCCGCCGAAGCGGCGGCCGTTGAGTGCATACGTGAGGACGGCCGCCGTCAGGCGGCCCACCACAGCTGGGTACACGTACGCGTCGTCATGCACCCCAGGCTACGCCTCCGGAGTGCCGCCCGCCCCCGAGTTGACACGCCCAACCCCCATCCGTAGTGTTCTCCGAGTTGCCCGACGTGAGCGCCGACTCCGGTCGGTCCCCGGGCAGCCAATCCGCAGGTACTCACCACTACTCGACGTGCAGCACGTCTGTCGTCGTTTCATTGGTGTGCGTATTTACGGAATGAGGAATCCACGTTCGAAAGGACGCGGCCCCCGATTCGCTCGGGAGCCGGGGAATCCGCTAAAGTCTCACCACGTCGGAACGGCCCAACAGCCGCGAAGACAAACCCCGCTGACCGGGGATCAGGCCCGAAAGGATCTGATAGAGTCGGAACCGCCGGAAAGGGAAACGCGGAAGCGGGAACCTGGAAAGCACCGAGGAAATCGGATCGGAAAGATCTGATAGAGTCGGAAACGCAAGACCGAAGGGAAGCGCCCGGAGGAAAGCCCGAGAGGGTGAGTACAAAGGAAGCGACCGTTCCTTGAGAACTCAACAGCGTGCCAAAAGTCAACGCCAGATATGTTGATACCCCGTCTCCGGCCATCACG